>DATEZY010000031.1:0-8034 GCA_035255085.1 Azospira sp. | reverse complement strand
CTAGCGAAACAGCTGGAGACCCGGCATGAAGCCCATGACGTGGACTGTGCCAGTCGACCACCCGGCCTTTCCCGGCCACTTTCCCGGCCGCCCCATCACGCCGGGCGTGGTGCTGCTGGACCAGGCCCTGATCTTCCTCGGGCAGGTTCTGGGCACGCCGATCAGCGCCTGCCGCCTGGGAGCCGCCAAGTTCCTCAGCCCAGTGGCGCCGGGGGAAACCCTGACCTTCACCTTCCAGCCCCGGGGCGCCAATGGGGTGCAGGTGGACATCCACGCCGGGGAGCGCCTGGCGGCCTCCGCCAGCGTGCAGGTCCACACCCCGTCCCCGCTTGCGGATTCGGCCCCGGCATGACCTCCCCGGCCCCTGCCCCGCTCGCCGACGCCACCTGGAAAGAGCGCCAGGAACGCAGCAACCAGGTTCTGCTGCGCCTGATGACCGCCCTCTCCCTCGCCAGCGGCCGCCGCGCCAGCCGCTGGGTGCTGCACCTCATCGCCGCCTACTTCACCCTTTTTGCCCCCGCCGCCCGCCGCGCCAGCCGCCGATACCTGGCCCGAGCCCTGGGGCGGCCGCCGCGCCTGGCCGACGTTTACCGCCACGTGCTGGCCTTCGCCAGCACCATCCATGACCGCATTTACCTGCTCAACGGCCGCTGGAGCGAGTTCGACATCGAGGTGGAGGGCCAGGAAGCGATCCACGCCGCCTGCGCCGACGGCCGCGGCCTGCTGCTGATGGGCGCCCACCTGGGCAGTTTCGAGGTGATGCGCTGCCTGGGCCGCAGCCAGGGCGGCTTCGCCGTCTCCATGCTGATGTACGAGGAAAACGCGCGCAAAATCAACGCCGCCCTGGCCGCCATCAATCCGGCAGCGGTACAGGACATCATTCCTCTGGGCCGCATGGAATCCATGATCCAGGCCCAGGCCCGGATCGAAGAAGGCCACCTGGTGGGCATGCTGGCCGACCGCAGCATCGGCGGCGACCCGGCGCGGCTGATCGACTTTCTCGGCGCCCCCGCCGCTTTTCCCCTGGGCCCCTGGCGCATGGCCGCCATGCTGCGCCGCCCGGTGCTGCTGATGACCGGCCTCTACCTGGGCGGGCGGCGCTACCACGTCCAGTTCGAACTCCTGGCGGATTTTTCCAGGGTGGAGCGGACCGGGCGCGACGCCGCCATGGAAGCGGCCCAGCGCCGCTACGTGCAGCGCCTGGAACACTATTGCCGCCAGGCTCCCTACAACTGGTTCAACTTTTTCGATTTCTGGCACCAGCCATGATGCGACCCGTCTCCAAACTTTCCCATCTGCTCCGCCTCGCCACCCTGGCCCTGTTCCTCGCCGCCGGCAGCGCCCAGGCCTGGGACCTGTCCCAGCTGATGCAGGACCTGGCCCGGCACAAGGGCGGCCATGCCCTGTTCACCGAGAAGAAATACCTGGCCGTCCTGGACAAGCCCCTGTCCGCCTCCGGGGAGCTCTTCTACAGCCCTCCCGATCGCCTGGAAAAGCGCACCCTGCAGCCCAAGCCCGAATACCTGCTGCTTGACGGCGACACCCTGATCGTCGAACGGGGCAAGCAGAAATACACCCTGCGCCTGGCCGACCGCCCGGAGGTGGTGGCCTTCGTCGATAGCATCCGCGGCACCCTGGCCGGCAAGCGGGAAGTGCTGGAACGCAGCTACGCCCTGCGCCTGTTTGGCAACGAGGAGCACTGGACCCTCAACCTGCTGCCCAGCGATACCCGCATTGCCACCCTGGTCAGCCGCATCAACGTCAGCGGCAGCCGCAACCAGGTGCTCTCCATCGAATACCTGCAAGCCGACGGCGACCGCATGGTGATGAACATCGAGCCCCTCGACGGCAAATGACGCAGCGCCTCCCCCTTCCCCTGCTGCTCTGGCTCGTGGCCCTGGCCGCTTGCCTGGCCATCGTCGGGCGCAGCCAGTTCACCGCCGACATGTCGGCCTTCCTGCCGCGCAGCCCGACGCCCCAGCAGCAGTTGCTGGTGGATCAGCTCAAGCAGGGGGTATTGTCCCGCACCCTCTTGCTCGGTATCGAAGGCGGCGATGGTAGCAATGATGACACGAGTACCCGCGCCCGCCTGTCCCAGGCCCTGGCCCAACGGATGGAAGCCAGCGGCGATTTCGTTTCGGTGCGCAACGGCGACGCCGCCGTGCTGGAAAAGGACCGGAAAATCCTTTTCTCCCACCGTTATCTGCTGAGCCCGGCCGTAACGGCGGAGCATTTCAGCATCCCGGGCCTGCACGAGGCCATCGGCAACAGCATCGACCTACTCGCCTCCCCCGCCGGCCTGCTGCTCAAGCAACTGCTGACCCAGGACCCTACCGGGGAAATGGTCGCCCTGCTTGGCGACCTGGGCAGCAACGGAGGCCCGGTCCTGCAGGGCGGCGTGTGGGTCTCCCGGGACGGCAAGCGGGCCATCCTCATGGCCCAGACCCGGGCCGAGGGTTCCGACACCGATGCCCAGGAGCAGACCCTGGCCCGGCTCCGCGCCGACTTTGGCAGTGCCGCCGCTCGCCTGGGCATCGCCGATGCCCGCCTGGTGGTCTCCGGCGCCCCGGTGTTCTCGGTGGATGCCCGGGAAACCATCCGTGCCGACGTCACCCGCTTCTCCCTCATCAGCACCGTCGGCATCGTCGCCCTGCTGCTGCTGATCTACCGCTCCGCCACGGCCCTGGCCCTGGGCCTGTTGCCGGTGGCCTCCGGCGCCCTGGCCGGCATCGCCGCCGTGAGCCTGGGCTTCGGCACGGTCCATGGCATCACCATCGGTTTTGGCACCACCCTGATCGGCGAGGCGGTGGACTACACCATCTACTATTTCGTCCAGTCCCAGCAGCCGGGGGCCTCCGGTGAGGCGGGCAACGATGCGGACTGGCGCAGCCGCTTCTGGCCCACCATCCGCCTGGGGGTGCTGACCTCCGTCTGCGGCTTCGCCTCCCTGCTGTTTTCCGGCTTCCCCGGCCTGGCCCAGCTGGGCCTCTATTCCATCAGCGGCCTCATCGCCGCCGCCGCCGTCACCCGCTTCGTCCTGCCCCTGCTGCTGCCCCGGGGCTTTCGCATCCGCGACATTAGTGGCCTGGGCCGCAGCCTGGTCGAATTAAGAGCACGCACGGCAAGGCTGGACCGCCTGCGCTGGCTGGTGGCAGTGCTCTCTCTGGCTGCCCTGGCGGTGCTTGGCCTGCACCGCGACGGCCTGTGGGCCACCGGGCTGTCCAGCCTCAGCCCGATTCCGCCGGCAGCCCAGCAATTGGACCAATCCCTGCGCGCCGAACTGGGTGCCCCGGACATGCGCTACCTGGTGGCGGTGCCAGCCCCGGATCGGGAAGCTGCCCTGGCAGCGGCCGAGCGCATCGGCGCCGAATTGCAGCCCCTGGTCGAGAGCGGCGTCATCGCCGGCTTTGACTCCCCCGCCCGCTATCTGCCCAGCATCGCCGCCCAGCGGGCGCGGCAGCAGGCCCTCCCGGAACGCCAGGAACTCGCCCGGCGCCTGCCCGCCGCCCTAGACGGCCTGCCCCTGCAGGCAGCACGCCTTGCTCCCTTCCTTGATGCCGTGGAAGAGGCTCGGCAGCAGCGCCTGCTAACCGCTGCCGACCTCGAAGGCAGCACCCTGGCCCTGGCCGTGGATGCCCTGCTGCTGCAACGGCAGCACGACTGGGTCGCCCTGCTGCCCCTGCGGAGTGGTGAGAGCGCCGCTGGTACTGCCGCTACTGCTCTCCGCCCCGAGGCCATCCAGCCGGCCCTGGCCCGGGCCGGCCAGTCCCATGCCCTGTTCCTGGACCTCCAGGGGGAATCCACCCGGCTCTACGTCACCTATCTGCACGAGGCCATCCTCCTTTCCCTGGCCGGCTTCGTCGCCATCGTCCTGCTGCTGGCCCTGGCCCTGCGCTCCCCGGCCAGACTGCTGCGGGTGCTGGCGCCCCTGGTGGCATCGGTGCTGATGGTGATCGCCGGCCTGGCCCTGGCCGGCGAGGCCCTCACCCTGCTACACCTCATCGGCATGCTGTTGATCGTGGCGGTGGGCTCCAACTACGCCCTGTTCTTCGTCGGCCACGCTGGCGCTGGGGAACCGGGCGCCGTCGCGCCCGCCACCCTGGCCTCCCTGCTCATCGCCAACGTCGCCACCGTTATCGGTTTTGGCGCCCTGGCCTTCTCCAACGTGCCGGTACTCCACGCCCTAGGCATCACCGTCGGCCCCGGCGCCATCCTGGCCCTGATCCTGGCGGCCATCCTCTCGCCCCAGTCCGGCCGATCCCCGGCTCCATGAGCGCCACCACCAACAACACCGCCATCATCCTGCTCCCCGGCGCCTACATTAAGCCGGAGCAGTTCCGCAGTGCCGGCTTCGAGCAGGCCCTGGCGGCGGCCGGCCATGACGCCACCCTGCTGCTGCCGGCCCTGGAACTGGAACAACTCACCGCCGCCGATGCCCTTACGGCCCTGCAGCAGGAAGTCATCGCGCCGGCCCGGGCAACCTACCGCCGGTTGTGGCTGGGGGGCATTTCCCTCGGCGGCTTTTTTGCCCTGGCGCATGCCGCTGACCAATGGAACCATGGGTCCCCAGGAAGCCAGGTGGATGGCCTGTGCCTGCTCGCTCCCTACCCGGGCAGCCGCATCACCGCCGCCGCCATCGACGCTGCCGGCGGCCTGGAGTACTGGCAGCCGACCTCCGAGGAGCTGGCGGACCCGGAATTCCGTGTCTGGCACTGGCTGCGCACCCCGCCCGCCGGGCTGCCCCTGTTCTACGGCTACGGCAGGGAGGATCGCTTCGCCCCGGGCATGGCCAAGCTCGCCGCCGCCCTGCCCCGGGACTCCATCCACACCCGCCCCGGCGGCCACGACTGGCCGGTGTGGTCCGCCCTGTGGGCGGATTTCCTCGCTGGCCCCTGGCTAGCCTGAGTCTGGATTCCTGACCATGTCCCGTCCCTGGCGCCCCACCCCGACCCTCGCCTGGAGTCTGGCCGTACACGGTGCGGCCGGCGCCGGCCTGGCCCTGGCGCCCCAGCTGTGGCCGGCAGCCCTGGCTGCCGTGGCGGCAGACCACGCCCTACTGACCGTCGCCGGCCTGCTGCCCCGCAGCCGCCTGCTGGGCCCCAACCTGACCCGACTGCCCCCCGAGGCTGCCACTGGAGGCTTCGTCTCCCTCACCATCGACGACGGCCCCCACCCCGGAATCACCCCCCGGGTGCTGGACCTGCTGGAGGCGGCCGACGCAAGGGCCAGCTTCTTCTGCATCGGTGATCAGGCGGCGCGCCAGCCCGCCCTGGTGCGGGAAATCCAGGCCCGGGGCCATTCGGTGGAAAACCACACGCAGCGCCATCTCAAGCGCTTTGCCCTGCTCGGCCCCGGCGCCATGGCCCGGGAAGTGGCCGAGGCCCAAGACACCCTGGCCCAGCTCCTGGGCCGTGCGCCGCGCTTTTTCCGTGCCGTGGCCGGGCTACGCAACCCTTTCCTGGAACCGATCCTGGCCCGCCACGACCTGCACCTGGCAAGCTGGACCCGGCGCGGCTACGACACCCGCAGCGGCGACCCGGCCCTGGTGCGGCAACGCCTCACCCGGAACCTGGCCCCTGGCGACATCCTCCTGCTCCATGACGGCAACCCGGGGCTGACCCCGACGGGACGGCCGATGGTGCTGGAAGTGCTGCCCCTGCTGCTGGCCGACCTGGCGGCCGCCGGCCTGAAATCCCGCTCCCTGGAGGAGTTGTTACCGGCGCACTGAGCGGAATAACGGCGAGGCCAGACGGCAGAATGGCCCCGGGCCGCCATGACGCTCGCACTGAGGCCACCGGGCCCCATGGTAAAATCCGCGACCTTTTTCACTGTTTTCCAGCCGTGACCGCTCCCCGCTCGACACCCCTGCTGCTCTCCCGCTATACCGCCACCACCTGCCTGGGGCGGGGGCTGGAGGCCACCCTGGCCGCCCTGGAGCGCCAGGGCAGCGGGCTCAAGCCCTGCGACTTCGAGACCGTCGATATCCCGACCTGGATCGGCGAGGTGGGGGGCCTGGACGAAGTGGCCCTGCCCCCGGCCCTGCAGAAAGCATACGACTGCCGCAACAACCGCCTGGCCCTGCTCGGGCTCCAGGCCGACGGCATGGAGGAAGCAGCCCGGGCGGCCATCGCCCGCTACGGCCGGCGCCGTGTCGGCCTCTTTCTCGGTACCAGCACCGCCGGCATCCTCAGCACCGAACTGGCCTTCCGCCAGCGGGACCCGGTCAGCGGCGCCTTGCCGGCGGACTTTCCCTACCGTGGGGCCCACAACACCTATTCCGTGGCCGCCTTCCTGCGCGACCACCTGGGCCTGGACGGGCCGGCCAGCGTGGTATCCACCGCCTGCTCCTCCTCCGCCAAAGTGTTCGCCCAGGCCGCCCGCATGATGGCCCTGGGCCTGATCGACGCAGCCCTGGTCGGCGGCGTCGATTCCCTCTGCCTCACCACCCTCTACGGCTTCAGCTCCCTGCAGCTCACCTCGCCCCGGCCCTGCCGCCCCTACGACGCCAGCCGGGACGGCATTTCCGTCGGCGAAGGCGCGGCCTACGCCCTGCTCGAGCGCTGCCCCGATTCCCTCGATAGCGATGCGCTGCTGCTCCTCGGCTGCGGCGAATCCAGCGACGCCCATCACATGTCCACGCCCCACCCCGAAGGCCTCGGTGCCCGCCTGGCCATGGCCGCCGCCCTTGAGGCCGCCGGCCTGAAGCCGGACGACATCGACTACATCAACCTGCATGGCACCGCCACCCCGAGCAACGATGCGGCGGAAGGCAAGGCGGTGGCCGGCCTGTTCGGCAATGCCACCCCCTGCAGTTCCACCAAGGGCGCCACCGGCCACACCCTGGGGGCGGCCGGTGCGGTGGAAGCGGCCATCTGCGGCCTGGCCCTGGGCAACGGCCTGCTGCCGGGCAGCGCCGGAACCGAGGTGGTGGATCCGGCCCTACCCCTGGATTACCTGCTGGCCAACCGTCGTGCCCCCCTGGGCCGGGTGCTGAGCAACTCTTTTGGTTTCGGCGGCAGCAATTGCAGCCTGCTCCTGGGGTTGGCCCAATGAGCGCCCCGGTCCTGAATGCCTGGATCGAAGGCATCGGCGTCATCGCCCCGGGCCTGGAGAACTGGCCCGCCGCTGCCGCCGTGCTGCGGGGGGAAGCGGCCTATGCCCCGGCCCCCAGCCTGCTGCCCGCCCCGCTCCTGCTGCCGCCGGCGGAAAGGCGCCGGGCCAGCCGGGTGGTCAAGCTCGCCATCGGCCTGGGCCTGGAAGCCGTTGAGCAAGGCGGCGCCGACGCGGCGGCCCTGACCACGGTGTTTTCCGCCTCTACCGGCGATGGCCACAACTGCCACGCCCTGTGCGAGACCCTGGCCTCGGACGACCGCCAGGTGTCGCCGACCCGTTTCCACAACTCGGTGCACAACACCGCTGCCGGCTACTGGGACATCGCCACCGGCGCCATGGGACCGACCCAGGTGCTATGCGCCTACGACGCCGGCTTCGGTGCCGGCCTGATCGAGGCCCTGGCCCAGTTGCCCGGGAGCGACGTGCCGGTGCTACTGGTGGCCTACGACACCGAATACCCGGAGCCCCTGCACGCCCTGCGCCCCATTCCCGACGCCGGCGGCATCGCCCTGCTGCTGGGCCCCCGGCCCGGCCCCCAGGCCCTGGCGCGCATCGCCGTGACCCTGGTCGAAGACGCGCCCGCCGCCACGCCCATGGCCGATCCGGCCCTGGAAGCCCTGCGCCGGGACATTCCCGCCCTGCGCGGCCTGCCCCTGCTGGACCTGCTGGCCAGGCTGGGTCAAAGCGGTGAGGCCGGCGGTGGTAGTGCCGTGCTCGACTACCTGCCCCCCCTGAGCCTGGGGGTGGAGGTGACGCCTTGCTAGCCCAGCCGGACAAGGCGTGGATCGCCGCCCATATTCCCCACCAGGGCAGCATGTGCCTGCTGGAACGGGTAGAGGAATGGTCCGAAGCAGGCCTGCGCTGCACGGCGGTGAGCCACCGCAACCTGGATAACCCCCTGCGCGCCGACGGCCGCCTGGG
>DATEZY010000030.1:0-17943 GCA_035255085.1 Azospira sp. | reverse complement strand
TTGAGGCCGCTCACCACACTGCCCAGCTTGAAGCCCAGGGTGTTGGCGATCTTGCCCCAGCCCATGCCATCAGCCCGCATTTGCAGAATGCCCTTGAGGGTGACCGGGCCCGTGGCGGTGAGGACGGTGCCGCCAGTGAGGGCTGCCTGGAGTTGGGCCGGGGTAGGGTTGGTGATGCCCAGGGCGGCCAATTGCTTTTGCGCCAGGGACAGGGAAATGAAAATGTTGCCGTAACCTATGGGCCGGGTGGGCGAGGTGAAACTCAGGCCCGACGGAGTTCCCGGGAGCGCCGCGGGATCGGTGAGGTTGATGCTGGCGCCGTTGCGCAGGCCTTGCACCAGGCTGTCTGCATTCTCCGGGGAGCCGGCGAAGGCCGTGAAATCGCCGGCAATGCTGTTGCTCACCCGGGTTTCGCCCTGGTTGGCGGCCAGGCTATCGAGCCGTCGGGATTCGATGCCGAGGGTGTCGGCGAGGGCGCCAGCGCTGGCCAGGGCCAGCAGGGTGATGCTGAGGAAGGAACGGATCGGGGTTGCCATGGCCAAACTCCTTTGCTGCTTAAGTCATTTTCTCCCTGAGTTCAGCTCACGCCGCCGCCCAGCATTTTCTCGGTCTGCACGATGATTTCCACCGCCGTGGCCGAATCCATGACCAAGCCGCCATCCTTCCGCACCGCCACCTTGATGCGGGTGGTGGACGGGGTGACGGATTCAAGTTCGATGTCGATGCTGCGGTCCGCCGCCTTGGCGTGGATAGTTTGGCCGATGTCGGTTTTTTCGGCGCTGCCGGGTTTGATGGCCATGCGGTTGAGGGCCGCCAGGGTCGCCTGCTTAACTTTGGGCAGGGGTTCGGCAAAGGTCTTGTAGGCCAGCCCCCCCATCTGGTGGGCCACCCCGGCACCCGTGCCGACGCCCAGCATGGTGAGACTGATGGGGTCGCAGCCGGCCAGGCTGGCCGCCAGCAGCACAACGGCGGACAGTCGGCCCACGCTGCGGAGGATACCCAAGCGTGCCATTACGCCTCCTCGGAAGCTCCCCGTTACTCTGTGCTCCGCGACCCTCGCTATGGCCCGGAGTGGGAGAACGACATCAATGTGCGCTGCGATCCATGTGGCGAGGATTATTCCCGGCGCCAGGGGCAGCGGGAATATCCATTCACCCAATATAGTCCAATTGGCGCCAGGCGAAAGGGATGGGGAAGTTCCGGCAGGTCCGGCGCCATGGCCCGGCTGAAACCGGGCCATGGCATGGGGGGGAGGCCTCAGGCCGGAGCGCAGTGCTCCACCATCAGCTGGGGAGTCTGCACGCCGTTGTAGTCGTTGACCGTCAGGCGGTAGGCCAGGCGGGCCTGCCGGCCCGGGGCGTCGGTGAAGTTGAACTGGATGGCTTCGAGCACCGCCCGGTCCTTCTTCAGGCGCAGCTTGAGGTGCTTTTCCTTGAGCACCCGCTGGCTTTCTACCTCGAACACGTCCTCGAACAGGGGCGGCGGGAAGCCCTGGCCCCAGACTTCCCCGGCCAGCATCTGGGCCACCTGCAGGGAAATGTAGCCGGTCTCCAGGCCGCCGTCGGTTTCCAGGGTGCGGGTCAGGTCGGCCGGGTTGAGCAGTTCGTCGGCCACCTGGGCGAACAGGGCCTTGAAGCGTTCGAAATCGGCTTCCATCAGGGTGGCGCCGGCGGCCATGGCGTGGCCGCCGAAGCGCAGCAGGATACCCGGGGAGCGCTTCGATACCAGGTCCAGGGCGTCCCGCAGGTGCAGGCCGGGGATGGAGCGGCCCGAGCCCTTGATCTGGCCATTGTCGCCCCGGGCGAAGGCGAATACCGGCCGGTGCAGCTTGTCCTTGATGCGGGAGGCGAGGATGCCCACCACCCCCTGGTGCCATTCCGGATCGAACAGGGCGATGCCGGCACCGCTCTCGCTGACATCGAAGCTTTCCAGATGGATAAGGGCCTGTTCCTGCATGCCGGCCTCGATTTCCCGCCGTTCCCGGTTGAGCTGGTCTAGCTCCTGGGCGATGTTGCTGGCCCGGGCGTCGTCGTCGGTGATCAGGCATTCGATGCCCAGGCTCATGTCCGAGAGCCGGCCGGCGGCGTTGAGCCGGGGGCCGACGGTAAAGCCCAGGTCGAAGGCCGAGGCCTGGGCCGGGCTGCGGCCGGCGGCGCGGAAGAGGGCGCGGATGCCCGGGGTGAGCTTGCCTTCCCGCATGCGCTTTAGGCCCTGGGCCACCAGCACCCGGTTGTTGTGGTCCAGCTTGACCACGTCGGCCACGGTGCCCAGGGCTACCAGGTCGAGCAGGCTGCCCAGGTTGGGCTCCGGGCGCTCGGTGTGGGGGGCGAAGGCGCCGCGGCGGCGCAGTTCGGCGCGCAGGGCGAGCATGACGTAGAACATCACCCCGACCCCGGCCAGGTTCTTGCTCGGGAACGCGCAGCCGGGCTGGTTCGGATTCACGATGCAGTCCGCCTCGGGCAGGCTGTCCCCGGGCAGGTGGTGGTCGGTGATGAGGGTGGCGATGCCCAGCTGGCGGGCGGCTTCCACCCCCTCGATGCTGGCGATGCCGTTATCCACGGTGACGATCAGGTCTGGGTGCTGTTCTGCGGCCAGGGCGACGATTTCCGGCGACAGGCCGTAGCCGTAGGTGAAACGGTTGGGTACCAGGTAGCTGATGTCGGCGCCGAAGGCCCGGAGGGCGCGCACACCCACCGCGCAGGCGGTGGCCCCGTCGCAGTCGTAGTCGGCGACGATGAGGATTTTCGCCTCGGCCTCGATGGCGTCGGCCAGCAACACCGCTGCATCTTCCGCGTGGGTCAGGGCGGCCGGGGGGAGCAGGGTCTTGAGGTCGTAGTCGAGCTCGTTCCGGCTCTGGATGCCGCGGGAGGCGTAGATGCGCGCCAGCAGGGGATGCAGCCCCTGCTGCTCCAGCTGCCATTGGACGCGGGAGGGAACGGGGCGGGAAATCAGTTTGGTCATGGCTGTTTTGTGATGGCGGGGCGCGGCTGGGGCGGCGTTGCTTTTAGGGCTTGGCGCGGTGGCTGGCTTGGTTGTTAGCTTAATTGTTAGGCGTGGCGCTGAGCTGGCGGGCCAGGGCTTGCAGGGCCAGGGGCCGGCGCCACAGCTTCCAGCGGTCCAGGGAGCGCAGCTGCCAGGTGAGCAGGCCGTAGCTGCCGCTGGCGGCCAGGGTCAGTTCGGTGATCTGGCCCCGTCCCAGGGCGGCGAGGAGGGGGGCGAACCAGTCCTGTTCCAGGCCGAGCAGGGCCTGGTGCCAGGCTTCCGGCTCCTGGTAGCGGGCCGGGCCCTGCAACTGGGGCAGGTGCACCAGCAGTTGGCTGCCGGTGGGGGCGGCGGCGCTTTCCTTGAGCAGGGCGGCGGCATCGGTCGGCAGGGGGCGGTCCGGCACGCCGGCGGCCCGGGCCAGGCCCCGGGCCAGGGGATCGTCGCTCCACAGGCCCACCAGGGGGCTCTTCAGGGGGATCGGCAGCTTGCCCGGGCCCCACAGCCACAGGCTATTGACCGGCGGCAGTCCGCGCTCTTCCCGGGCAGTATTGGCCGGGTGGGCGTGCAGCACCATCTGGGCTTCGTTGAGCAAGGCCCGCAGGCGGGCGGCGGCGGGCTGCCGGGGTGAGGGCAGTTCCAGGCGGCGGCCGGCCACGGCGGACAGGGGCTGGGTCACGTCCAGGGGCAGGTCGGCGGCCCAGTCCGTGGTGAGACGCACGTACCAGCGCCGGGCATCGGCCACATGGAAGTGGGCCTCGCCGGCAAAGTGCTGGCTCAGGGCGGCGGCGAAGTCCCGGGCTTCTTCATGGCTCAGGTCGAAGCTGCCGGCATCGGCCAGGATCATCTGGTCCTGGTGCAGGCGCACGTGGGTCGGGTCGGCGCAGAGCCAGAGCTGATGTTCGATGGCCAGGTCGCAGTCGCTCCGCTCTTCCCCCAGCAGGCGCAGGGCCGCGAGGGCCGGCGGCGCTTCCGGCTCCAGGCCGAAGAGGGGCGCCAGCAGGGCTTCCGGGGCCCGTCCGGGACGGCGCTCCAGCTGGCCCCGGGCGAGCAGGGTTTCCAGGGCCGGAACCGTGGCTTGGGGCAGGGCGCCGTAGGCCAGGTCGTCTTCCGGTTCGGGCCAGAGCAGGTCGGGACTGAGCAGGGTGAGGCGCATGGGGGTGATGGGTGGCTTATGGGGTGATGTCGCGGTTGTTCTTGGCCCGGGAGCCTGGGCAACGGGCCGGGCGGGCAGACTTGAGGATTGTCGATGTGGCGGGCGGATTTGACGGACTCCGCCCGCTCCGGTTCCCGTAGCGGACCTTGGAGGGAGGCAAGGGCCGGAAAATAATCCCGGCAGGTGCCCGGTAGGCATCCGTCAGGCGATCCCGGCGTGGCCAAAAGTGGGCAAAAGTGTAGCATAGCGCCTTTGCTTTTCCGCCCCGGTCCGCCGGGCTCTCACCCGGCATGAAACTGCCCTACGAATTACGCATCGGCCTGCGCTATACCCGCGCCAAGCGCCGCAACCATTTCATTTCCTTCATCTCCCTCATTTCCATGGCCGGCATCGCCCTCGGCGTGGCGGCGCTGATCGTGGTGCTGTCGGTGATGAACGGCTTCCAGACCGAGCTGCGCACCCGCATCCTGGGGGTGGCCTCCCATATCGAGATCAACGGCATGGGCGGCGAGCTGCCCAACTGGCTGGAGGTGGGGCGCCAGGCCCTGCAGCATCCGGAGGTGAAGGCCGCGGCCCCCTATGTCCAGTCCCAGGCCATGCTGTCCCGGGACCAGGAGGTGCGGGGGGTGATGGTGCGGGGGATCATTCCGGACCTGGAAGACAAGGTGGCGGATTTCCGCCGTCACATGCAAAGCGGCAGCCTGGACGACCTCAAGCCCGGGGAGTTCGGCATCGTCCTGGGCAGCGAGCTGGCCCGGGCCCTGGGCGCCTTCGTCAATGACAAGGTGACCCTGATCGCGCCCCAGGGCTCGGTTACTCCCGCCGGCGTCGTGCCGCGGCTGCGCAGCTTCAAGGTGGTGGGCATTTTCGAGGCTGGCATGTACGAGTACGACTCGGGCCTGGCCCTGATCGACCTGGTGGATGCCCAGACCCTCTACCGCCTCGGCGACAACGTTTCCGGCGTGCGCCTGAAGCTCGACGACCTGTTCCAGGCGCCGCGGGTGGCCCGGGGCCTGGCCTCCATGATCCAGGCCGATGCCTATATTTCCGACTGGACCCGGAGCCACGCCAACTTCTTCCGGGCCGTGCAAATTGAGAAAAACATGATGTTTATCATTTTGTCCCTGATTGTGGCGGTGGCAGCATTCAACATCGTTTCCACCCTGGTCATGGCGGTCACCGACAAGCAGGCCGATATCGCCATCCTGCGCACCCTGGGCGCCAGCCCGGGCAGCATCATGGCGGTATTCGTGGTCCAGGGCGCCCTCATCGGCGTCATCGGCCTGGGGCTGGGGGTGGTGGGCGGCGTCGCCCTGGCCCTCAACGTGGATGTGGTGGTGCCCTTCCTGGAGCGGGTGCTGGGTACCCAGTTCCTGGCCAAGGAGGTCTATTACATCTCCGACCTGCCCTCCGAATTGCAGTGGGGCGATGTCATCGGCGTCACCGGCATCGCCTTCGTACTCGCCCTGGCGGCCACGCTCTATCCGAGCTGGCGTGCTTCCCGGGTCAATCCGGCGGAGGCCCTGCGCTATGAGTGAGATGAACGTGAACGCTGCGCCGGCCGTGGTACTGTCCTGCGCCGGGCTGGGCAAGACCTACCGCCAGGGCCAGGCCGAGGTGCGGGTGCTGGAGCAGGTGGAGCTGCAGGTCAAGGCCGGGGAACGGGTGGCCATCGTCGGCACCTCCGGTTCCGGCAAGAGTACCCTGCTGCACCTCCTGGGCGGGTTGGATGCGCCGAGCCAGGGCAGCGTCAGCCTCATGGGGCGCGATCCTTTCGCCATGGGCGAAGCGGCCCGGGGGGCCTGGCGCAACCAGCACCTGGGCTTCGTGTACCAGTTCCACCACCTGCTGGCGGAATTCACGGCCCTGGAGAATGTGGCCATGCCCCTGCTGATCCGCCGCCTGCCGCGGCAGGAAGCGGAACGCCAGGCGGCGGCGGTGCTCGCCAAGGTCGGCCTGGGCCACCGGTTGAACCACACGCCGGGGGAATTGTCTGGAGGTGAGCGCCAACGCGCGGCTATCGCCCGGGCTCTGGTAACGGCGCCGGCCTGCGTGCTGGCGGACGAGCCCACGGGCAACCTGGATCGCCACACGGCGGAGCAGGTGTTTGAACTGATGCTGGAAATCAGCCGGGAGCAAGGTACCGGCTTTGTCATCGTCACCCACGACCCGGCCCTGGCGGCCCGGGCCGATCGCACCTTGAGCCTGAAGGACGGGGTGCTGGCGGGAGAGGGAACGAGCACGACGTAAGGGGGCCGCCTGGCCATTGCGGGAGCAAAAAGGGCGGTCCAGACCGCTTTTTTGCAGAGGGATAACAATGAAAACGCTTTTTGCTCCAGCCATTGGCCTGATGAACCGGCTGGCCTACCCAAAGAAATTCGGCCTGATCGGTCTGGTGGCCCTGGTGGCCATCGCCGTGCTTTTCGTCAATCTGGCGCGCCAGCTGCAACAACAAATCCATTTCGCCGAACGGGAACAGGCGGCCCTGACGGTCATTCTGCCCCTGGATCAGATGGTGCAATACACCCAGCAGCATCGGGGCCTGTCGGCCGGGGTGATCAATGGCGACGCCAGCCTCAAGGCCAAGGAGGCCGCCAAGGCGGCGGAGGTGGCGGCGGCCGTGAAAACGGTGAGCGACAAGCTGGCCCCCGAGGCTGCGGGCAGCGAGGCCTGGAAACGCATCGGTGCCGACTGGGCGCTGATCCAGAACGAGGGTCTGTCCTGGACCGGCAGCGAAAACGTCGCCGCCCATACCCGGCTCATCGCCCGCATGCTCCAGTTCAAGGTGGATGTGGCCGACGATAGTGGCCTCACCGTGGATCCGGAAATGGGCTCCTACTACCTGCTGGAAACGGCCATCGTCAAACTGCCCTCCATGCTCGAACGCCTGGGCCAGACCCGGGCCAAGGGCACCGGCATCCTGGCGAAAAAGCAGATCAGCGACAGCCAGCGGGTGGATATGGGCGTGCTCACCGCCCAGGTGGCCGATACCCTCAAGGCCCTGGACCTGAACCTGACCAAGACGGCCCGCTACAACCCGGCGATCAAGGACAAACTGGCGGCTTCGGCCAAGGATCTGGACGAGGCGGTGACGGGCATCGTCAATATCGTGAACCAGGACATCATCCCCGGTACCTTCGCCACCGACTCGGCCCAGTACTTCACCCAGGCCACGGCGGTGATCGACAAGGGCTATCAGCAGTTGTATGAGACCCTGCTGCCCACCGCCGAGCACCTTATCGCCGAGCGCAAGGCCCGGGACGAACGCAATCTGCGCATGAACCTGGGGCTCTCCCTGCTGATGGTCCTGGCCTTCATCTATCTTTCCACCGGTGCCTATTTCGCCGTCGTCTCCTGCATCAAGGACTTTTCCAGCAGCGCCCACGCGATTGCCCAGGGGAACCTGGCCGCCCGCATCTCCCTTGCCTCCCGGGATGAGCTGCAGCAGGTGGCCGCCAGCTTCAACGAAATCGTCGATGCCTTCAGCGGCCTGATCCGCAACGTGCAGCAGAGCGTGAACCAGCTTTCCGATTCGGCCCGCAGCATGGCCGACGCCAGCAGCCAGATCAGCCAGTCCACCCTGCAGCAGAGCGAGGCGGCCTCCAGCATGGCGGCGGCCATCGAACAGATGACCGTGGGGGTGGATCACATCAGCAAGAACGCGGAGGATGCCCATGCCCTGTCTTCCCAGTCCGGCGAGGTATCGGCCCGGGGCGGCGCCATCGTTGGCACGGTGGTGGACGGCATCGAGCAGATCGCCGACACCGTGCGCCATTCCGCCGGCCTGATCGAGGAACTGGGCCACCATTCGGAGCAGATATCCGCCATCGTCAATGTGATCAAGGAAATCGCCGACCAGACCAATCTCCTGGCCCTGAATGCTGCCATCGAGGCGGCCCGGGCCGGGGAGGCGGGGCGGGGTTTTGCCGTGGTGGCGGACGAGGTGCGCAAGCTGGCCGAGCGTACCGCCAAGTCCACCCACGAAATCACCGCCATGATCGACGCCATCCAGGGCGGTACCCGCAATGCCGTGACCAGCATGGAGCAGGGCGTGGGTCGGGTGAACCAGGGGGTGGATCTGGCGCGCCAGGCCGGGGAAGCCATGGCCCAGATCCAGGCGGGGGCCCAGCAGGTGGTGGAAATGGTGCGGGATATTTCCGGCTCCCTGCGGGAGCAGAGCGCCGCCAGCACCGAGATCGCCCAGAACGTCGAGCGCATCGCCCAGATGGCCGAGGAGAATACCGGTGCGGTGAGCGAGAGCGCGGCCACTGCCGAGCGTCTGGAACAGTTGGCCGAGGCCCTGCAGGCGGAAATCAACCGCTTCCATCTGGCGTAGAACGCTTGGGCTGCCGGGCCCGGGGGCCTGGGGGTCCGGAATAAGCAGGCCGGAAAAAACAAAGGCCGGGCACCAAGCCCGGCCTTTTTTACATCCTGGGTTGCTTCCTGGCTTTAGCCCTTTAGCCGATCATTTCCACCAGGGCGTTTTCCAGTTCCACCCGGCCCAGGGGGCTGGCCATGGCGACGATGGTGTAGCTCGGCTTCAGTTCATATTCCTTGGGTGGGTTGAACACCCAGTCGCCCCGCTCCCGCACGGCGATGAGCACGTACTCGGCGCTGCGCAGCTTGAGGTTGCCTAGGGGCGTGGGCGGGAAGTGGGCCGGCACCGGCACTTCTTCCACCCGCAGGCGGTTTTCCGACTTCAGCATCTCGTCCAGGAAGGACACTACATGGGGGCGCACCATGAGGGAGGCGAGGCGCATGCCGCCGGTGAGATCCGGGGCGAAAATGGCGTCGGCACCGGCCTTGCGCATTTTTTCCACGTTGCGCGTTTCCTGGCAGCGGGCCACCACCCGTACCGCGGGATTGAGCTGCTTGACGGTGATGATGATCATCAGGTTGCGCGAGTCGTCGCCGGTGACGGCAAACACCCCCTTGGCGTCGGCCAGGTCGGCCCGCAGCAGCATGTCGTCGTCCGAGGCGTCGCCATGCAGGTAGAGCAGGCCCGGATTCTTTTCCTTCTGGGCTTCCAGGGCCTCCAGGTCCTCGTCGATGGCGACGAAGTGCCGGTTGGTAGCTTCCAGTTCCAGGGCCACGTTGCGCCCGACCCGGCCGAAGCCGCAGACGATGTAGTGGCCGGTGAGTTTCTTGATCATTTTTTCCATACGACGTTTCCGCAGCGTGCCGTTGAGATCCGATTCGACCAAAGTCACCGTGACGGTGGAGAAGAGGAAGGACAGGGTGCCTGCCCCGAGGATGCCGATGAAGACCGTGAACACCCGGGCCGCCGGGTTGTTGGTCATTTCGATGATTTCACCGAAGCCGATGGTGGCGACGGTGATGAAGGTCATGTAGAAACAGTCGAACCAGCTGTAACGACCGTCGGTGAGGAAGTGGTAACCCAGGGTGCCGATGAGGTGCACCGCCGCCAGCATGCCGAGCGCGCCGTAGAGGTAATTGAGTACCTGGAGCGGCTGGGTGCTGGAACGGGACGTCATGGGCGATGGGATTTTGATTGTTGGTTTTGGTGATGCTGTTTTTTTGGCGTCGCTACTTTGGGTGGCGCTGCTTTTGACGGCGCAGATGCCAGGCGCGGATCAGGTACAGGCGCCAGGCCGTACGGACAATAACATATCCGGCGCAGGCCAGCAGTAGGCCCAGCAGCACCAGCCCCAGGCCCAGGGGCTTGCCCAGCCCCAGCATCCAGGCGAGGCAAGCATTGATCCAGGCGTGAATATGCTGCCAATCCGGCAGCCAGCCCGGGCCGAAGTCGAACTCCGGCGGCGGCACGAAATGGGCCCCGCGCTGGGCCAGCGCCAGGCGCCCCAGCTCATAGGCCACCAGGTACAGGGGCACGATGGTGAAGGGGTTGGTGTACAGGGTGGTCACCAGGGCCAGGGGCAGATTGACCCGGAACAGGGTGGCCAGGATGGCCGCGCCGAGCATCTGGAAGGGGCCGGGAATGAGACCGCACAACAGGCCTACGGCCACGCCACCAGCGGCCGAGTGGCGGTTCAGGTGCCACAGCCGGGGGTGCAGCAGGGTGTCGGCAAAGGGCGCCAGCCAGCGGTTTTGCCGCAGCTGCTCATGGTCCGGCAGGTGGCGTTTGAGATGCTTGCGCATGCCTGGATTCTAGACCAGGTGGTGACACCCGGCCCCGGTGGTGTCGTGTATGCTTTTGGCATGAATAGTGCCATCCTCGCTTTTGCCCTCGGCGTCGGCCTGGTCCAACTGGCTCCCCGCTTGCCGGATTGGCCCCTGGGCTGGGTCGTGGCTGGCCTGCTGGCATTGCCAGTACTCGCTGCCAGCCTGCCTCCGGCCAAGACCAGGACTTGGCGCCGGGGCGCCCGGATGGTTTGGATCGCCTGGAGCCTGGCCTTCGGCCTGGCCTGGGCTGCCTGGCTGGCCCAGGGGCGTCTGGCGGAGCAGTTGCCCAGCGCCCTGGAGGGAGTGGATATCCCCGTCATCGGGGTGGTGGCCTCTCTGCCCCAGGAATTCCCCCGGGGCCTGCGCTTCGAGTTCCGGCTGGATTCCCGCCAGGGGCCCGACGGCCTCCCCCTGCCGGGCAACCTTCTCCTCTCCTGGTACGGCACCCGGGAGGCGCCGGCGCCCACCCTGGTGCCGGGCCAACGCTGGCAGCTTACCCTGCGCCTCAAGCGTCCCCACGGCAACGCCAACCCCCACGGCTTCGACTACGAGGCCTGGCTGCTGGAGCGCAATCTGCGGGCCACCGGCTACGTGCGCACGGCCGCCGATGGGCCGGCTGCCCCACGGCTCCTGGGTTCGGATTCGGGCTTGCTGCTGGCCGTCGAGCAGCTGCGCTATGCGGTACGGGAGCGTTTTCGCGCCTGGCTACCGGAGGCCGACTATCCCTATGGCGGCATTCTCACGGCCCTGGCCGTGGGGGATCAGCGCGCTATCGCCGGCCAGGAGTGGCGCATCTTCGCCCGCACCGGCACCACCCACCTGATGAGCGTGTCCGGCCTTCATATCACCCTGGTGGCGGCCCTGGGCGCCGGCCTGGCCGGCTGGCTATGGCGCCGCTGGCCCCGGTTGCTGCTGCTTTGCCCAGCCCGGCGGGTGGAAATCATCGCCGGCTGGTGGGTGGCCGGGGCCTATACCCTGCTGGCCGGCTCCGCCGTGCCGGCCTTGCGTACCTGGGGGATGCTTACCGCTGCCGCCCTGGCCCTGCTCAGCGGGCGGGTGGTGGGGGCCGGCAAGGTCCTGTCCTTCGCCCTTCTGGCCGTCTTGCTTTATGACCCTTGGGGATTGTTGGCCCCGGGCTTCTGGCTGTCCTTCGTGGCCGTAGGGGCCCTGCTGCTCCTGGCCCGGGAGCATGTCCATGCGCATCATGCCCAGCATGGCTTGCAGGAGAAAGGGCAGTCGACCGGGGCGACCAAGCTTCGGGAGTGGCTATCCGGCCTGCGCCAGGCGTTGCCCGGCCAGCTGGCCCGCTGGGGCGCGGCCCAGTGGGCGGCCACCCTGGGCACCTTGCCCCTGCTGCTGCTCTTTTTCCAGCAGTTTTCCCTGGTTTCGCCCTTGGCCAACGCCCTGGCCATTCCCCTGGTGAGCCTGGTCGTCACCCCCCTGGCCCTGGGGGCGGCGGTGCTGCCTTTCCCCTGGCTGGCCACCCTGGCCCACGGCCTGCTCAGTGGCCTCATGCTGGTGCTCGCCTGGCTCGCCGATTGGCCGGGGGCGGTGTGGTCGCCGCCGGCGCCGGATACCCCGGCGCTCATCCTGGGCTGCCTGGGCGTGGCCTGGCTGCTCCTGCCCCGGGGCTTTCCCGCCCGCTGGCTGGGTGCCCTGCTGCTCCTGCCCCTGGGCACCGAGCCGCCACCCCGGCCGGCAGACGGGGAGGCCTGGGTGACGGTGCTCGACGTGGGCCAGGGCCTGGCCGCGGCAGTGCGCACCGCCCGGCACACCCTGCTCTACGACAGCGGCCCCTACTACAGCGCCGAGTCCGATGCGGGCCAGCGCATCGTCGTGCCCTGGCTGCGGGCCGAGGGGGTAGGAGAGGTGGATGGCCTGATGCTGACCCACCGGGACACGGATCATTCCGGCGGCGCCCGTTCCCTCCTGGAGAGCCTGACCGTGGCCTGGGTCGCCGATTCCCTGGAAGCCACCCCGGAAGGCCTGGCCCTGGCCGCCCTCTCCGATGGGGCTCGCCAACGGCGCCGCTGCTTCGCCGGCCAGGCCTGGGAGTGGGACGGGGTGCGCTTTGCCGTGCTGCACCCGGCCTGGGACGATTACGCCCAGCCCGCCGGCAAGAGCAACCACATGAGCTGCGTGCTGCGGGTGGAAGCCGGCGGCCATGCCGTCCTGCTCACCTCCGACATCGAGGCCCCGGACGAAGCCGCCCTGCTCGCCCGGGATGCACCGGTCCTGAAGAGCGACGTGCTGCTGGTGCCGCACCACGGCAGCCGTACTTCCTCGACCCCGGCCTTCATCCAGGCGGTGGGGGCCGGGGAGGTGATATTCCCGGTGGGCTACCGCAACCGCTTCGGCCATCCCAAGGCCGATGTGGTGGAGCGCTACGGCGAGGCGCGGCAGTGGCGCACCGACCGGGACGGGGCGATCCACATTCGCCTGGGTAAGGGCCGTCCCGTACTTGCTGCGGAGCGTGAAGAACGGCGCCGTTATTGGCACGGCCAGTAATGCTAGACTGCCATGGTGCACTGCAAATGAGCGCTGAAGGAGTTCCGGCATGACTGTCTGTTCCGCCCTGCGTCGTCTGTTTTTTCCCCCGCCGCTCATGGCTGAGAAGCGGGTGCTTTGCGCCGCCCTCGATGGTACCGGCCTGCACCGCATGGCCTATACGGAGTGGGGCGACCCGGACAATCCCCGGGTGTTGCTCTGCGTCCATGGCCTGACCCGCAATGGCCGCGATTTCGATTTCCTGGCCCGGGAACTGGCCCGGGACTACCGGGTGGTCTGCCCCGACGTGGTGGGCCGGGGCCGCAGCGACTGGCTGAAACGGAGCGCCAGCTACGGCTTTCCCCAGTACGTGGCGGACATGGTGACCCTCATCGCCCGGCTCGACGTGGCCGAGGTCCATTGGCTCGGTACTTCCATGGGGGGGCTGATCGGCATGTTCGTCGCCGCCCTGGAACGCACTCCCATCACCCGCCTCATCCTTAACGACGTGGGGCCGGTGATCACCAACGAATCCCTGCGCCGCATCGGCGAGTACGTGGGCAAGGCCCCCCGTTTCCCGAACCTGGAGGCGGCGGAACAATTCACCCGTTTTGTTTCCGCCCCCTTCGGCCAGCTCACCGACGCCCAGTGGCGCCACCTCACCGAACACAGCGTGCGCCAGGCCGAGGACGGCCTGTGGGAAATGCGCTACGACCCGGCCATCGCCGAGGCCTTCCAGCTGGGTTTCGTCATGCATCAGGATGTCATCTTGTGGCCCTACTATGACGCCATTCGCTGTCCCACCCTGGTTATCCGGGGGGCCGAATCGGACCTGCTGCCCCAGGCTGCCCTGGAAGAAATGGCCCGGCGCGGACCCAAGGCCTGGACCCGGGAAATCCCCGGTGTCGGCCATGCCCCCATGTTCCAGGACGCGGCCCAGGTAGCCGTGGTCCGGGATTTTCTGCTTGGAGCCTGATTTATGCCGTTGCTTGAAGTGCTGGGCCGCAAGCTCGAAGTCGAGCTGATTTCCGCCCATCAGATTTACCGCCCCACCCTGGTGTTCCTGCACGAGGGCCTGGGCTGCATCGCTTTCTGGCGCGATTTCCCCCAGCGGGTGGCCCAGGCCACCGGCTGCCGCACCCTGGTTTTTTCCCGCCAGGGCTATGGCGCCTCGGACCCGGCACCCATCCCCCGCACGCCCCGCTACATGCACGACGAAGCCCTGGAAATGCTGCCTGCCACCCTGGCCGCCCTGGGCATCGAGCGGCCGGTGCTGGTGGGCCATTCCGACGGCGGTTCCATCGCCCTGATCCATGCCGGCGCCTATCCGGAGCAGGTGGGCGGGCTGGTGGTGATGGCACCCCACGCCTGGGTGGAGGAGGAAGCTCTGGCCGGCATCCGGCTGGCGGGCCAGGCCTGGGAAAACACCGACTGGCCCGAGAAGCTCGGCCGCTACCATCGGGATGCCTCCCGGGTGTTCCACGACTGGCACGACACCTGGCTGTCGCCGGCCTTCCGTGACTGGAACATCGAGGAATACCTGCCCCGCATCCGGGTGCCGGTGCTGGCCATCCAGGGCGAGGACGATGAATACGCCACCCTGCGCCAGATCGAGGTCATCGCCGAGCAGGTGCCGGCCGAGGTGGAACTGCTGAAACTGGCCGACTGCCGCCATTCCCCCCACCGGGACCAGGGCGAGGCGGTATTGCAGGCCATTTGCCAATATCTGGAGCGCATTCCCGGCTAGGCAAGGCCGGGGAGGAATGGGCTAGAATCCAAAGCGCATAGCTTGGGAAAAATCGGGAAGCTGAAACCGATGCCAAAAACGGGGAGCGAAATGCCGCAAGTGCATTCAGGAAAAGGTCCGGAAGTAGTTCCGAGGCTGGGGAAGAATACTCTGGAGAACATCGTCTCCCTGGGCGAGCTTTGTCCCTGGGGAGATTGCTTTGCCCGGCTGGGGGCCGATACCCCGGCAGCCCTGCACGAGGCCCTGCTCGAAGGGGTGAACTACGGTTTCATTTCCGTGGACCTGGAGGGGCGGATCGCCTTCTTCAACCGGGCCGCCCAGGCCATGCTCGGCTACAGCGCCGAGGAGGTGGTCGGCCAGCACAGCCCCCTGCTGTTCCATGAGCCTGAGGAAATCCGCCAGGTTGCCGAGCGCCTCAGCCAGGAGCTGGGCCGCCCCGTGGATCCCGACATGGGGATTTTTGCC
This sequence comes from Azospira sp., assembly GCA_035255085.1. Lineage (GTDB taxonomy): Bacteria > Pseudomonadota > Gammaproteobacteria > Burkholderiales > Rhodocyclaceae > Azospira. The sequence continues at coordinate 2,962 of DATEZY010000030.1, read as the reverse complement.
GCCCGGGAAGCCCTGGGGCGGGTGACGGAAGAGGAATACACCTACATCCGCAAGGACGGCACCCGTTTTCCCGTGCTGCTCTCGGTCATGGCCCTGTGGGGCGGGGAGGGGGAGCAGCGCCAGGTCGTCGGCTATCTCGGCGTGGTGGCGGACATCACCGAGCGGCGCAAGGCGGAAGAAAAGCTGCGCCTCTCCAACGAGGTGTTCGAGAACAGCCCCGAGGCCATCATGATCACCGATGCGGAGAACCGCATCGTCACCGTCAATCCGGCCTTTACCCGCATCACCGGCTACGATCCGGAGGACGTGACCGGGGAAAATCCCCGCATCCTGAGTTCCGGGCACCACGACGGCAGCTTCTACCAGCAGATGTGGCAGAGCCTGGGTAGTGAAGGTGTATGGCAGGGGGAAATCTGGGACCGGCGCAAGAACGGCGAGGTCTATCCCAAGTGGGCCACCATCAATGTGCTGCGGGATCGTCGGAGCAACCAGGTGAGCCATTATCTGGCCATGTTCTCCGATATTTCCGAGCGCAAGCGGGCCGAGGAAACCATCAATTTCCTGGCCCACCACGACCCCCTGACCAACCTGCCCAACCGCTTTACCCTCCAGGCCCGGCTGCAACAGGCCCTGTCCGATGCCCGGCGCCATGAGACCCAGGTGGCGGTGATGTTCATCGACCTGGACCGCTTCAAGGTGATCAACGACACCCTGGGGCACCACGTCGGCGACCTGCTGCTGATCGAGGTCGCCAAGCGCATTTCCGCCGCCGTGCGGGATACGGATACGGTGGCCCGGCTGGGCGGGGACGAATTCGTGGTGGTGCTGTCCGGCGTCACCCGTGCGGCCGACGCCATGCAGGTGGCCATGAAAATCAACCGCCTGGTGGCCAAGCCCTTCTGGGTGGCGGACCAGGAACTGCACACCGAGGCCTCCATCGGCATCAGCCTCTTCCCCGCCGACGGGGACGATGTGGATGCCCTGATGAAGAATGCCGATACCGCCATGTACTACGCCAAGGCCCAGGGTCGGGGCAACTTCCAGTTCTACGCGGCGGAAATGAACCAGAGCGCGGTGGAGCGCCTGACCCTGGAAAACCGCCTGCGCCAGGCCCTGGCCAAGAACGAGTTCGAACTCTACTACCAGCCCCAGGTGAGCCTGGCCAGCGGCCGCATCATCGGCTTCGAGGCCCTGATTCGCTGGAACCATGCGGAGCAGGGCATGATTTCTCCAGGGGTGTTCATCCCCATGGCCGAGGACACGGGCCTCATCCTCAGCATCGGCGAATGGGTGATGCGTACCGCCTGCACCGAAGCCCAGCGCTGGCAGGAGCAGGGTCTGCCGCCCCTGCGCGTGGCGGTGAACCTCTCGGTGCGCCAGTTCCGCCAGAAGGATCTGCCCCAACAGGTGGCCGGCGCCCTGGCCATCAGCGGCCTGGACCCGGCCCTGCTGGAGCTGGAAATCACCGAGAGCGCGGTGATGGATTCGCCGGAAAAGGCTATCGAGCTCTTGAAGAACTTCCGCAGCATGGGGGTGAGCCTGGCAGTGGATGATTTCGGTACCGGCTATTCCTCCCTCTCCTACCTCAAGCTTTTCCCCATCAACCGGCTCAAGATCGACCGCTCCTTCGTCAGTGACATCGGCGTCGATCCCAACGACACCGCCATCTCCACTGCCACCATCGCCCTGGCCCACACCCTGGGCCTGGAGGTGATCGCCGAGGGCATCGAGAATAGCACCCAGCTCAACTACCTGCGGGCCGAGGGCTGCAACGAGGGCCAGGGCTACCTGTTCAACCGCCCCATGCCGGCGGAGGAGGTGCTGCCCTTCGTGCGCGAATGGGAGAACATCGTCGTCGGTAATCCGGGGCCGGCGGCTGGGACATCAGGCGGAGAGCAGCGGGCGGCCGGGGCTTAGTTGGCCAGCGCTCCGTTGGCCGGAGTTCAATCGGCCAGGGGGTCTTGCCGGTAGAAGCGGCGCAGTTGCTCATAGAGGGCCGGGTATTCGGCCCGGACCAGGGCTGGCTGCTCGAAGAAGTTTTCCGACATGACGGCGAAAAACTCCCCCGGATGCTCGGCACCGTAGGGGTCGATCGGCAGCTGGTCGAGGGCCGCCTCGCCCTGGCATTCTGCCCGCTCCACCCGGCGGCAGAAGTCGTCGTAGGCGGCGTCGAAGGCGGCCAGCCAGGCCTCCCGGTCCATGTCTGGGTGCAGGGGCGGCATGCCGTCCGGGGCGCCGTTCAACATATCCAGCTTGTGGGCGAATTCGTGGATCACCACGTTGTAGCCCGCCCCGGCCATGGCCACATCGCTCCAGGAAATCACCAGGGGCCCGCCCTCCCAGGCCTCGCCGGAAACCACCTCGTCGTATTCGTGGACCACCCCGCTCTCGTCCATGACCTGGCGGGCAATGACGAATTCATCCGGATAGACCACCACCTCCACCCAGCCCCGGTACCACGCCAGCCCCAGGTTGAGGATGGGCAGGCAGCCCTGGGCGGCGATATGCACTGCCATGGCGTCGGTGAGTTCCAGGCCGCCGGCGGCGGAAAACTGCTTTTGCACCAGGAATTGTTCGGTGAGGCTTTTCAGCCGGGCCAGGTCGGCGGCGGGCAGCCGGGCGAGAAAGGGCAGGGCGGCCAGGGTGTCCTGCCACAGGGGGTCGGGCACGGCAGGCGGTGGCCGCCGGAAGAGGCGTCCCAGCCAGCCCATCAGCGTTCCTTCAGCCGCGGCAGGCGGGCGGTGGTGAGATAGATGCCCGCGAAAATGAGGCCGATGCCGGCGCCGTGGTAGGGCTGGGGCAGTTCGCCGAGGAATAGGGCGGAGAGCAGGGTGCCGAACACCGGCATGAGGTGGATGAACAGGCTGGCCTGGTTGGCCCCCACTTCCGCCACCGCCCGGTTGTAGAAAACGTAGCCGAGAAAGCTGGGCAGGATGCCCACGTAGGCCACCCCGAGCAGGGA
>DATEZY010000029.1:0-7696 GCA_035255085.1 Azospira sp. | reverse complement strand
ACGGTGTTCGCCGAGGCCAGCGGCGCCGCCCCGGGAGAACTGGCCCAGAAGGTCAATGGCCTGATCGCCGATGGCCTGCGCACGGCCAAGACCTACAAGGGGATCAAGGTGCAGAGCGGCGGCACCCACACCTATCCGGTCTACGGCAAGGCCGGCCGCATCGACTCCTGGCGCATGCGTTCCGATCTGGCCCTGGAGTCGGGGGACGCCGCCGCCCTGTCCGAACTGCTGGGCAAGCTCCAGGCCAGCCTGGGAGTGGGCAACGTGCAGTTCCTGCCGGCACCGGAAACCCGCAAGAAGGCCGAGGACGAGGCCATGCTGGAAGCCATCTCCGCTTTCAAGGCCCGGGCCAAGCTGGCGGCGGAGGCCCTGGGCAAGCCCTGGCGCATCAAGCAGCTGAGCATCAACAGCAGCGGCGGCCGGCCGCCGGTGTATCCCATGCTGCGCGCCGCCCCCATGGCTGCCGAGGCTGCCCCCATGCCCCTGGAAGGCGGCGAATCCAATGTCGTCGTCAATGTCTCGGGCCAGATCGAGCTGGCGGATTGAGGCCTGGCGCAACATCCCGTAACAACTTGCAACAGCCCCGGTAGCGGCGCCGCCGCTATACTGACGCTCACATATAGCAACCGGCCCGGGCTCCCGGGCCGCTTCCATTGATGACCCATCGCTCTCCACCCAGCTCCAAGCACGTATCCCCCCTCTTGGCCCTGGCCCTGCTCGCCCTACCCCTGGGCGCCTGGGCCATGGACCCATTGGATACGGCCTCCCTGGTACCGCCCCGGCCGGCCCTACGCCCGGGCAGTATTGGCAGCACTAGCAGCAATCCCTGCCCCGCCCCGGACCTGAAGACGGCCCTCTCCCTGACCGAGGTGGTGGATCTGGCCCTGTGCCGCAATCCCCAGACCGCCCTGGTATGGGCCAATGCCCGGGCCCAGGCGGCCCAGGTGGGCGTGGCGCAAGGCGCCTACCTGCCCAACCTCTCCGCCTCCCTGGGCGAGAGCCGCAACCGTACGGATTCCCGCAGCACCAACCTGCCCTCGCCCTACACCCAGAAGAGCGCCAGCCTGACCCTATCCTACCTGCTCTACGACTTCGGCGGCCGGGCGGCGACCCTGGAAAACGCCCGCCAGCTCCTGGCGGCGGCGGCGGCAACCCAGGACAGCACGGTGCAGAGCGTATTTCTGTCTGCCCTGCAGGCTTTCTACCAGGTCCAGGCGACCCAGGCGGCCCTGGCCGCCAGCCTGGAATCGGAGAAGGCCAGCCGGGAAAGCTTCAATGCGGCCGAGGCCCGCTACCGGGTCGGCACCGCCACGCCGGCGGACAAGCTCCAGGCCCAGACCGCCCTGTCCCAGGCCAGCCTCAACCGCATCCAGGCCGAGGGCAGCCTGAAGATCGCCAACGGCAGCCTGGCCAATGTCATCGGCCTCAATGCCCAGCAACCGGTCCAGGTCACCCCGGCGGCCAGTATTGCCCCTGCCGCCGACTTCGAGCAGGACATCAATGCCCTGGTGGCCACGGCCCAGCAGCACCGCCCCGACCTGATGGCCGCCGAGGCCCAGTTCAAGGCGGCCCAGGCCAATGTGGACTTGGTGCGGGCCGCCGGCCGGCCGACCATTTCCCTCACCGCCACCCCCGCCTACCAGAATGCGGCGGACCTGCCAGTGCATAGCTCCAGCATCGGGGTGAGCGTCAGCATCCCCATCTTCAACGGTTTTTCCCCCACCTACCGGGTGCGCCAGGCGGAGGCCCAGGCCGAAGCCAAGGCCGCCCAGCGGGATCAGACCCAGCTGCAGGTAGCCCTGGATGTCTGGCAGGCCTACCAGAACTTGAACACGGCCACCCAGACCCTGCGCACCACCGCCGACCTGCTGGCCAGCGCCGAAGAGGCCCAGCGGGTCGCCCTAGGCCGCTACAAGGCCGGCGTCGGCAGCATCCTCGATGTGCTCAACGCCCAGAGCGCCCTGGCCTCCGCCCGGCAGCAACGGGTGCAGTCCACCTATAGCTGGAACGTCTCCCGCGCCACCCTGGCCCAGTCCATGGGCAGCCTGGACGTGACCCTGCTGGAAACCCTGCCCGATGCGGCCCTCCCCGGCCAGCCCCAGAATTCACAAGGCACGAAACAACCATGAAACGCCTGCTCAAGAAGCCCCTGCTCCTCGTCCTGCTCGCCGGACTCGCCGCCGGTGGCGGCTATTTCGCCTACCAGAAAAGCACCAGCCAGAGCCCGGAGCAGCGCTACAAGCTGTATACCGTGGCCAAGGGCGACCTGACCCAGACCGTCTCGGCCAACGGCACCCTCAATCCGGTGACCCTGGTCAATGTGGGTACCCAGGTGTCGGGCACGGTGAGAAAGCTCTATGTGGATTTCAACGACCAAGTGAAACAGGGCCAGATCATGGCCGAGCTGGACGACGCCATCTACACTGCCCAGGTACGCCAGAGCGATGCCAACATCGCCAGCACCAAGGCCAGCCTGGATCTGGCCGTGGCCAGCGAGGAGCGGATGAAATCCCTGTTCGCCCAGGAATACGTCAGCCGCCAGGATCTGGATCAGGCGGTGCAGGCCCGCCGCTCGGCCCAGGCCCAGCTGCAGCAGATGCAGGCCGCCAACCAGAAGGACCGGGCCAACCTGGGCTATTCGGTGATCCGCTCCCCGGTGTCCGGGGTGGTGGTGGACCGGCAGGTGGACGTGGGCCAGACCGTGGCCGCCAGCTTCCAGACCCCGACCCTGTTCAAGATCGCCCAAGATCTGACCGCCATGCAGATCTACACCAGCTTTGCCGAGGCCGACATCGGCAACATCAAGGTGGGCCAGCCGGTACGCTTCAACGTCGATGCTTTCCCCAACCGGGCCTTCCATGGCGACGTGAAGCAGATCCGCCTCAATCCCACCACCCAGCAGAATGTGGTGACCTACAACGTGGTGGTGAAAGTGGATAACCCGGAACAGATTCTGCTGCCGGGCATGACCGCCTACGTGAATATCGCCGTGGCCAAGCGCAAGGACGTGCTGCTGGTACCCAACGCCGCCCTGCGTTACAAGCCGACCAGCGCCCAGAAGCCCGCCGCGACGCCCCCCGGAACCGATGCTACCAACGCCCCCGGGGCCAGCCGGGGCCCGGGCAATGGTAGTGCTGGCAACGGCGGAGGCAAGGGCGGCGACCGCCCGCGCAAGAAGGACAGTTCCAGCGGCACGGTCTATGTGCTGCGGGGCGGGGAACTCGTCCCGGTCGCCATCACCCTGGGCATCACCGACAATCGCAATACCGAGGTGGTGGGGGGCGAACTCAACCCCGACGACCAGGTGGTCACCGGCGAAAATCTGCCCGACACCCCGGCCGGCACCGGCACCAGCACCATGCGCATGAGGATGTTCTGATGGCCGCAGCAGCACGCCCGGCCAACGGCGAGGCGGTGATCCGGGTGGAAAACCTGGACAAGGCCTACGACACGCCGGCGGGGCCCTTTCCGGTGCTCAAGGGAGTGAATCTCAGCATCAGTGCGGGAGAATTCGTCGCCGTCATGGGGCCTTCCGGTTCCGGAAAATCCACCTTCATGAACATCCTCGGTTGCCTGGACCGCCCCAGCGCCGGCCGCTACGTGCTGGACGGCCAGAGCGTGGCGGACCTGGACAAGGACGCCACGGCCCTGCTGCGCAACCGTACCATCGGCTTCGTCTTCCAGGGCTTCAACCTGCTGCCGCGCATGAGCCTGGAAGACAACGTCGCCCTGCCCCTGGTCTATTGCGGCGTGGACAAGGAAGAGCGCCGCAGCCGGGCCAGGGAGCTGCTAACCAAGGTGGGCCTGGGCCAATACGCCGCCTCTCCGCCCAACCGCATTTCCGGCGGCCAGCAACAGCGGGTGGCCATCGCCCGGGCCCTGGTGAACCGTCCCCGCCTGATCCTGGCGGACGAACCCACGGGCAACCTGGACAGCCATACCAGCGAGGAAATCATGGCCCTGTTCGAGGAACTGAACCGGGAGGGCATCACCATCGTCCTGGTCACCCACGAGCCGGACATCGCCCGCCATGCCAAGCGCCAGGTGCGCTTCCTCGACGGCCGCATCGTGCACGATGCCCCCACCCACCAGGACACCCATCCGGAGCAACAGCCCGCCGGCAGCTCGCCCCAGGAGGCCCGGCCATGCTGAACGCCATGCTCGGCGAAGCCTGGCGCGCCATGGGCGCCAACCGGCTGCGCACCTTCCTCACCATGCTCGGCATGGTCATCGGCGTCGGCGCCGTGGTACTGATGATGGCCGTCGGCCAGGGGGCCCAGTTCTCCGTGGCCCAGTCGATCAATTCCATGGGCAGCAACCTGTTCATCCTCCTCTCCGGCTCCACCTCCACCAGCGGCGTGCGCAGCGGCAGCGGCGGCGCCCCCAGCCTGACCGTGGCCGATGCCGAGGCCATCGCCGAACTGGACGGCATCCAGGCCGTGGCGCCGGTGCACCCGGGCAGCGTGCAGGTGGCCTACGGCGCCAACAACTGGAGCACCCAGGCCATGGGCAGCACCCCGGCCCTGGTGGACGTACGCTCCTGGCAGGTGGTGGATGGAGCCCCGTTCACCGACTCCGACGTGCGCTCCGCCACCCGGGTGGTGCTGATCGGCGCCACCGTGGCGAAAAACCTGTTCGGCGAAGAAAATCCGGTGGGCAAGACCATCCGTATCGGCCAGAGCCCCTTCCAGGTGCTCGGCCTGCTCGGCGCCAAGGGCCAGAGTCTGGATGGCCGGGACCAGGACGACACCATCATCATTCCCCTGACCACCGCCCAGCGCAAAGTCTTCGGCACACCTTTCCAGGGTGCCGTGCGCATGATCATGGTCCAGGCCACCAGCGCCCAGGCCATGCCCCATGCGGAAACGGCCATGACCGCCCTGCTGCGCCAGCGGCACCGGCTACGGGACGGGGTGGATGACGACTTTTTCCTGCGCAACCTCACCGCCGTGGCCAACTCGGCAGCGGAGACCACCCGGGTGATGTCCCTGCTGCTAGGCGCCATCGCCTCCGTCTCCCTGCTGGTGGGAGGCATCGGCATCATGAACATCATGCTGGTATCGGTGACGGAACGGACCCGGGAAATCGGCATCCGCATGGCTATCGGGGCACGGGAGGGAGACATCCTGACCCAGTTCCTGCTCGAGGCCATCATCATTTCCGTGGTCGGCTGCCTGATCGGCCTGCTACTGGGCATCGGCGGTGCCGTGCTGGTGAATCTGCTCACCAGCACCGCCATCATCATCTCCGGCAGTTCGGTGCTGGTAGCCTTCGGTGTAGCGGCCGGGGTGGGCATCTTCTTCGGCTTCTATCCGGCGCGCAAGGCAGCCCGGCTGGATCCCATTGAGGCCCTGCGCTACCAGTAAGCCAGTCTTCTCCGCCCCTGGGAGCCAGGAATCCCGACATTGCTGGATTCCTGGCCGGGGCCGGGTTCAAGCCAAACGGAACACCTGCATGGACTGCTGCAGGGACTCGGAATGGGCCTTGAGCTGGTCTGCGCTGCCGTAGATCTGGCGCACGGCAGCGGAATTGCCTTCGGACTGCAGGGCCAGTTGTTCGGACTTGTCGGCCACCCCGGCGATGGCCTGCAATTGTTCCCGCACGGCATCGGCGATGGCGTTGATGTTGTGACTCACCGCATCGGCGGCATGGATGGTGGCATCGAGGCGCGTCGCCACCTGGCCGCTGCGCTCCACCCCTTCGGCGAGGCGGTCGTTGCCTTCGTTGATCGCCCGCTCCACGGCGGCAGTATCGTTTTCCAGGTTGCGGGTCACCGCCTCGATTTCGCCAGCGGAACGGGAGGACTTTTCCGCCAGTTTGCGCACCTCGTCGGCCACCACGGCAAAGCCGCGCCCCTGCTCCCCAGCCCGGGCCGCCTCGATGGCCGCATTGAGCGCTAGCAGGTTGGTCTGGTCGGCGATTTCCTTCACCTGCTGGGTGAGGTTGCCGATACTGCGCGCGCTCTCGACAAACTGGGCCACCACCGCATTGGTTGCCGCCAGTTTCTCGGCCACCGCCCCCACGTCCGCAATCAAGGCCGACACCATTTCCTGGCCGGCCACGGTGCTGGCCCGGGCATCGCCGGCCTGGTTGCTGACCCGCTCGGCATCGGCCGAGACGCTCTCGATGGCCGCCTGCATCTGTTCCATGGTGGAGGCCAGGGTCGCGGCAATACCGCTTTGCACTTCCGACTCGCGCAAGATACCCGAGGCCGCCGCGTGCATGTCGTGGCTACCGGCCATCACGGCAGAACTGGATTGCTGGGCGTTGCCGATCAGATTCACCAGCTGGGTGCGCAACACTTCGGTGTTGCTGGCCAGCTGGCCAATTTCTCCCTTGGCACCACGGTCCACGGCCATGCTCAGGTCGCCGTCGGCCAGACGCTGCAAATCCGCTACCAGGGTTTCGGTGGGCCGCACGATGGTCTTGCGGACCATCGTGGAGAACACGGCAAAGCCGCCGAGCAGCGCCACCACCATGGCCCCAATGGCCACGATCAGGCCGCTGCGGGCCTTGTCATCGGCCGAGCTGCGGGCCTGCTCCGCCATCTGACTGATTTCCGCGACGGCGCTATCGAGCAGCTTGGTCGGTGCCCGGTCGATGCCGGCCACCGCCCCGTCCCCGGCCTGGGGATCGGCATTGGCACTACGGAAGGCTTCCAGGCCCTTGCGGTAGCCTTCCCCCAGTTGGCGGTGGGCGGCCAGAAATTCGCCGACCACCTGTTTGGCCTTGCCCGCCGGCAAGCTTGCTTCGACCTCGCCAGCAAGCTTGGCGACGGCGGTCTCCTCCTCGACAAAGCCCTTCCAGTACTTCTCCAGCTTTTGCGAGTCCTTGCCGCGCAGCAGGACGTTTTTCCATTCCTGCACCTGGATCTTGAAATGGCTTTCAGTCTTCAGGATATCGATTTCGGTGCCCTGCAGCCCCCTTACCTGTTGCCGGTATTGGGAAATGGCATCTTGCAGGGACAGTACCGCCAGGCCACCGCCGATCATGACGAAAAGCACGGTAATCAGGTTGGCGACAAAAAGCCGGGCGGAAAGGGATTCGTTGAATTTCACGTCATGTCTCCCAACGATGAATTCAAATTATTAGTGGATAAAGTACCGCAATCGGACAATACCCTATTTGAATAGCTTTGGAGAGGGAGGACGACGGGAGGAGCGATGCGGCGCCCGGGAGGCAAAAAAAGGCGGCGATGCCCAAGCGGGGTACAGCAGCCCCGATGGCCTGCGAAGTGGACGAAAGCGCCTAACGCGCCGTCTTGCTGCCCTTGGCGGCCGGTATCGCCGGTGGCGGGGTGGGACGTTCCGGAGCCTTCTCCGGCAACTGGACGAAGACCTCGTCCTGCTTGACCATGCCCAGCTCGAAACGGGCCCGTTCCTCGATGGCGTCGTAGCCCTGCTTCAAGTCCCGGACTTCAGCATCCAGGCCCGCATTGCGCACTTCCAGCTTGCGGTTGGCATCCTTCTGCTGCTGCAGCTGCCGGTCCACGTCCCAGACGCGCAGCCAGCCGCCCTTGCCTAGCCACAGGGGGTACTGGAGCAGGGTAATCAGGGCGATCAGACCGAGAGTGAGCCAGCGCATGGAAATGGAATATCCGGTAGCAAAAAGGGCCGGGGAGCATTGCACTCCGCCGGCCCCATCGGCCTTACTTCAGGTTGTAGAAGGTGTCGCGGCCGGGGTAGGAGGCGGTATC
>DATEZY010000028.1:0-3134 GCA_035255085.1 Azospira sp. | reverse complement strand
CCAGGTCCAGCTTGGGCTGGTACCAGACCTCGAACTCCCCTTCCTCCAGGGCCCGGCGCAGGGCCCGTTCCTGGGACAGGCGCTCCTGGGCGCGGCGGGTCATTTCCGACTGGTAGAAGCGGTAGTTGTTGCGCCCGCCCTCCTTGGCGCCGTACATGGCGGCATCGGCGTTACGCACCAGTTCTTCCGTGGTCTGGCCGTCCATGGGGGCAATGGCGATGCCGATGCTGGTGGTCACCAGGGCACTGGTGCCCTCCAGGTCGAAGGGCTCCTGCAGGGCCTGGAGCAGTTTCTTCACCACGGCAACGGCGTCGGTTTCCTGACCCAGGTTGTTGAGGATGATGGCGAACTCGTCGCCCCCCAGGCGCGCCACGGTGTCTTCCACCCGCAGGCATTGCTTGAAGCGCTGGGCCGCCTGGCAGAGCAGCAGGTCGCCCATGGGATGGCCCAGGCTGTCGTTCACCGTCTTGAAACCGTCCAGGTCCAGGAGCAGCACGGCCAGGTCCTGGCCGTAGCGCTGGGAGCGCTCCAGGGCGTGCTGCAGGCGGTCGTGGAACAGGGTCCGGTTGGGCAGTTCGGTCAGGGGATCGAAGTGGGCCAGGCGCTCCAGCTCGGCCTGGGAGTGCTTGATGGTGGAAATGTCGGAGAAAACGCCGACATAGTTGAGGATCTGCCGCCCATCGCCGTAGATGGCGTTGATGGTCAACCACTCCGGATACAGCTCGCCGTTCTTGCGCCGGTTCCAGATTTCGCCGTGCCACACCCCGGCTTCCTGGATGGAGTGCCACATCTGCTGGTAGAAATCCGGTGGCTGGTGTTCCGAGCGCAGCAGGGAGGAACGCTGGCCGATGGCCTCTTCGGCGCTGTAGCCGGTGATATCGGTGAAGGCCCGGTTCACCGAGACGATGCGGCCCTGAGGGTCGGTGATCATGACCCCGTCCGCCGTGCTTTCCAGCACCACCCCGGCCAGGCGCAGCTGGTCGGTGGTGTGGCGCAGTTCGGTGATGTCGGTGGAGATGCCAATCACCGCCTGGATGTTGCCGTCGGCCCCGACCAGGGGGCACTTGGCGGTGAGATAGACATGATTGCCCCCGGCCTCCAGGTTCTGTTCCTCGAAACGCATGGGCTGGCCGCTGGCCATTACCGCGAGGTCGTTCTGCCGATGCTCCCGGGCCGCCAGGGGGGCCAGGAAATGCTCCCGGGGATGGCCGACGATGGCCTCCCGGGGATGGCCGACGGCGCTCTCGAAGCCCCGGTTGCACAGCTGCAGCCGGCCCAGGGTATCGAAGACGTAGATCAGGGACGGGGCGTTGTCCACGATGCCAAAGAGCAGGGACTGGCTACGTTCCAGGGCCTCCCGGGCGGCCTGGCGCTCGGAAATGTCGCGGATCACGGCATACATCAGCTTTTCGCCCCCCAGGATCATGGGGCACAGGGTGACCTCGGCCGGGAAGGGCTGGCCGTCGGCCCGGCAGAACTGCCAGTCGAAGCGGTGGAGGCCCCGGATCACGGCGGCCTGGATCATGGCCTCGGCCTGCTGCGCCGAGTCCGCCCCATCCGGCTGCTGTGCCGGGGAGAAACGGAGCGGCGCCGTGGCCAGGGCCTCGGCCTTGTCCGCCACTCCGAACAGGCTGAGGGCGGCGGCGTTCCAGTCGAGGAAGGCTCTGTTGCGCATCACCCAGGTGGCGTCAGGCGACAGATCGAACAGCTTGCGGAAACGCTCCTCGCTGTCCATGAGGGAGGTCTGGACCCGCTGCCGCTCCTGCACCTCCTGCTGCAAATCGGCGTTGCGCCGGCGGATCAGCTGGTTGCGCCGCCCCAGCTGGCCGACGAACAGGGCCACCAGGCCGGTGTTGATCAGGGTCAGGAGGAAATAGGGAGAGGCCAGCAGGCTGGTCGCCGGCCAGCCGCTCTTGGGCACGGCTGCCAGTTGCCAGGTGCCGCCGGGAATCTGCACCGTCATGGTGGCCGGCTGCTGGGCGAACACGGCGCCATCACCCCAGATCAGCCCTCCCTGCTCACCCTTGCCGTCGGCACCGCGCAGGGCCAGGTTCAGCTCCCCGTCCTGGCTCAGGCCGCCGGCCGCCATGACCTTGTCCACATCCGCCACCATGGAGGCGGCGCCCCAGTAGCGGGGCGGGCCCTTGGGGTCGGGGATGAATACCGGGCGCCGGTGGATCAGGCCCCGACCGCCCTGAACCAGGTCCACCGGGCCGGCCAGGATCGGCTGGTTGATTTCCCGGGCCCGCTGGATGGTGGGATATTGGGCGGGGATACGGCGAAAATCGGTGCCAATGGCCTTCTCATTGCCCTCCAGGGGATAGATGAGGCGGATGACGTCGTCCGGGGCCAGGGTGATATTGCGGATGTAGCGGGCCGAATCGATGGCCTGGGCGGCCATGCCGGCAAAACGCTGGGGCGAGATGTCCCCATCCTGGCGCAGCAGGTGCACGATGCCGGCGGTGAGATTGAAGGTGGCCTGCACCGTGCCTTCCAGGCGCGCCCGTACCGTCGCCAGTTCGGCCAGGGTGCGAGCCCGGGCCTCGCTCTCCCGGCGCTCGGCGTCGAGCTGGCCAAGCATGATGCCGAGCAGGCAACCGCCCAGGAGGATGATCCCCACCAGCAGGACCACCCCGTAGCCCCCGGCTGGCGATGAGGGACGCTGCCCCGGCGTGGCCGCGACGGCCCCGGTGCTCGTTTCCACTTCCATGAATCCTTCCCTCTGCAATGACTCACCGGACGGGTGCCGGTCCCCGGCTAAAAAGCCTTATAGCCGCCTATTAGAGACTATTTCTCTTACTTTAGTCTTACTTTGCTCAAGGATATCCGGAGTTGCGCCAGGGCGCATAGTCGGGGAAATACGCTATCCGGCGCCCCCGGGGCCGGCGCCGGAATGGCAAATGACACGTAGAAAAGCGCCGCACAGGGTCGCGGGGAAGCGTGCGCGGGACCCCAGTCCGGCGCTGCGGGCGTGGTAAAATCCGCCCCCTGATGGAACTCATGCTCAACGGCGAACGCCGCTCCTTTCCCGAACCCCTGACCGTTGCCGGCCTGGTGCAGCAGCTCGGCTATGCCGGCAAGCGCATCGCCGTGGAACGCAACGGCGATATCGTGCCCCGGGGCAGCCACGGCGA
>DATEZY010000027.1:0-6870 GCA_035255085.1 Azospira sp. | reverse complement strand
TGGGGCCGAGCGCCGAACCTCCGGCATCTCAAGAACCACACTTCGGATCCAATCTTGGGGGCCGATTCTAATGTTTCAAGCTGACCTGAAAATGCCTTTGCCGCACCGGCGAATTCTCATGCGGCGTCTGCCAATGCCATTGCTACGCCTGCTACTGCTGCTCGCCCCCGCCCTGGCCTGGGCGGCCCCCCTGTTCGTCATCGGCGATACCGGCGACTGCGGCCCCGGCGCTGCCCAGGTGGCGGCAGCCATCCAGCAGCAACCCGACTGGCAGCAAGGCCGCCTGCTGGAAGTGGGCGACCTGGCCTATCCCACGGCCACCCGGGAGCGGTTGCTGGAATGCCACGAACCCTATTTCGGCATCTTTCCCCGGCGCCTGGCCCTGCCCGGCAACCACGACTGGCGCGACCCTCAGGCTGCCGGCTTCTATTCCCTGTTCCCCGCCCCGGTGCCCCGGGCCGTGAATCTGGACAAGACCTGGCGCCTGCTGCTGCTCGACAGCAATCTGCGGGATCAGACCTGGGCCAAGCAATTGGCCTGGCTGGATAAAGAGGTGCGGCAGGCGCAAGGATCAAGCAAAGCCGGACGGAACCAAGCTACCCGGCGCTGCCTCATCGCCGCCTGGCACCATCCCCGCTGGTCCTCCGGCAAGCACGGCGATAACGACTTCATGGCGCCGGTGTGGGAGCGCCTGGCCGGGGTGGCCAGCATCACCTTCCACGGCCACGACCATCACTTCGAGGCCATTCCGCCCCTGGACCGGGACGGCCAGGCCGCAGCGGACGGCACCACCTCCTTCATCGTCGGCAATGGCGGGGCGGCCCTCTATCCGGCCAACGAGCCACGCCATGGGGGAAGCCCGGTCTTCGGCACCTGGGGCTTCCTGCGCCTGGACCTGGACAGGCGCCACTATCGCTGGCAAGCCTTCGATACGGCAGGCCAGGTGCTACAGTCCGGGGAAGGGAATTGCCTCACTGCCCCCAAGCATTGATTGGCGGCAAGTGGCGCGGCGAGGTGCCGGCGTGATGTCGGCAGCAGCCCTATTGCAGACGGAAGCGCACCGGCAGCACCGCTTCCCGCGGCGCGCCTTCGGGCAGGGCCTTGAGGCGCCGGGCGGCGGTCACGGCAGCCTGGTCCAGAACGGCGTAGCCGCTGCTACGCTCCACCCGGGCGGCCATCACGTTGCCGGCAGCATCGAGGAAGAGGAGCAGCAGCACCTCACCCTCCAGACCCTGGGCGATGGCTTCGGCCGGGTACAGGGGTTGGCGGCTCAACTGGCTGAAGGCGGACTGGGCGGCGCTGCCCTGGAGCACCGGGTAGCCATTGAAACTGGCCGGTTCCCGGAAGCGGGGCGCGGCCTGGGCCATCTTCGCGGGCGGCTTGGGCTTGTCTGCCGCTTTTTTCGGCGGCGGGGGCGGCTCGGGTGGCGGTGGTGCGGGAACGGGCTCCGGCTCGGGTGGTGGAGCCGGCACTGGTTCCACCGCTGCTATGGTGGCCGGGGTCTGGGGCTGCGGGCGGAGCGTCGCCTGCAAGGCTGGGGCAGCGCCGGAGGGCGACGTTGCCGGCCCGGGAGCCAGGGCGACCAACGCATGAACCAGGAACGAGACGAGGAACGCGGCAGTGAGCCGTTTGGTAGGCATCGGCAAGGCCGAAAAATACAAAGGCGACATTTAGACCACAAGCCGGGGTAGGAGCGCAAGGGTTTCACTGCAACACCCACCACCCTTCACAACGCCGGCAAACCATGCAGCAAGGAAAGACAGACATGAAAGCAACGATGCGCAAATGGGCGGGCGCCATGGCCGTGGCCCTGCTCTGCGGCCCCCTGGCGGGCCATGCCCAGAGCAGCGGCGACGGCGAGCCCGCCTTCCAGCCGCCCAGCCCCATCACCTACGGCCTCACCCTGGAACTGGGGGATCTGGGCCAGGTGCGCAAGTGGCTGGACCAGGGCCTGCCGCCTGACTATGAGGCGGACCAGGTAGGCACCGGCCTGATGGTGGGGGCCCGGGAAGGCAACATCGCCCTGATGGAGCTGATGCTGGCCCGAGGCGCCAATCTGGAGGCAATCAACAACCGGGGCGAACAGGCCCTGCTGCTGGCAGCCTGGAAGGGCCAGCTGGCGGCGGTGAAATGGCTGGTGGAGCACGGTGCCCAGGTGAACCGGGAACCCCTGCAATGGACCGCCCTGCACTACGCCGTTTTCGCCGGCCACCAGGAGGTGGCGGACTATCTGATGGATCAGGGGGCGGAAATCAACGCCCGCTCTCCCAATGGCTCCACGGTGCTGATGATGGCGGCCTACGAGGGCAAGGACCAGCTCGCCGTGCGCCTCATGGAACGGGGTGCCGATCCCAAGATCCAGAACGAGAACGGCCACACCGCCCTGGACTGGGCGATGAAGTACGACCATACCAAGGTGGCCCGGGTGATCACCAATCCGGAAGAATTCATCACGGCCGCCAACCGCCCCCGGGACGACTGGGGGGTGGCGCGCAAGTCGGAAAAGGTACCGGCGGAAATCCAGAAGCTGCTGGAGGTACGCCGGGCCATGGAGGCCAAGGGCTACGACCTGTCCCGGGTGGACCAGCGCATTGCCAACGCCCGGGCCAAGTATGCCCGCGGCGCCGCCAGCCCCCAGGAACAGACCCCGGCCATGGGCCTGGAAATCTCCGCCAGCCGGGCCGCCCCCGGGCAGCAACAGGCCAAGCTGGTGACCGTCGCCCGGCCGGCGGCCAAGACCGCCGCGAAGACTGTCAGCAAGGCGCCGCCGGCAGGTAAGGCCAAGAAGCGCTAACCGCACTGCCTCCCCGCCAAGCCAGGCGGGGCGCCGGCCGTGGACTTTCCCCACCCCGGGGGGCTATCCTTGCCGCCCCCGGGGTGCCCCGGGCCCGCTCTGCCACGACTTTTTCAACCGTTTCACCTCGCTCGGCCACCTGCCCATGTCCATCGTCCCGCCCGTCCCCGCGCCCTTCCACGAACCCCTGGTGTTCGTGGACCTGGAAACCACCGGCGCCAACCCGGTGCGGGACCGCATCACGGAAATCGGCATCGTCGAGGTGACGCCCGAGGGCGTCCAGGAATGGAGCACCCTGGTCAATCCGGGCCAGCCCATCCCGCCCTTCATCCAGCAGCTCACCGGCATCGACGACGCCATGGTGGCCGGCGCCCCGGCCTTCGCCGATCTGGCGGAGGAGGCCTTGGGCCGTCTCAAGGGGCGCCTTTTCATCGCCCACAATGCCCGCTTCGACTACGGCTTCCTGAAAAACGAATTCCGCCGCCTGGGGCTGAAATTCCATTCCCAGGTGCTGTGCACCGTCAAGCTGTCGCGCAAGATCCAGCCCCAATACCACCGCCACAGCCTGGATGCCCTCATCGAGCGCCACGGCCTGTTCGACGAGAACCGCCACCGGGCCCTGTCCGATGCCCGGTTGATCCACCAGTTCTGGGGCCGGCTGCACGAGCAGTTCCCGGCCGAACAAATCTGGGGAACAGTGGATGGCCTTACCCTTCGCCCGGTCTTGCCGCCCCAGCTGGCACCCGAGGCCGTAGACGACCTGCCGGAACTACCCGGGGTCTATGTCTTCCACGGCATGGGCGAGGCTGGCCCGGAAGTCCTCTACGTCGGCAAGAGCACCAACCTGCGGCAACGGGTGTTCGCCCACTTCGCCGCCGAGCACAAGGATGCCCGGGAGCGGGACCTGGCCCAGCGGGTGCTGCGGGTGGAGTGGCACGAAACTGTCGGCGAACTCGGTGCCCTGCTGTTGGAAACCAAGCTGCTGCGGGAACTGCAGCCGAGCAGCCACCGCACCTCGCGCCAGGGGGGCGAACTATGCTCCTGGCGCCTGGTGCAGCACAACGAGGTGGATTGGCGGCCGGAACTGGTGCTGGCCAGCGACCTGGATTTCGCCGGTCGGGACGACCTGTTCGGCCTGTTCAATTCCCAGAAGGAAGCACGCAACACCCTGCGCAAGCTGGCCGAGGTGCACCACCTGTGCCAGGTGGTGCTGGGCCTGGAGAAAGCCCGCCCGGGCAAGTCCTGCTTTGCCCACCAGTCCCACAACTGCAAGGGCGTGTGCATCGGCCGGGAGCCTCTGGGCGTCCACAGCGCCCGCCTGATGGCGGCCCTGGCCAAGCTCAAGCTGAAGGAGTGGGCCTACCCCGGCCCGGTGGCCCTGGTGGAAAAGGATGACTTCTCCGGTACCGACCTGCACCTGGTGGACCGCTGGTGCTACCTGGGCACCGCCCAGAGCGAGGCCGGCCTGTGGGAACTGCTGCACAGCGCCCCGACCCGGCCGGTATTCGATGCCGACATCTACCGCCAACTGAACAAGGCCATCACCCAGGGCAAGGTGGAAGTGCAGCCCCTGGGCCAGCGCCCGACCTGAGGGGCAGGCGGGGACCCAAGCAGCGCCTCGGTCAGCGACCGGCGCCGCCCAGCCCGTTTAGCCCTTGCCTCAGCCCTTGAGCTGGATAGCCTTGGACTCGAGGAACTCCTCCACCCCGTGGCGCCCCAGCTCCCGGCCATAGCCGGACTGCTTGAAACCGCCGAAGGGGGCGAGCATGTTGAAGTAGGCTCCATTCACCTCCACCTGGCCCGCCCGCAGGCGCCGCGCCACGGCCAGTGCCGTGTTTTCATCCCCGGACCACACCGCCGCCGCCAGGCCGTAGGAAGTAGCGTTGGCCATGGCCACGGCTGCATCGAGCCCGTCCGGCCCATCCCGGTAGGTGAGGATGGCCAGCACCGGCCCGAACACTTCTTCCTGGGCCAGGGTGGCATCGGGCTTAACCCGGCCGAATACCGTCGGGCACACGTAATGGCCCTTCTCCAGCCCTTCCGGGCGTTCCGTG
The DNA here is from genome assembly GCA_035255085.1 of Azospira sp. Lineage (GTDB taxonomy): Bacteria > Pseudomonadota > Gammaproteobacteria > Burkholderiales > Rhodocyclaceae > Azospira. Next base: position 2,022 of record DATEZY010000027.1, on the reverse strand, counting down.
CCGCCGCATAGCAACTCGGCGCCTTCGGCCCTTGCCTGGTCGATCAGGCTCAGCACCCGCTGCCGCTGGGCAGCCGACACCAGGGGGCCGAGCTTGCTCGTGTCGGCAAAGGGATCGCCGACGCTGAAAGAGGCGGCCGCCTCCACCGCCAGGGCGGCGGCTTCAGCGTAGCGGGATTCGGGCACCAGCAGCCGGCTCAGGGCCGAGCAGGCCTGGCCGGAATTGAGGAAGCAGGCGCCCACCGTACCTTTGACGGCAGCGGCCAGGTCGGCATCGGGCAACACCAGGGAGGCGGACTTGCCGCCCAGTTCCAACGACACCCGTTTCACCGTTGCCGCCGCCACGGCGGCCACCCGCTTGCCGGCCCGGGTGGAACCGGTGAAGGAAATGCCGTCCAGGGCCGGATGGGCGGCCAGGGCCTCTCCCACCACCGGGCCGTAGCCGGTGACCAGGTTGAACACGCCGGCGGGCAAACCCACTTCGTGGATCACCTCGGCCAGGACAAAGGCGTTGAGGGGCGCCACTTCCGAGGGTTTCAACACCACCGTGCAGCCGGCCGCCAGGGCGGCGGCCACCTTGGCGGCAATCTGGTGCAGGGGGAAATTCCAGGGAGTGATGCAGCCGATGGCGCCGGTAGGTTCCCGCAGGATCAGGGAATGGCCGATGCGTTCTTCGGCAAAGCCTTCGGCGGCGATCTTGGCGCAGGCGCCGAAGGTAAAGATGGGATTGCCGGCCTGGACCCGGGTGGCCAGCTTCACCGGCATGCCCACCTCGGTGGCGATGAGGCGACCCAGTTCATCCTGCCGGGCCTTGAGGCCGTCGGCGATTTTTTTCAGCCAGGCGCCCCGCTCGGCTGCCGGGGTCGCGGCCCAGGCGGGAAATGCGGCGGCGGCAGCCCGGGCCGCGGCATCCGCGTCGGCGGCGTTGCCCTCGGGCACGCTGCCGCAGATGGCCTCCGTGGCCGGATTCTCCACGGCGATCCGCCCCTGGCCCTGGGGTGCAACCCAGTGGCCATCGATGTAAAGCTGCCCGTAATCCATGGTGTCTCCTCCAGGGGCTGGGCGGCGGCAGGCAGAGCCTTTTCTAGTTACTGGCCTTGCCGGCTTCAGCCTTGTTTGTCTTGTGCATCCGTTCCGCCTTCACTTCCTTGAAGGCGGGCCCCCAGACCGGATGCCCGGCCTCGGACTTGGACAGGGTAAGGCGGGGACTAGCCGCCAGGGCCTTGCGGAAATGGGCCTTGCACACCTCTACCTGGTTGCCGGCGCAGGCGATGAAGGCCAAGTGCTTGTAGGCCTTGGCCTGGTCTGCCCGGCTCGCCAGCCCCTGGTCCAGGGCCTGCTGCAGGGCCTGGCCGGCGGTCTTGTAGTCGGCATCGTCGTAGGCGGCCAGGCCGCGGGCCAGTTCGGCTTCGGCCTTGCGCTGGGCCTGGGTCTTCACCGGTTCGACGGGACGGGGGGCTTCGGCGGCTTTCTCAGGCGCCTTGTCGGCGGCCTTTTCTACCGCCTTGTCGCCGCTGGCGGGCGCTGCCGGCTGCTTGGGATGGCTGGCGCAACCCGCCGCCAAGGAGAGAATCAGGAGGGCACTACAAAGCGCGGGCAATTGCCGGGGCTTGAGGAAATTCATGGTGCAGTCGATGCCTTATTGAAATTTGTGCTTGAGCTTGCGGTTCTCACCCGGCGCCAGATCCAGGCTCAACACCAGGGAAGGGAAACCGGCGTTGCGGATTTCCACTTCATGGCGCCCCGAGGTCAGGGTGAGTTCGGCCAGGGGCGGGGCAATGCCCTTCAGTTCGCCATCCACATGGATTTCACCCCAGGGTGCCACGGCCAGTTCCACGGTGGCCGGGGCGGGAATTTCGTTCTTGGCGGCGACTGCCGGGGCTGCCGGTGCAGCTGCCTGGGCGGCCCCGGGTTCGGCGGCATGGGAGCCGGCCCGAGGTCCGGACAACAGGGCGAAGGCAACACCAGCCGCAGCCAGGGCTGCCACCCCCAGGAAGGCGAGGGCCCGCCAGCGGGTGGCCGG
>DATEZY010000026.1:0-3540 GCA_035255085.1 Azospira sp. | reverse complement strand
ATGCTGCCGTAGGGATGGAGCTGGGCGGCAACGATGGCATAGCGACTGCGGTCCGGATATTGGGCCCGCAGGGCTGCCAGCTCCAGCCCGGCGTCGATGGCGAAGAGGCGGCTGCTGCCCTTCTCCTCCTCGTCGGCCGATGTCCTGGCATTGGCGGCGGCGCGCTTCAGCGCTTCCTGCTCCGGATCGGCGGCGAGCTTGGCCTGGGCCTCGGCCAGCCGGCGCTGGGCCAGTTCCACGGCCTGGCGGTAGGCCGGGCCGTCCAGTTCCAGCACCAGCAGCACCGGCCGGCTAAGTTGGCGCAACAGGGGCCGGCCCGGCGCCTTGCTACCCCTTGAGTCAGTCTCGGGGTCGACCTCCAGGCCCAGGCGCTTCATCTTGGCGGTATCCAGCCAGGCCAGCGGGCGACTCCCGGTGGCCCCGGCGACCGGCATGCGCCATTGCAGCTCCAGGGCGAGGCCGCTGTTCTCCGCATTGGCGCGCCAGTAGGGCTGGCGCAATTCGCGCTGGCTCAACCTGAGCACGCTGTCGGGGCTGCCAGAGCGGTTCCACGCCACGTTGCCCAGGGCCACCGCGTTGGTAAGCAGGATCACGGCGATGCCGGCGACCCAGGTATGCACTCTCGACCACGGCTTCACGCTGCCTCCCCTGCTGCCTTGCCGGCCATGCGGCGCAGGCGCTTGATCACCATCAGGCCGAGCACGGCCGTGAGCCCCAGGACCAGGAAGAACAGGTACTTGGGCATGAGGTTCCACCACCAGTCGAAAAACTTGGTGTACAGGAAGATGACGAAAAAGGTGACCGCCGTATTCACCGTCTCCGGCCATTGCCGCTTCAAGCCCAGCCAGATGGCGCCGGCGGCGAGGGCAAAACCGGCGACCTGGTACAGGCCTTCCATGGTCGCCACGTCCCAGTTCAGGTAACTTGCCGCCCCCCAGTGGGAAAGCACCAGCACCGGCAGGAACAAGGCCAGCAGGCCGAAGATGCGGTAGATCGGCGGGAAATCCTCGTAGTGTCGATGAATCAGGAACTGGGGCAGGCAGAACAGGGCCAGGGCCACCGGGAAGAAGTTTTCCGGCCGCTGGCCGAAATGGATCCAGTACACGCCGCTCCAGGTGCCGACCCGGGCGGCGGTGAAGGCGATCAGGCAGAGGATGCCCGCCGCCAGCAGCAGGCGCAGGTCGCAGGCATAGGCCAGCAGCAAGGCGTAGGCGGCCCAGGCGAGAAAGGCCTTGTCCGACTGGGCCAGGTTGAAAATCTGGCCGAGCATGGAAACGTTGAGCACGAAGCAGGCGAAGGCCACCAGGGCCGCGATCTTGGTGAAATAGCCGGTGGCATCCCGGGTCTGGATAACCATGGTCAGCACGAACAGCCCCAGGGAAGCGCCCACCAGAATGCCCACCTGGACCGCCTCGGTGAAGCCGCCCCAGAACTGGTAGAAGAGGAAGAACACGCTGGCCGCCAGGGCCAGGGCGCCGAGGAAGGAGGCGATACGCATGCCCCAGGAAAGCTGCTTGGCCCGGCTATCCCGGTCGATGTCGAAGGCCCGGGCAAAACCCGCTAGCAGGCCATCGTGATGGGCAGTCAGGGCCTGGCGCTGGGGCACGGAAAGCTGCAGCGCCCCCTCCTCTTCCAGCCGGGCCAGTTCCCGGCGGAAAACCCGGATATCGTCGGCCCGCTGCTGGGCGGCATGGCGGGAAAGCTGGGCGGACTCTACCGCCGGCGGACGGGGGGCCGCTATCTCGACGAAGGCCGCCCCGCACGCGGCACAAACAATCTCGCCCGATCCCGCCCCGGCAAGCACCGCAGCGCCGCAGTGGGGGCAATTCACCTGGATGCTGTCGTCAGCCATGGGCACCTTTCCCGAAACGTTGGCGGAAGCGCTGGCGACACCGGCCAGCGGACGGCCCCTATATTACGGGCAAATTATTGCAAACGACATAACGCATCACCCACGGCGTGCTGCCTCTAGGAGCGTCCCCGACTTTCTGTCCAGATCAGGAGTCACCGGCAACCCGAGGAACTCGTGCAGCAGGAAAACCCTGCAAGCCACGCCAGCCGGGCCTCTCCTTGAATCGCTGATGCAAAAGGCTTAACCTTATGCTTAATAAATTTTCCATATATCCATAACCCCCCCGTGTTACTCAGTCGGGGGGCACACTCAGACCAGATCGCCATGTCCAAATATCGCGTTTATAAACATCCAGATGGGCGTATAGAAGCTGTTAAGGACGGTTTCTCTATTATCGGAGCCATCTTTGGTGGCTTTTGGTTGCTTTGGCACAAGATGTGGCTCTTTGGGGCAATCGCCTTGGTTGTCAGCTTCGGTGTCTATGCGGTATTTCCAAGTCCAGAAGGTTATATTTTCGGAGTCCCTTACGGCCACCGCTTCGGCCTTTCAGACATCTTAAATTTTGCAGAGATGGTGATAATTGGCCTAATGGGTAATGGCTGGCGGGTGGATTCTCTTAAGGGGCGTGGTTTCGACTTTGTTTTCGACACGCAAGCTGACAATCCCGATGGAGCAAGGGCAGCATACTTGCGAGAAAACAGGACTACGGAAGTTCAAACAATTGGTATCTTCGGTAATAGAAACGAGCCAACGTAGCCACAATCAATCAATCGTAGTTGCCACTGACCAGTGCCCAGGTTCGTCGCTCCGGGCGCCCCAAAACAGAAACGGCCCCATTCGGGGCCGTTTCCATTTCTAAGCAAGAACTAAATCAGGCTGCCTGCCACACTGGCTTGCGCTTCTCGATAAAAGCATCGATGCCTTCGGCGGCGTCGCCGGCCATCATGTTGCAGGCCATGACTTCGCCGGCGTACTGGTAGGCGGCTTCGATGCCCATTTCCAGCTGCTTGTAGAACATCTGCTTGCCGGTGGCGACGGCCACGGGGCTCTTGGCCAGGATGGACTGGACCAGCTTTTCCACCGCCTCATCCAGTTCCCCCAGGGGCACCACCCGGTTCACCAGGCCGCGCTGCTTGGCTTCCTGGGCGTCGATGAATTCGCCGGTGAGCAGCATTTCCAGGGCTTCCTTGCGCCCCATGTTGCGCGACAGGCCGACGGCGGGGGTGGAGCAGAACAGGCCGACATTGATGCCGGAAACGGCGAACTTGGCCACGTCGGCGGCCACGGCCAGGTCGCACATGGACACCAGCTGGCAGCCGGCGGCGGTGGCGATGCCGTGGATGCGGGCGAGCACCGGCTGGGGCATTTCCTGGATGGCCAGCATGACCTTGGAGCAGAGCTTGAACAGGGCCTGCATGAAGGCCTTGTCGTGGTTACTGCGCATTTCCTTGAGGTCGTGGCCGGCGCAGAAGGCCTTGCCAGCGCCTTGCAGCACCACCACGCGCACCTTCTGGTCGGCGGCGATGGCTTTCAACTCGGCCAGCAGTGCTTCGAGCAGGTCGTTGGAGAGGGAGTTGAACTGGTTGGGGCGGTTGAGCACGAGGGTGGTGCGGCCGTCGGGGCGGTCCTCGCGCAGCAGGATGGGTTCTTGCTGGGTCATTTTTTGTCTCCTACGGAAAAAAAGCCGG
>DATEZY010000025.1:0-6900 GCA_035255085.1 Azospira sp. | reverse complement strand
CCAGCACCTCGCCGATGATCCGGTGGTAGTCGTTCCAGGCGGCCTGGGCGCAGGTCCCCAGGCCCCGGCCGGCGGCGGCGAGCATGACGTTCTGCAGGAACATGCCGTAGTCGAGCCAGCTGCCCTGGGCCAGGCGCCGGTCGATGGTGAACATCAGCCCCACCGGGGCGCCGAAGAACTCGAAGTTCTTGCGCTGCTGGGCCCGCATCTTGTCGCCGTCGCCCTTGCCGATGCCGAGCCGGCCGTAGAGGCCCCAGCCGGTCTGGCGGCGCCGCCCCAGGTAGGGCTCGAAGAACTGGGCCGGGTAGTAGGGGTACTCCTCCCGATGGCTGCCATCGGCGGCGTCGAAGGCGGCACACACATCGGCGACCAGGCGCTCGCGTACTGCCCCGGTGACCACATGCACCCGCCAGGGCTGGATGTTGTTGCCGGAGGGGGCCCGGGCGGCGAGTTGCAGCACCTCGTCGATCAGCCCCGGGGACACCGGCCGGGGCAGGTAGGCCCGGGTGGTGCGGCGCTGGAGCATCACCTCGTCCATGGCCAGGCGCAGGCAGGACGGGTTCTGGGGCACGCCCTCCGGCGCCGGCGCCACGACCTGCTGGGCGCAGGCGGCCGCCAGGGCGGCGGAAATATTGCGACTCATCGAGTCTTCTCCCCCAGCATGCTGCGGTAGAGGGCCAGGCCCTCGCCGACGATGCCGCGGCGGAAGGCCAGGACGCAGACCACGAAGATGACGCCCATGACCACGTTGATCAGGGAGCCCACCTTTTCCGCCAGTTCGTTCTGCAGCACCACGATCAGCCCCGCCCCCACCACCGGGCCAAACACCGTACCCATGCCGCCCAGAAGGGTCATCAGCACCACCTCGCCGGACATGTGCCAGTGGGAGTCGCTCAGGGAGGCGAAATTGAACACCAGGGCCTTGGTCGCCCCGGCCAGGCCAGCCAGACCGGCCGAGAGGACGAAGGCCAGCAGCTTGTAGCGGGCCACGTCGTAGCCCAGGGAGACGACCCGGGGCTCGTTCTCCCGGATCGCCTTGAGCACCTGGCCAAAGGGGGAGTCGATGGCACGCTGAATGAGCCAGAAGGCGGCGACGAACACCGCCACCACCAGGTAATAAAGGTTGTGGTCGTTGCTCAGGTCGATACCGAACAGGCTGCCCCGGGGGATGCCCTGCATGCCGTCGTCGCCGCCGGTAAAGGGGGCCTGCTGCAGCAGGAAATAGAGCAGTTGGGCCAGGGCCAGGGTGATCATGGCGAAATAGATGCCCTGGCGGCGAATGGCCAGGGCGCCCACCAGCCAGCCCAGGGCCGCGGCCCCCAGGGTGCCGGCCAGCAGGCCCACCAGGGTGGGCAGTTCCCACACCTTGAGCACGTGGCCGGTGATGTAGGCCGCCAGGCCGAAGAAGGCGGCGTGGCCGAAGGAGAGCAGGCCGGTGTAGCCGAGCAGGAGGTTGTAGGCACAGGCGAAGATGGCGAAGCACAGCACCTTCACCACCAGCACCGGGTAGATGAACAGGGGGGCCAGCAGCAGCAACAGCAGGCCGGCCCCGTAGCCGAGCATGGAACGGTCGATGCGCATTATTTTTCCTTCCCGAACAGGCCCGCCGGACGGACCATGAGGACGATGGCCATGACGATGAAGACCACGATGGCGCTGGCTTCCGGATAGAACACCTTGGTCAGCCCCTCCAGCAGCCCCAGGCCCAGGCCGGTGATGACCGAACCGAGGATGGAGCCCATGCCGCCGATGACCACCACGGCGAAGACGACGATGATGTTGGAGCTCATCAGGGGGCTCACCTGGGAGGTGGGGGCCGCCAGCACCCCGGCCGTGGCGGCCAGCCAGGCGCCGAAGCCGTAGGTCAGCATCACCATCAACGGCACGTTGATGCCGAAGGCCTGGGTCAGGCGCGGATTCTCGGTGGCCGCCCGCAGGTAGGCGCCGAGCCGGGTCTTCTCGATCATGTACCAGGTGAACAGGCAGATGGCGAGGGAGGCGCCGATGACCCAGGCCCGGTACTTGGGCAGGAACATGAAGCCCAGGTCCAGGGCCCCGGACAGGTCCTCGGGAATGCCGTAGGGCTGGCCGCCGGCGCCGAAGAAATAGCTGAAGGTGCCGCCGATGATCAGGGCCAGGCCGAAGGTCAGCAGCAGGCCGTAGAGGTGGTCCAGCTTGTAGATCCACTGCAGCAGCAGGCGCTCGATGACCACGCCGATGAGGCCGACGCCGACGGGCGCCAGCAGCAGGGACCACCAGTAGCCCAGGCCCAGGTATTCCAGGGCCATCCAGGTGAACAGGGCGCCCATCATGTACATCGACCCGTGGGCGAAGTTGATGATGTGCAGCATGCCGAAAATCACCGCCAGGCCCAGGCTGAGCAGGGCGTAGAAGGAACCATTGACCAGGCCCAGCACCAGCTGGCCAAACAGTGCCGGCAAGGGCACGCCAAAAATATCCGTCATCGTGCAAAATCCCCGAAAAAAATGGCAGGGCGGAACGACCCCGCCCTGCCGTAAAGGCCATCGTCTGGCCCAAAGGAGACTTCAAAAAAATTGGCAGAGGAGCCCAGGAGGCCCCGCACCGCGGTCTGCTTCATACCCCGAGCACTTCCTGCAGGTAGGGCAGTTTTTCCGGCAGGTCCGGCTGGGCGATTTCCGCCGCCACCTGGCCGTGCTCCACCACGAACATGCGGTCCGCCAGGGGCGCGGCAAAGCGGAAGTTCTGCTCCACCAGGAGGATGGTGTAGTCCCGCTGCTTCAATTCCCGGATCACCTCCCCCAGGCGCTGCACGATCACCGGGGCCAGGCCCTCGGAGATTTCGTCGAGCAGCAGCAGCCGGGCGCCGGTGCGCAGGATGCGGGCCATGGCCAGCATCTGCTGTTCGCCGCCGGACAGCCGGGTGCCCTGGCTGTGGCGGCGCTCCTTGAGGTTGGGGAACATCTCGTACAACTCCTCCAGGCTCAGGCCGCCGCTGCCCACCAGGGGCGGCAGCAGCAGGTTTTCCTCGCAGGTCAGGCCCGAGTAGATACCCCGCTCCTCCGGGCAGTAGCCCACCCCCAGCTGGGCGATCTTGTGGGGCGACAGGCGCACCACTTCCCGGCCATTGACCATGATCGAGCCGGTACGCTTGCCGGTGAGGCCCATCAGGGCCCGCAGGGTGGTGGTGCGGCCCGAGCCGTTGCGCCCCAGGAGGCTGACGCACTCGCCCCGGCGCACGCTGAAATCCATGCCGTGCAGCACGTGGGATTCGCCGTAGAAGGCGTGCAGGTCGGAGACCCGCAGGTATTCGGTGCCTGCCATCTCAGCCCCCCGTCCCGGAAGCCAGCTGGGCGGCTTCGGAGCCCATGTAGGCCTCGATCACCGCCGGGTTGCGGGAGACGCTGGTGTAATCGCCGGCGGCCAGCACCGCCCCCCGGGCCAGCACGGTAATGGCATCGCAGATGCCGGAAACGACCTTCATGTTGTGCTCCACCATGAGAATGGTGCGGTTGGCGGAAACCTGCTTGATCAGCAGCATCACCCGGTCCACGTCCTCGTGGCCCATGCCCTGGGTCGGCTCGTCCAGGAGCATCAGTTCCGGCTCCAGGGCCAGGGTGGTGGCGATTTCCAGGGCCCGCTTGCGGCCGTAGGGCATTTCCACGGCCACCATGCGGGCGTGGTTTTCCAGGCCCACGGCGGTGAGCAGCTCCATGGCCCGGTCGTTGAGCCGGTTGAGGCTCTCCCCCGACTTCCAGAAATGGAAGCTGGTGCCCAGGCGGCGCTGCAGGGCGATGCGCACGTTCTCCAGCACGGTCATGTGGGGAAACACCGCCGAGATCTGGAAGGAGCGCACCAGGCCCTGGCGCGCCACCTGCTGGGGCGGCACCCGGGTGATGTCGGCGCCGTTGAAGCGGATGCTGCCCCGGGTGGGCTCCAGGAACTTGGTGAGCAGGTTGAAGCAGGTGGTCTTGCCGGCCCCGTTGGGGCCGATCAGGGCGTGGATGTGGCCCCGCTGCACTTTCAGGTCCACCCCATTGACCGCCGTGAAGCCGCGGAACTCCTTGGTCAGGCCCGCGGTTTCCAGGATGAAGTCCCCGGTCCCGGCAGCCTCAGCCGCCTCAGCCACCCCATCCCGGGGCAGGGCCTGCTCCCCGCCCCGGGACAACAACGCTGCTACCTGCATCTCCATGGCCCGGATCTCAGTTGCCGAAAGCGGCGATGCCGGTCTGGGCCCGGCCCAGGATCAGGGCGTGGATGTCGTGGGTGCCCTCGTAGGTATTGACCACCTCCAGGTTCACCACGTGGCGGATCACTCCGTACTCGTCGGAGATGCCGTTGCCGCCCAGCATGTCCCGGGCCATGCGGGCGATGTCCAGGGACTTGCCGCAGGAATTGCGCTTCATGATGGAGGTGATTTCCGGCGCGGCGACGCCCTCGTCCTTCATCCGCCCCAGGCGCAGGCAGCCCTGCAGGCCCAGGGTAATTTCGGTCTGCATGTCGGCCAGCTTCTTCTGGATCAACTGGTTGGCCGCCAGGGGGCGGCCGAACTGTTGGCGGTCCAGCACGTACTGGCGGGCCCGGTGCCAGCAATCCTCGGCAGCGCCCAGGGCACCCCAGGCGATGCCGTAGCGGGCGGAATTGAGGCAGGTGAAGGGGCCCTTCAGGCCGGTGACTTCGGGGAATTCGTTTTCTTCCGGCACGAACACCTCATCCATGACGATTTCGCCGGTGATGGAGGCGCGCAGGCCCACCTTGCCGTGGATAGCCGGAGCGGTGAGGCCCTTCCAGCCCTTCTCCAGGATGTAGCCGCGGATCTTGCCCGCGTCGTTCTTGGCCCAGACCACGAACACGTCGGCGATGGGGCTGTTGGTGATCCACATCTTGGCGCCGGAGAGGGAGAAGCCGCCGGGCACCTTCTTGGCCCGGGTGATCATGGAGCCGGGGTCGGAACCGTGGTTCGGTTCGGTCAGGCCGAAACAGCCGATCCATTCGCCGGTCGCGAGCTTGGGCAGGTACTTCTGCTTCTGGGCCTCGGTGCCGAATTCGTTGATCGGCACCATCACCAGGGAGCTCTGCACGCTCATCATGGAGCGGTAGCCCGAATCGACCCTTTCCACTTCCCGGGCGATGAGGCCGTAGGCCACGTAGTTGAGGCCGGCGCCACCGTACTCGGTGGGGATGGTGGGGCCGAGCAGGCCCAGTTCGCCCATCTCGCGGAAGATGGCCGGGTCGGTGGATTCGTCGCGGAAAGCCTGCTGCACCCGGGGCGCGAGGCGCTCCTGGCAGTAGGCCTCGGCGGCGGTGCGGATCATGCGTTCTTCTTCGGTGAGTTGCTGGTCGAGCAGCAGGGGGTCGTCCCATTTGAAGTTCATCTTGGTCTCCTCGTTTGCGTGTCTGGGTGTCTGGGTGTTTGAGTGGGGGCTGTCCGCGCTTACTGCGGACGGTTGCGGATCAGGTTGCGGGCGATCACCAGTTGCTGGATCTGGGTGGTGCCTTCGTAGATGCGGAACAGGCGCACGTCCCGGTAGAAGCGCTCGATGCCGTATTCGGACAGGTAGCCGGCGCCGCCGAAAATCTGCACCGCCCGGTCGGCCACCCGGCCGCACATTTCGGAGGCGAAGAGCTTGGCGCAGGAGGCTTCGGTGACCACGTCCAGGCCGGCATCGCGGCGGCGGGCGGCATCCAGCACCATGCAGCGGGCGGCGTAGATTTCCGCCTGGCTGTCGGCCAGCATGGCCTGGATCAGCTGGAACTCGGCGATGGGCTTGCCGAACTGCACCCGCTCGCAGGCGTAGCGCAGGGCGTCGTTAAGCATGCGCTGGGCGGCGCCGACGCTGGTGGCGGCGATATTGATGCGGCCCTTGTCCAGGACCTTCATGGCGGTCTTGAAACCGACGCCTTCCTTGCCGCCGATGAGGTTGGCCACCGGCACCCGGCAGTTCTCGAAAATCACGTCGCAGGTATGGGCGCCCTTGTGGCCCATCTTGTGGTCGATGTTGCCCAGGGAGAGACCCGGGGTGCCGCGCTCGACGAGGATGGCGGAGACCCCGTCGGGTCCCGGCTTGCTGGAATCGGTGCGGGCCATCACGGTGTAGATGCCGGCTTCCGGGGCGTTGGTGATGAAGCGCTTGGTGCCGTTGAGCACGTAATGGTCGCCGTCCCGCACGGCGGTGGTGCGCAGGCTGGCGGCATCCGACCCGCTGTCCGGTTCGGTCAGGCAGAAGGAGCCGATGATCTCGCCGGTGGCCAGCCGCGGCAGGTAGTGGGCCTTCTGGGCATCAGAGCCGTCGATGACGATGCCCTGGGCGCCGATGCCGTTGTTGGTGGCGAACAGGGAGCGGAAGGCGGGGGAAGCCTGGGCCAGCTCGAAGTAGGCCATCACCTCTTCTTCCATGGTCAGGCCCATGCCGCCGTATTCCTCGGGCAGGGACAGGCCGAACAGGCCCAGTTCCTTCATCTCGCTCACCAGGGCCGCCGGGATTTCGTCGTGCTCGGCGACAGTGGCTTCCTGGGGGATCAGGCGCTCGCGCACGAAGCGGGACAGGGTGTCGAGCAGAATGTTGAGGGTTTCCTGGTCTCTGATCATGGTGGACTCCGTTTTTTCTCTGGTGGTGCTGGGGGTGTGCTGCCGGTGGGGGAGCAGACGCCAGGCCCGCTCCCCCGCGGCCCTTACTTCACGTGCTTGCGGAACTCGGGCTTGCGCTTCTCGCGGAAGGCATTGCCGCCCTCGGCGGATTCGGGGCTCTCGTAGTAGAGCTTCAGGGCGTGCATGGCCAGGCCGCCCATGCCGCGGATCATTTCCGTATCGACGTTGAAGGACTTCTTGGCCAGGGCGATGGCGGTGGGGCTCTTCTCGACGATCTCGTCGCACCACTTCTTCACTTCGGCGTCGAGCTGGTCGGCGGGCACCACGGCATT
>DATEZY010000024.1:0-16361 GCA_035255085.1 Azospira sp. | reverse complement strand
TTATGATCGTTACGGTTCATGCTCAAATATCCGCTTCCACGAGATTGCCGTTCACTTCCATCCAGGCCCGGCGACCCGAGGCCTCACCCTTGCCCATGAGCAGGGTGAACATGCGCCGGGCCTCTTCCTGGGCCGGCCGGGGCAGGGCCACCTGGAGCAGGCGGCGGGTATCGGGAAGCATGGTGGTTTCCCGCAGCTGGTCCGGGTTCATTTCCCCCAGGCCCTTGAAGCGGCCGACGTGGATGTTGTCTTCCCGCACCCCGTCTTCGGCCAGGCGTTCCAGGATCTGGTCCCGCTCGGCCTCTTCCAGGGCGTAGAAGCGGCGCTCCGGCCGGCTCTTGCCCTGGGCCGCCACCTTGACGCAGAACAGGGGCGGCTGGGCGATGAAGACGTGGCCCAGTTCGATCAGCTTGGGGAAATGGCGGAAAAAGAGGGTCAGCAGCAGGGTCTGGATGTGGCTGCCGTCCACGTCCGCATCGGCCATGATGATGACCTTGCCGTAGCGCAGGTTTTCCAGCACCGAATCCGGGGCATCGACGCTGTGGGGGTCCAGGCCCAGGGCCACGGCGATGTCATGCACTTCGTTGTTGCCGAAGATCTCGCCCCGCTCCACTTCCCAGGTGTTGAGCACCTTGCCGCGCAGGGGCAGGATGGCCTGGTATTCCCGCTCCCGGCCCTGCTTGGCCGAGCCGCCGGCGGAATCGCCTTCCACCAGGAAGACTTCGTTGCGGGCGATGTCGTCGGATTCGCAATCGGTGAGCTTGCCCGGCAGCACGGCGGCGCCGGACTGCTTTTTCTTCTCCACCACCTTGCTCGACTTCTGCCGGGCCAGGGCGGCCTTGATCGCCAGATCGGCGATTTTCTTGCCCTCTTCCACATGGGCGTTGAGCCAGGCATCGAGAGGGTCCTTGACCCGGGAGGAGACCAGGCGCAGGGCGTCCCGGCTGGTGAGCTTATCCTTGGTCTGCCCCTGGAACTGGGGGTCCAGCACCCGGGCGGAGAGGACGAAGCGCACGGACTTCCACACGTCCTCGGCCTGGAGGTTCACCTTGCCCGGCAGGAGGCCATGGTGGGTGACGAAATCCTTGAGGGATTCGAAAATGCCCGCCCGCAGGCCCGCCTCGTGGGTGCCGCCGAGCAGGGTGGGAATCAGGTTCACGTAGGACTCCCCCGACCCACCGCCTTCACACCAGGCCAGGGCCCAGGCGGCGCCCTCCCCTTCGGCAAAGCCGGCGGCATCGGAGGCCGCGGCGTAACGCTCGGCGGCGAACACCGGGCTGACGTAGCCTTCCGTCGGCAGGGTCTCGACCAGGTAGGAGACCAGGCCGTCGGCGTACTGCCACACCTTCTCGTCGCCGCTCTCCTCGTCCTTCAAGGTGACCTTGACCCCGGGCAGGAGCACCGCTTTGGCCCGCAGCAGGCGTTCCAGCTCACCCTTCTTCACCTTGGGGGCGTCGAAATACTTGGGATCGGGCCAGGCCCGCACCCAGGTGCCGCTGTTGCGGGCACCAACGGCCCCGACTTCGGCCAGGGGCTCCACCACCACCCCGCCGGCGAAGACCAGGCGATGGGCCTTGCTGTCCCGTTTCACCGACACTTCCAGGCGAGTGGACAGGGCGTTGGTCACCGACACGCCGACCCCGTGCAGGCCGCCGGAGAAGGCATAGGCGCCGCCGGCCTTCTTGTCGAACTTGCCGCCGGCGTGGAGCCGGGTGAACACCACTTCCACCGTCGGCACGCCCTCATCCGGGTGGATGCCGACGGGAATGCCCCGGCCGTCGTCCTCCACGGAAACGGAACCGTCGCCATGCAGGGTGACGCTGATGCGCTTGGCAAAGCCCGCCAGGGCCTCGTCGGCGGCGTTGTCGATCACTTCCTGGATGATGTGGGTCGGCGAGTCGGTCCGGGTGTACATGCCCGGGCGTTCCTTGACGGGCTCTAGGCCCTTCAGGACGCGGATGGAAGATTCGGAATAGGACATCGACGGATAGAAAAATAGGGGAAAAGGATAACCGCAGGTTGAAAGCGGCGCCTATTGTAGTGCCCTACGGCCGTAAGCCAAGAGGCAATGTGACGCAGCCCCGGCCGGACCGGCCCCGGGCAAGGCGGCAAAATCACCGGAACAGCCTGAACGACAAAGGGATTTCCCGACAAGCCTCCTGGCGGGCTGGGGGCCAGGTAGACCCAGGCGCCGGGCGAGAATATCCCAATTAACGCCGGGCAAAACCACATGCTTCGTTGCAGCGCAGCAAAAACATCCCTTTCGCAGCCAAGACCTGGCCCCTAGCCCCCGCCACGCCTTCAACTGGACACTTTTGCCATGGCGAGCGAAACTCACCTTTATGAAAGATGGAGAGAGCCCCGTGACTTCCAGCGCGCCTGAGTCCAGGCAACCGACGCCGGCCGCCGGCCGCCTGATCGGTGCCGATGGTCAGGTGCCGCTGATCCTGGCGGTCGATGACGACCCCATCAACCTCTTCGCAACCGCGGAAAAGCTGCGCCAGGAGGGCGCCAGCGTGCGCACCGCCAATTCCGGCAAGCTGGCGCTGCAGTATGCGGCCCTTGCTCCCCTGCCCGACCTCATCCTGCTCGACATCATGATGCCGGAGATGGACGGCCATGCCGTGCTCGGCGAGCTACGCCGCAACCCTGCCACCCGGGAAATCCCCGTCATTTTCCTCACCGGCCTGGAAGACCAGGCGGAGGAAGAGCGTGGACTGGCCGAGGGCGCCTCCGACTATGTCACCAAGCCGATCAAATATACGGTGCTGATGGCCCGGGTGCGGGCCCAGCTGCAATTGCATTGGGCCCTGCGCCAGCTAGCCAGCCAGAAGGAGTGGCTGGCCCAGGAAGTGGTGCGCCGCACCCGCGAGAAACTGCAGCTGGAAACCCGGCTCGGCCTGGCCCTGGAATCGTCGGGTTTCGGCATCTGGGAATATGAACACCAAGGTGACCACGCTGCCGGCCAGGTGCGCTGGCACGAGGGCTTGTGCCAGATGTTCGGCTACGCTGCCGGCCCTGCCACCCCTGCGGCCTACCGGGCATTGGTGCATCCGGAGGATGCTCCGGCCTTCGAGCGGCAGCTCACCGACCAGGCCGGCGAACGGGACCAGATCTGCCTTTCCGAATTCCGGCTGCGCCACCAAAACGGCACCTGGCACTGGGTCGAGGCCCGCAGCCGCGTCGTCCAGCGGGGCACCGACGGGGAGCGCTTGCTCACCGTCGGCACCCTGATCGACATCAACGAGCGCAAGTTGGCCGAAGCGGAACATCGCCTGGCCAGCGTGGTGTTCAGCGGGGTCAACGACGGCATCTGCGTCACCGACCTGGAAGGCAACATCCTCCTCACCAACGACTCCTTCTCCCATGTCACCGGCTACAGCCAGGAAGAAGTGCTCGGCCAGAACCCGCGCCTGCTCAAGTCCGGGGTGCACGGCCCCCACTTCTACCAGGACCTGTGGCAAAAGATTCATCGCTACGGCAACTGGCAGGGGGAGATCACCAACCGCCGCAAGGACGGCGCCCTGGTCAGCGAATGGCTGAGCATCTCCAGCGTGCGGGATGAAAGCGACAACGTCACCCACTACGTCGGCGTGTTCAGCGACCTGTCGGAGCGCAAGGCGGCTGCCGAGCGCATCCAGTACCTGTCCAGCTACGACACCCTGACCGACCTGCCCAACCGCCGGCTGTTTTCCGACCGCCTGGACCAGGCCCTGAGCAACGCCCGGCGTTTCGAACGAGGCACTGCCGTCATCCTGGTGGACCTGGACCGCTTCCGTTTCATCAACGACACCTTCGGCCCGCCCATCGGCGACGAGGTGCTGGTGGAGGTGGCTCGCCGCCTGGCCTTGCAGGTGCGAGATGGCGATACCGTGGGCCGCCGGGCCGGCAACGAATTCGGCTTTGTCATGGCCAACCTGGGCCATGAGCGGGATGCCCTGGCCCTCGCCCAGCGCCTGCAGGAAGCGCTCTCCGTGCCCTTCAGCGTCGGCGGGCAGGCGGTGGTGATCACCGCCAGCATCGGCATCAGCGTCTTCCCCAAGAATGGCGATGCCGGCGAAGCCCTGCTCAAGTGCGCCGATGCCGCCCTGCTGAGCGCCAAACAGGCCGGCCGCAACACCTTCCGCTTCTATTCCCCGGAGATGAACGCCGACGCAGCCCGGCGCCTGGGGCTGGAATCGGCCCTGCGCAACGCCCTCGCCAACAACGAACTGGCGGTGTATTACCAGCCCCAGATGAGTCTGGAGAGCGGCCACATGATCGGCATGGAGGCCCTGCTGCGCTGGCAGAGCCCCCAATTCGGGCCGGTGGCTCCCGACGAGTTCATTCCCCTCGCCGAGGAAACCGGGCTGATCATTCCCATCGGCGAGTGGGTGCTGCGTACCGCCTGCCGCCAGGTCAAGGTCTGGCTCGACCTGGGCCTGCTGCCCCTGCGCATCGCCGTCAATCTCTCGCCGCGGCAGTTCCGCCACGCCAACCTGGTCTCCCTCATCGCCGGCGTCCTCGCCGACACCGGCCTGCCGGCGGGGGCCCTGGAACTGGAAATTACCGAGAGTTCCTTCATCGACGATATCGACGAGGCGGTCACCACCTGCCGCAAGCTGAAAACCCTGGGCATCAAGCTGTCCCTGGACGACTTCGGCACCGGCTATTCGTCCCTCGCCTACGTTTCCCGCTTTCCCTTCGACAAGCTAAAGATCGACCAGAGCTTCGTCCGCGACATCATCGAGAACCCGGTCAATGCGGCCATCGCCACCGCCGCCATCGTCATGGCCCGCAGCCTCAACCTGTCGGTGCTGGCCGAAGGGGTGGAGACCGAGGCCCAGGCCAGCTTCCTGCGCAGCCGGCGCTGCGACGCCATGCAGGGCTTCCTGTTCAGCCGTCCCCTGGCAGCGGAGGACTTCGCCCCCCTGTTGCGCGGCAATCAGAAGCTTGAGATCAGCGAATCGCCCCGGGAAGGCGTCCAGACCCTGCTGCTGGTGGACGACGAGCCCAACATTCTCCATGCCCTCTCCCGCCTGCTGCGCCGCGAGGGCTATGCCATCCTGACCGCCAGCAGCACGACCGAGGCCTTCGAGTTGCTGGCCAAGCACCCGATTCAGGTAGTGATTTCCGATCAACGCATGCCGGAGATGCTCGGCACCGAGTTCTTCGGCCGGGTCCGCCAGCTCTACCCGGAAACCATGCGCATCCTGCTCACCGGCTATACGGACCTGGAAGCCGTGGCCAGCGCCATCAACCAGGGCGGCGTCTACAAGTTCATCACCAAGCCCTGGGATGACGACCAGTTGCGCGACCTGATCCGGGAAGCCTTCCGCCTGGCCAAGCAGTCCAGCTATTTCCTGGAGCCGGAAAAGTCATGAAGGCCTGGCTCACCGCCCTCCACCTGGCCCTGCCCCTGGCCCTCCTGGCGCTGCTGGGCAGCCAGCTGCACTTCGACGACCAAGAGAAGAACCTGCACCTGCACGGCGCGGCCCTGTTTCTCGTGCTCGGCGGCCTGGTCGCCTGGACCCTGAGCGCCTGGCGGCGGGAACGCCAGCATGCCCGGGAGGTGAGCGCGGAAGCCCGCTTCCGGCTGTATTTCGAAAACTCCATCATCGGCATGGCGGTCACCGACATCCACCGGCGCTGGAAATCGGTCAATCCCGCCCTGTGCGCCATTTTTGGCTATAGCGAGGAAGAACTGCTGCGCAAATCCTCACCGGAGATGACCCATCCGGACGACCTGGCCGCCAGCGAGGCGGAATTCGCCCAGATCCTCCGGGGCGACAGCAATGGTTTCGAACAGGAGAAGCGCTATATCCGGGCCGACGGCCAGGTCATCGACACCCGCATTTCGGCCCAGGCCGTACGCCGGGCCAACGGCCAGCTCGACAGCCTGCTGTTCATCATCGAGGACATCACCGCCCGCAAGGCGACGGAAGCCGCCCTGCGCACCAGCGAGGCGCGCCTGCGCCACCTGGGCGACAACCTGCCCAACAGCTACGTCTATCAGTGCGCCCAGAAGCCCGGAGAGCCCCTGAAGTTCCTCTATGTCAGCTCCGGCGTGCGCCTGGTGCACGGGGTCGAACCCGAGGAGGTCGTGGAAAACCCGGACCTGTTCCCGCTCCTGGTGGACCCGGCCCAACTCCCGGCCCTCCACGCCGCCCAGGAGGCAAGCCGGAAGACCCTGCAGGATTTCGCTATCGAATTGCGGGTGCGCAAAGGCGGTGGCAGCGACTGGGGCTGGGTATCACTGCGCTCCCGCCCCCACCGGGAGCCCTCCGGGACGGTGACCTGGGATGGGGTGGCCACCGACA
The DNA here is from genome assembly GCA_035255085.1 of Azospira sp. GTDB lineage: Bacteria > Pseudomonadota > Gammaproteobacteria > Burkholderiales > Rhodocyclaceae > Azospira. The sequence continues at coordinate 10,062 of DATEZY010000024.1, read as the reverse complement.
TCACCGCCCGCCGCCACGCCTACGCCCTGCTCGACCTCCAGGCGCGCCGTTCCGAAGCCCTGCTGGCCCTGCCCAAGCTGTGCCACGACCTGGGCGAGAGCGAGTTCCTGCAACAGGCCCTGGAAATGATCGAGGACCTGACCGACAGCAGCATCGCCTTCATGCATTTCGTCGATCCCCGGACCGACCACATGGAGCTGGCAGCCTGCTCCATGCTCACGCCGCGGCACTACTGCAGCCCCGGCTTCGGCACCCCCTTCCCCCTCAGCCAGGCCGGCCGCTGGGCCGCGGCGGCGCGGGAACAAAAGCCGGTGATCATCAACGATTACGCCAACGTGACCGACAAGGCGGGCCTGAGCGAAGGCGACACCCCGTTGCGCTGTCTGGTCAGCGTCCCGGTCCTGGACGAAGGCTCGGTCCGGCTGCTGACCGGCATCGGCAACAAGATGGAGCCGTATTCGAGCACCGACGTGGAAACCATCCAGCTGGTCGCCAACGAGGCCTGGCACCTGGTGCGGCAACGGCGGGCCGAGGCTGCCCTGCGCATCGCCGACCAGATCGTCCATGCCAGCCAGGCCGTGTTCTTCCGCTGGCAGGCCGCCCCGGGCTGGCCGGTGGTGTTCGCCTCGGAAAACGTCACCCAGTGGGGATACACGGTCGGCGGCCTGCTGGCGGGGGATCCGCCCTTCACGGCCATGGTGCACCCGGACGACCTGCCCCGGGTGGCAGAAGAGGTACGCCAATATTGCGAAGCCGGCGCCACGGACTACTACCAGGAATACCGGCTGCTGACGGCCGAGCACCAGGTGCTCTGGGTCGAGGACCGCACTGCCGTGCAGCGGGATGAAGCAGGCAACGTGGTCTTCTTCGACGGGGTGCTGACCGACATCACCCGGCGCAAGCTGCAGGAACAGGAGCTGGCGGACAACCTGGCGGCCCAGCGGGTGCTCAACAAGCGCCTGGAGGAAGCCCACAACCAGCTGTTGCAGTCGGAAAAAATGGCCTCCATCGGCCAGCTGGCCGCCGGCATCGCCCACGAGCTCAACAACCCCATCGGCTTTGTGCACTCCAACCTCGGCACCCTGGACAGCTACCTGCGGGACCTGATGGACATCATCGACGCCTACGACGCGGCGGCCACCGCCGCCGGGGAAAATTTCCCCCAGCAGGCCGCCCTCCAGCGCCTCAAGGAGGAACGGGATTTCACCTTCCTGCGAGAGGACATCGTCCAGCTGGTGATCGAATCCAAGGACGGCCTGGCCCGGGTACGCAAGATCGTGCAGGACCTGAAGACCTTCTCCCACGTCAGCGAGCAGGATTGGCAGTGGGCCGACCTGCATCAGGGGCTGGATTCCACCCTCAACATCGTCTGGAACGAGCTCAAGTACAAGTGCACCGTGGTCAAGGAATACGGCGACATTCCCCAGGTGTATTGCCTGATTTCCCAGCTCAACCAGGTGTTCATGAACCTGCTGGTCAATGCCAGCCATGCCATCGAGAGCAAAGGCACGATCACCCTGCGCACCTCCCGCCGGGGCGAGGACCAGGTCTGCATCGAAATCACCGACACCGGCAAGGGCATCGCGCCGGAGCACCTGTCCCGCATCTTCGAGCCCTTCTTCACCACCAAACCGGTGGGCAAGGGCACGGGGCTCGGCCTGTCCCTCTCCTATGGCATCGTGGACCGCCACCAGGGGCACATTGAGGTGGATAGCCAGGTCGGCGTCGGCACCTGCTTCCGGGTGATCCTGCCGATCCAGCCAGGCACCGCCACGTCCACCACTTCCACCAACGCCAGCAATTCCGCCGTCCAACCCAACCCAGAGGCCAGCCCATGAGCGAAAACGTCGCTCCCGCCACCCTGCTGTTCGTCGATGACGAGCCCAGCATCCTCTCGGCCCTGCGCCGCCTGTTCCGCCCCCACGGTTACCGCATCCTGGTGGCCGAGGGCGGTGCCGCCGGACTGGCCCTGCTCGAGCAGGAGCCGGTCGATCTGATCATTTCCGACATGCGCATGCCGGAAATGGATGGCGCCGCCTTCCTCCGGGAAGTGCGCAAGCGCTGGCCCCACACCGTGCGCCTGCTGCTCACCGGCTATGCCGACGTCAGTTCCACCGTCGCCGCCATCAACGAGGGCGAGATCTACCGCTACATCGCCAAGCCCTGGGACGACGCGGAAATCGTCAATACGGTGAAGGAAGCCCTGGAACGGCAGCAGCTGGAAGCCGAGAACCGTCGCCTCACCGCCCTCACCCAGGCCCAGAACGAGGAGCTAAAGGGGCTCAACGCCGGCCTGGAACAGAAGGTGGCGGAACGCACCGCCGAGTTGCGCCAGGCCCTCGCCTTCGTCGAGCAGGCCCACGGCGAGTTGAAGAAGTCTTTCCTCACCAGCGTCCAGGTATTTGCCGGCCTGATCGAACTGCGTAGCGGCAGCGGTGCCCAGCAGCTGGCCGGCCATGGCCGGCGGGTCGCCGACATCGCCCGCAGCCTGGCCCACCGTCTGGGCCTGGCCGAGCACGAGGTGCAGAACGTGATGCTCGCCGGGCTGCTGCACGACATCGGCAAGATGGGCCTGCCCGACGAACTCCTGGGCAAACCCTTCAACACCCTGGGCCAGGAACAGCGGGCCCTGGTGATGAAGCATCCGGTGATCGGCCAGAACATCCTGATGGCCATCGAGCGCCTCAAGGAAGTGGCGCTGCTGGTGCGCCACCACCACGAGGGCTTCGACGGCAAGGGCTATCCGGACCAGCTGACCGGCATCGCCATTCCCCAGGGCGCCCGCATCCTGGCCGTGGCCAACGACTACGATGCCCTGCAGATCGGCACCCTGGCCCAGCGCCCCTTGCGCCCCGAGGAGGCCCTGTCCTTCCTGATCGACAACCGGGGCAAGCGCTACGACCCGACGGTGGTGGACACCATGGTCCAGTACCTGGCCGAATCCCGCAAACACGTCCCGGTGGAGCTGCCCCTGCGCACCATGCATCTCAAGCCCGGCATGGTGCTCAGCCGCGAACTGATCCATCACGACGGCTACCTGCTGCTGGCCCGGGGCAGTACCCTCAACGCAGACATCATCGGCCAGCTGGTCAAGCTCGAGCAGGCCGAACGCCACAATCTGACGCTCTACATCCGCCAGGAGGAAAAATGAGCCGCATCATGATCGTCGACGACGAAGAGCCCATCCTCAAATCCCTGCAACGGCTGCTCCGGGTCGCCCCCTGCACCTGCGGCAACCGTAGCTTCAGCCTGGAGGTGCATGCCTTCAGCTCTCCCGAGGCCGCCCTGGAAAAGGCGCGGCATGAAAGCTACGACCTGTTCATCAGCGACTACCGCATGCCGGCCATGGACGGCATCGAGTTCCTGAAGGCGGTGAAGGCCCTCCAGCCCGATGCCGCCCGCCTGATCCTGTCCGGCTATGCCGACCTGAACGCCCTGGTGCGGGCGGTGAACGAGGTCGGCATCGAACGCTTCATCGGCAAGCCCTGGAACGACTACGAGCTGGTGGCGGCCATCGGCCAGGCCCTGGCCAACCGGGAACTCCAGCTGGAAAACCGCCAGCTGGCCGACCTGGTGCGCCTGGAGATGGGAGATGCCACGCCCGAGCAAGTCGAGGCCCAGCGCCTGGAAAGCCTGGAGCCGGGCATCACCGCGGTGAACTGGGCGGACGACGGCTCGGTGCTGCTGGATCCCGAATTTACGGGCAAGGACTAGGCGTCATTAGGCGTCTCCGGCTAAGCAGTCGGCAAACGAGAAACTAAAAATGGATGAATTCGTCTGGGATCAGCGCTTCGAGACCCATCTTGCCCTGGTGGATCAGCAGCATCGGCAGCTGGTCGACACCACCAATGCCCTGGGAAAACTGCTGGTCAAGGGCGAAGGGGTTTCGCCAGCAGCCCTGCAGGCCATCTTCCAGACCCTGGCCCGTTACGGCCAGGAACACTTCCGGGATGAGGAACAACTGATGGCGGAGGTGGCGGTGGATTCCCGCCATTTCCGCGCCCACAAGGCCCGCCACCAGCAATTCATCGAACAGCTCACTTCCCTCTGGCGCTCCCGGGGCGTGATGTCCCACCCGGCCGAGGCGATCCATGGCTTTCTCGCCGCCTGGCTGACGGTGCACATCCTTGGCGAGGACCAGGCCATGTCCCGGCAAATCGCCGCCATTCGCCAGGGCATGACGCCTGCGGAGGCCTACGGGGCCGAGGAAAAGGCCGTTGATCCGGCCACGGCGGTGCTGCTGGAGGCCCTGGAACGTCTCTACAGCCTGATTTCGGAGCAGAACCGGGACCTGGCCCAGGTCAATGTCGGCCTGGAGGAACGGGTTGCGGCACGCACCCATGAGCTGGCCGAGGCCAATACCAAGCTCGCCCGGGAGCAGGCCGAAACCATGCAGCTGCTGCGCAAGGTGGAAGACGCCCAGCAACAGTTGCTGCAGTCCGAAAAGATGGCGGCCATCGGCCAGCTGGCGGCGGGGGTCGCCCACGAGATCAACAACCCCATCGGCTTCGTCAATTCCAACCTGGGCACCCTCAAGGCCTACATCACGCGCCTGATGCAGCTGGTGGAAGTGCACGAAGCGGTACTCAACGGCGCCGATCCTGCCACCCTGGAAACGGCCCGGCGGGAGGCTGACCTGGAATTCCTGCGGGAAGACCTGCCCTCCCTGCTGGCGGAATCCCAGGAGGGGCTGAACCGGGTCACCAAGATCGTCCAGGACCTAAAGGATTTTTCCCACGTGGACCAGGCCGAGCGGCAATTCACCAACCTCAATGCGGCCCTGGAAAGCACCCTCAACGTGGTGTGGAACGAACTCAAGTACAAGGCCGAGGTGGTGCGCGAACTGGGCAACATTCCGGACGTCGAGTGCATTCCGGCCCAGATCAACCAGGTATTCATGAACCTGCTGGTGAATGCGGCCCAGGCCATCGAACAGCGGGGCCACATCTACGTCCGCTCCGGCGCGGAGAACGGCCAGGTGTGGTTCGAAATCACCGATACCGGCAAGGGCATGCCGCCGGAGGTGAAGAACCGGATCTTCGAACCCTTCTACACCACCAAGCCCGTCGGCAAGGGCACGGGCCTGGGGCTATCCATTTCCTACGACATCGTGGTCAAGAAGCACGGCGGCCGCTTCGAGGTGAGCAGCGAACCGGGCCAGGGCACCACCTTCCGCCTGTGGCTGCCGCTACACATGCCGGAAGCCAGCGCGGCCTGACGGTGTCTGGGGCTGTCGCCCCTCTAGCTAAACAGGAAGCGCAGCATGCCGGCCGGGGCCGGCCACCCGCATGGCGGTCGGCATGTCGGCGATGGCCACCTTGACCACCTCGGCATCGACGCGCCCTTCGGCCGCCAGATCCTTGAGGAATTGCAGCACCGCATCGGCCGACAGGCCGGAGCGGTAGGGGCGGTCCTGCACCATGGCCTGGAAGATGTCGGCCACGCGCAGGATGCGCGCCTCCAGCGGCAGGGCGTCGCCCTGCAGGTGGAAGGGATAGCCACTGCCGTCCGGTGCCTCGTGATGGTAGGCGGCCCAGAGGGTGATGTCTTCGAAGCCCCGGATGCGGTGCAGTATCTGGAAGGTCTCGAAGCTATGGACGTGGATGATCTTCTGCTCCCGCTCATCCAGGGGCCCCGGTTTTTCCAGCACATCGTCCGGCACCCGCAGCTTGCCCAGGTCGTGCAGGAGACCGGCAATTTCCAGCTTGTCGCAGGTGGCCTCGTCCAGGCCCATGCGTTCCCCGATATAGCGGGACAAGCGGGCCACGCCCAGGGAATGTTCCACCGTGAAGGGGCTCTTGGCATCGACGATGCGGGAAAAGATGCTGGCCAACTGCTTCAATTCGGCCATGGAGGCCCGGTACTGGCTGCCCCGGGCCAGCATATCCTGCAAGGCGACCTGAATGCCGCGAGGGTCCATTTGCAGCCAGAAGGCTTCGGTGGCCGAGGCCGCCAGAAAGGCTTCCACCAGCTTGGGGGAAAAATAGCTCCCGGCCGTATCGCGAATCTTTTGCTGGATCACCGCCGCATTCATGAGCCCGCCGCCGCGGCTGTAGTAGGGCGCGACCAGGGCATCGACCCGATCCACCATGTAGATCAGATTGGCCTGCTCGGCCACGGCGGGGGAAATATCGCGGCGCAGGACGAGCTGTTCCCAGCGGGTATGGTGGTAATGCACCGGCTCGGCCATGGCTGCCAAGGGCGGGAAAAGGCGCAGCAACTCATAGCCCACGTCGCAATGGTCCTGGGAGCTCTCCCAGTCGAATTCCGCCACCAGGTGGGCATGGGTGCTGGTGGTGGAAACACCGATGTCGTGCAGCAGCCCCAGGTCGAACAGGAAACCGGATTCCTGGCTATCCAGGCCGAGCACGTTGGCGCAGGCCAAGGCCATGATGCCGACCCGCTTGCCATGGGCCACGTCATTGACCCCCACCAGGTCGAGGGCATCGGAAAGCGCATAAATGACCTGGCGCAGATCCACATCCACGTCTCCGGAAGCGGGCGGGCTAGAGCTAGCTGAATGGGAAGCGCTCATGGGCAATCTCGCACTTTCTTGCACTTTTTCATGTAAGGCAAAGTGTTGCAGATATCTGGGATGGATGGATGCAAAGATTCTATAGGGAAAACCCTTGCTAGCCATTTACGTCGCCCCGGCGCCGCCATCCGCTGCCATGACGGCAACGGCAGCGCAGACGGCTTCCAGACGGCGGTCATACACGGGATAATCCGCCCCTTTAGCGGACCGCCCTTGCGACCCGCCCCGCCTATTTCAAACGCAGACACCCCATGGCAACCAAGAAGACCAGCGACGCCTCCGGCCACACTCCCATGATGCAGCAGTATTTGGCGCTGAAATCCCAGCACCCGAATACCCTGCTCTTTTACCGCATGGGTGACTTCTACGAGCTGTTCTTCGAGGATGCGGAAAAGGCCGCCCGGCTGCTGGACATCACCCTGACCACCCGGGGCCAGTCCGCCGGCCTGCCGATCAAGATGGCCGGGGTGCCCTACCACGCGGTGGAGCAGTACCTGGCCAAGCTGGTGAAGCTGGGCGAATCGGTGGTCATCTGCGAGCAGATCGGCGACCCGGCCACCAGCAAGGGCCCGGTGGAGCGGGCCGTGGCCCGCATCGTCACCCCGGGCACCCTGACCGATGCGGCGCTCCTGGACGACAAGCGTGACACCCTGCTGATGGCCCTGACCGGCGGCCGGGGCGTGTGGGGCCTGGCCTGGCTCAACCTGGCCAGCGGCGAATTCAAGGTAAGCGAAGTGGCCAGCGAGAAACTGGCCGCCACCCTGGAGCGCATCCGCCCGGCGGAAGTGCTGCTGCCCGATTCCCTGGTGCCGGAAATCCAAATCAGCGCCGCCACCACCCGCCGCCCGGACTGGCATTTCGACCTGGATGCGGCCAAGCGGATGCTGCTGGAACACTTCAAGGTGCAGAGCCTGACCGCCTTTGCCGCCGAGGACCTGCGCCCGGCCCTGGGCGCCGCCGGGGCCCTGCTGCAATACGCCCAGGCAACGCAGGCCCAGGCCCTGCCCCACGTCCAGGGCCTGGCCGTGGAGCGGGAATCGGCCTACCTGGGCCTGGACGCCGCCACCCGGCGCAACCTGGAACTGACCGAGACCCTGCGCGGCGAACCCTCCCCCACCCTGTTCTCCCTGCTGGACGGCTGCGTCACCGCCATGGGCGCCCGCTGCCTGCGCCATGCCCTGCACCACCCGCTGCGGGACCGACGCCTGCCCGCCGCCCGCATCGACGCCGTCAGCGCCCTGCTGGAAGACAACCTGGCCCTGGCCCGCTACATCCGCGCCGGCCTCAAGGGCTTTGCCGACGTGGAGCGCATCGCTGGCCGCATCGCCCTGCGCAACGCCCGGCCCCGGGACCTCTCCAGCCTGCGGGACTCCCTGGCCCGGCTGGAGGAACTGCGCGCCCCCCTGGCCGGCCACGCCTCGCCCCTGCTGGCGGAAATCTACGGCGAGCTGGAAGCCCCGGCAGCGGCCATCGACCTCCTGACCCGGGCCATCGCCCTGGAACCCGCCGCCCTGATCCGGGACGGCGGCGTCATGGCCCCCGGCTTCGACGCCGAACTGGACGAACTGCGGGGCCTCAACGACAACTGCGGCGCCTACCTGGTGGATCTGGAAGCCCGGGAGCGGGAACGCAGCGGCATCGCCAGCCTCAAGGTGGAATACAACCGGGTCCATGGCTTCTACATCGAGGTCACCCACGCCAATGCCGACAAGGTGCCGGACGACTATCGCCGGCGCCAGACCCTAAAGAACGCCGAGCGCTACATCACCCCGGAACTCAAGGCCTTCGAGGACAAGGCCCTGTCTGCCCAGGAACGGGCCCTGGCGCGGGAAAAATGGCTCTACGAACAGGTGCTGAGCGACCTCCTGCCCGCCGTGCCGGCCCTGCAGCAGGTGGCCCGGGGCGTGTCCCTGCTCGACATGCTCGCCGCCTTCGCCGACACCGCCGTGAACCGCAACTGGTGCCGCCCGGAATTCGTTGAGGAAACGGGGCTGTGGCTCACCGGCGCCCGCCACCCGGTAGTGGAAAACGAACTGCACCTCCTGGGGGAAAGCTTCATCCCCAACGACCTGGCCCTGGGGGAAGCAAAACTGCCGGAAGGCGCGGAACGCCGCCTGCTGCTCATCACCGGCCCCAACATGGGCGGTAAATCCACCTACATGCGGCAGACGGCCCTCATCGCCCTGCTCGCCCACGTCGGCAGCTACGTGCCCGCCGGCAGCGCCCGCCTGGGGCCCATGGACCAGATCTTCACCCGCATCGGCGCCTCCGACGACCTGGCCTCGGGCCGTTCCACCTTCATGGTGGAAATGACCGAATCCGCCGCCATCCTGCACAACGCCACGGAACACAGCCTGGTGCTGATGGACGAGGTGGGCCGGGGCACCTCCACCTTCGACGGCATGGCCCTGGCCATGGCCATCCTGCGCCACCTGCTGGAAAAGAACCGCAGCCTGTCCCTCTTCGCCACCCACTACTTCGAGCTCACCCGCCTCTCCCACGAATACCCGGAGCTGGTGAATGTGCACCTGGACGCGGTGGAGCACGGCGACCGCATCGTCTTCCTCCATGCCGTGGAAGAAGGCCCGGCCAACCAGAGCTACGGTATCCAGGTGGCCGCCCTGGCCGGCATTCCCAACGCCGTGGTGCGGGCCGCCAAGAAGGAACTGCGCCAGCTCGAAGCCCGGGCCGCCGTGGACCCGCTGCAGCCGGACCTGTTCGCCGTCGGCGCCGCGGCGGCCGAGGCGTCGGAACCGCCGCCCCATCCGGCCCTGGAGCGCCTGGACGACATCGACCCGGACAGCCTCTCGCCCCGGGAAGCCCTGGACCTGCTCTACGAACTGAAGACCCTGGCGCGCTGAGCCTGCCGGGGCAGCGGGCCAGGGGGCGGTCAGCCTCCGGTCACGACCGCTGCCCTACAATGGGCCGAACCTTTGCCGGGAGCATCGCGCCGATGAAACCCATATTTTCCCTTACCGGCTTGCTTGCAGGCCTGCTCCTGGCCGGCGCCGTCCACGCCGACACCTACCGCTTCGCCCTTCTGGGCGATACCCCCTACTCGGCCTACGAAAAGCGGGAACTGCCGAAGATGCTCGCCGCCATGCAAACGGCCGGGGCGGCCTTCGCCGTCCATATCGGCGACCTCAAGGGCGGCAGCGAATCCTGCAGCGACGCCCTGTTGCAGGAACGGCACGACCTGCTGGATGCCGCCCCCCTGCCCCTGATCTACACCCCAGGGGACAACGAATGGCAGGACTGCAGCCGCGTCCTGGCCGGCCACTTCGACCCGGACGAGCGCCTCAATCACCTGCGGCAACTGTTCTTCGCCCAGCCCCGCTCCCTCGGCAGTCCCTCCCTACCCCTCGAACAGCAGCCCGGCGACACTCGGGAAAACACCCGCTGGCGCCTGGGGCCGGTGCTGTTCCTGACCATTAACCAGCCCGGCCCGGATAATCGCCGGGGCCGGAACGATGTCCCCCCAGCCGAATTCCTGGGGCGCAACCGGGCCAACCTGGAATGGCTCAAGG
>DATEZY010000023.1:0-5677 GCA_035255085.1 Azospira sp. | reverse complement strand
CGGTGTTGAAGGATTCATGCAGGGCCACGCCCCGTCCCCGGCGTTCGCCGGCCTTGCCCGGGGCCAGGGGGCGGTTCCAGCCGGCCTTGGCCACGGCCAGTTCCAGCACACCGAGATGCCGCGGGTGGTCCTTGAGCAGGTTGCGGCGCCAGGCCACCGGGTCTTGGCCGGCGGCCTGGGCCAGCTCGTCGGCAAAGGTTTCCGTGGCGTAGGCAGTGTGGGTCGAGCCCACAGAGCGCCACCACTGCACCGGCACCGGTAAGGCCGGGGAGTGCAGGTCCACCTGCAGGTTGGGAATGGCGTAGGGCAGGTTGGCGGCACCTTCCACCGAGGTCAGGTCCACCCCGTTCTTGATCAGGTTGGCGGCGAAGGCGGTGCCGGCGATGATGGATTGGCCGACGATGCGCTGCTGCCAGGCTACCGGCCGGCCGCTGCCATCCACGCCGCCCTGCAGGCGATGCAGGTAGGCCGGGCGGTAATAGCCGGCCTGCATGTCGTCCTCCCGGGTGCGTACCAGCTTCACCGGCGCCTTGCCGTCGATAGCCTTGGCGATATGGACGGCTTCCAGCAGGTAGTCGGAATGGGGATTGGCGCGGCGGCCGAAGCTGCCGCCGGCGTAGAGCATGTGGATTTTCACCTGCTCCGGCTTGAGGCCCAGGACCTTGGCGATGGCGCCCTGGTCCACCGTCTGGAACTGCTCCCCGTTCCACACCTCGCAGCCTTCCGGCGAGAGGCGGACGACACAATCCATGGGCTCCATGGCGGCGTGGGCCAGGTAGGGGAATTCGTAGCTGGCTTCCAGGCGCTTGGCGGCCCCGGCCAGGCCGGCAGCCACATCCCCGTCGTGGCGGGCCACGGCGCCGGGCTGGGCGGCCAGGTGCCGGAACTGGGCCAGAATATCCGCCGAGCCGAGGCGGAAGGCGGCGCTCTCGTCCCATTCCACCTTCAGGGCATCCCGGCCCTTCTTGGCCGACCAGAAATCCCTGGCCACCACCGCTACGCCGCTGGGAATGGCCACTACGTCGACCACGCCGGCCACGGCCTTGGCAGCCGTGGCGTCGAAGCGCGCCACCTTGCCGCCGAAGCGGGGCGGGTGGGCGACCAGGGCGGTGAGCTGGCCCGGGAGCTGCACATCCTGGGTGAACATGGCCCGGCCGTTGATCTTGTCCCGGGTGTCCTGGCGCGGAATGGTCTTGCCGATCAGAGTGAAATCCTTCGGGTCCTTGAGCTGCACCGCCTGGGGCACCGGCTCCTGGGCGGCGGCCTCGGCCAGCTGGCCGAAGCTGGCGTGGCGGCCGCTGGCAGCATGACGCACCACCCCGTTCTTCACCGTGATGCTTTCCGGCGCCACGCCCCAGCGCTTGGCGGCAGCAGCCACCAGCATGGCCCGGGCGCTGGCCCCGGCTTGGCGCATGACCTCGAAGGAGGCGGCCATGGCATTGCTGCCGCCGGTGCCCTGGATGCCGCCCATGAGCTTGTTGCCGTAGCGCTTGTTATCGGCCGGGGCGCCCTCGACCCGGACCTTGGCCCAGTCGGCGTCCAGTTCCTCGGCGGCCAGGGTGGCGAGGCCCGTGTAGGTGCCCTGGCCCATTTCCAGGTGCTTGGCGATGACCGTGACGCTGTCGTCGGTGCCGATGCTGATGAAGGCGTTGGCATCGTAGAAGTGGGTGGCGTCTGTGGCGTTGGCCGCGATCACGGTGCGGGCGGGGGCAAGGTAGAGGGCTAGGGTGAGGCCGGCGCTGCCTTGCAGGAAGGTGCGGCGGCCCGGGCTGGCAGGGGCAGGGGAGGCGGCCGGAGAAGCTGCGTTTTGCGTGTCCATGTCAGTCTCCTCAGGCCAGGCTCTTGGCGGCGGCGTGGATGGCGGCCCGGATGCGCACGTAGGTGGCGCAGCGGCAGAGGTTGCCCGCCATGGCGGCATCGATATCCTCGTCGCTGGGCCGGGGCTGGCGCACCAGGAGGGCGACGGCGGACATGAGCTGGCCGCTCTGGCAGTAGCCGCACTGGGGCACGTCCAGCTTTTGCCAGGCGGCCTGTACCGCCTTGGCGACCTTGCTGTGCGCGCCTTCGATGGTGGTCACCCGGTGGCCGGCCACCAGGGATACCGGCGTGGAGCAGGCACGGATCGGCTGGCCGTCCAGATGCACGGTACAGGCGCCGCACAGGGACTTGCCGCAGCCGTACTTGGTGCCGGTGAGCTTGAGGCTGTCCCGCAGCACCCACAGCAGGGGTGTGTCGGGGGCCACGTCGACCTGGGTGGGCTGGTCGTTAAGGGTGAAGCGGATCATGGGGGTCTCCTGGCGGCGCGGAATTTCTTCAGCATAGCCGATGTGCTGGCGAAGAAAAGTATCCCGACCGGCTCTTGATGCGCATCAACGACGCCCGCGCCTGTGCTAGCGTTCAATCCCAGGCAACAAGCAATGGAGGCAACATGTTCCGTATTTCCCATTTCATGCGCGAATTGGCACAGCCCACGCCGGTGGCGCCGCGACGCAACCCCCCGGGGCCGGTGGTGATCTGGAACCTGATCCGCCGCTGCAACCTCACCTGCAAGCACTGCTATTCCATCTCCGCCGACAAGGATTTCCCCGGGGAGCTGTCCACCGAGGAAGTGTTCACGGTGATGGACGACCTCAAGGCCTTCCGTGTGCCGGTCCTGATCCTCTCCGGCGGCGAGCCCCTACTGCGCCCGGATATTTTCGACATCGCCCGCCGCGCCAAGGGCCTGGGCTTCTACGTGGGCCTTTCTTCCAACGGCACCCTGATCACGGAAGCCAATATCGACGCCATCGTGGATGTCGGCTTCGACTACGTGGGGGTGAGCCTGGACGGCCTGGGCGCCACCCACGACAAGTTCCGTCGCATGGAGGGGGCCTTCGACGCTTCCCTGGCCGGCATCCGCCTGTGCCGGGACCGGGGTATCAAGGTCGGGGTGCGCTACACCATGACCCAGGACAACGCCCAGGACCTGCCAGGTCTCTTGGCCCTGATCGAGGCCGAGGGCATCGACAAGTTCTACTTCTCCCACCTCAACTACGCCGGCCGGGGCAACAAGAACCGCCGTACCGACGCCCACCACCAGGCGACGCGCCAGGCCATGGACCTGCTCTTCGATACCTGCTGGGACTACCAGCAGCGCGGGCTGGAGAAGGAATTCGTCACCGGCAACAACGATGCCGACGGCGTCTATCTGCTGCACTGGGTGCAGCGCAAGTTTCCGGATCAGGCCGCCCACATCCAGGGCAAGCTGGAACAGTGGGGCGGCAACGCCAGCGGCGTGAATGTGGCCAACATCGACAACCTGGGCAACATCCATCCGGACACCATGTGGTGGCACCACACCCTGGACAACGTGCGCCAGCGCCCCTTCTCCCAGGTGTGGAACGACCTTTCCGACAGCCTCATGGCCGGCCTCAAGCAGCATCCCCGGCCGGTGCAGGGGCGCTGCGGCGAATGCCGCTATCTCGCCATCTGTAACGGCAACACCCGGGTGCGGGCCCAGCAGCTCACCGGCAATCCCTGGGCCGAGGACCCCGCCTGCTACCTGAGCGACGAGGAAATCGGGGTCACCAACGATATCGCCAGCACTCCCGCGTAACGAGGATTTCGCCATGATTCGCCGCTCCGCCCAGCATTCCGCCTTCCGCCCCAGCCCTGCCCAGGCCCGCACCGCCGACCGGGAACAACATCGCCGCCTGTTCTGGCTGGCTTCCGGCGTGCTGGCCCTGGCCGGCCTGTGGTACGCCGGCCAGCCGGCCCATGGGGCGGAGGCCGAGGTGGTTTCGGCCCCCGAACTGTTCAAGCAGCACTGCGCCCAATGCCACGGCACCGACCGCCTGGGCGGCATGGGTCCGGCCCTGCTGCCGGAGAACCTGGAGCGCCTGCGCAAGGCCGAGGCAGTGAAGACCATCAAGGATGGCCGCCCAGCCACCCAGATGCCGGCCTTCGCCGCCAAGCTGAGCGCCGGGGAAATCGCCGCCCTGGCCGACTGGGTCTATTCCCCGGTGAATCCCAAGCCCACCTGGAGCGAGCAGGACATCCGCGCCTCCCGCATCCAGCAGACCGATCCCAAGACCCTCTCGGACAAGCCCGTATTCAAGGCCGATCCCATGAACCTGTTCGTGGTGGTGGAAGGGGGCGACCATCACGTCTCCATCCTCGACGGTGACAAGCTGGAACCGATCTACCGCTTCGCCTCCCGCTTCGCCCTCCACGGCGGTCCCAAATTCACCTCGGATGGGCGCTACGTCTATTTCGGCTCCCGGGATGGCTGGATCACCAAGTTCGACCTGTGGAACCTGAAGGTCATCGCCGAGGTGCGGGCCGGCATCAACACCCGCAACGTGGCGGTCTCCGACGACGGCAAGTACGTCATCGCCGCCAACTACCTGCCGCGCAACTTGGTGCTGTTCGACGCCGACCTCAATCCGGTGAAGCTGCTGGAAGCCAGCAGCCTGGACGGCAAGGAAATCTCCCGGGTCGCCGCCGTCTATGACGCGGCACCGCGCAAGAGCTTCGTCGCCGCCATGAAGGACATGCCGGAGCTGTGGGAAATCAGCTACGACGAAAAGGCCAAGCCCATCTTCGACGGCTACGTGCACGACTACCGGATGCAGGAAGGCATCGCCAAGCCCGGCTTCCTCAATCCCCGGCGCACGCCCCTGACCGACGTACTGGACGACTTCTTCTTCGACCAGTCCTACACCGAGGTCATGGGCGCCTCCCGGGAGGGCAAGGGCCAGGTGGTGAATCTGGACGTGCGGCGCAAGGTCGCCGACCTGGAATTGAAAGGCATGCCCCACCTGGGTTCCGGCATTACCTGGAAGTGGCAGGGACGCATGGTGATGGCCTCCACCAACCTTAAGGAAGGCATGGTGTCGGTGATCGACATGAAGACCTGGAAGCCGGTGAAGGAAATCCGCACCTGCGGCCCCGGCTTCTTCCTGCGCAGCCACGAGAACTCCCGCTACGCCTTCGTCGATTCCATGATGAGCCCCACCTGCAAGGACACCCTGCAGGTGATCGACAAGGAAACCCTGGAGGTGGTGAAGGAGCTGAAGCCCGTGCCCGGCAAGACCCTGGCCCACGTGGAATTCACCAAGGACGGCCGCTACGCCCTGGCCAGCCTGTGGGAGATGGACGGCGCCCTGATCGTCTTCGACGCCAAGACCCTGGAAGAAGTGAAGCGCCTGCCCATGAGTAAACCCGTGGGCAAGTACAACGTGTGGAACAAGATCACCCGCTCCGAGGGCACCAGCCACTGAGCCTGAATGCGGAGGCGGCAGAGGGCGGGCCGCCCCGTCCTCAGAGCAGCCCGGAGGCGATGTTGATGGTCAGGGCCAGCAGGGTGGTGTTGAAAAAGAAGGCCAGGACGCAGTGGACCAGGCCGGTGCGGCGCATGCTGCGGCTGGTGAAGCTGACGTCGGCGGTCTGGCCCGAGGTGCCGATGACCGAGGCGAAGTAGAGAAAATCCCCATATTCCGGCGCATGGCTGCCGGGAAAATCCAGACCGCCGCTGCCCAGGCCCCGGCCCAGGGCAGCGTAGTAGTCGTGGGCGTAATGCAGGGCGAACATCACCTGGGTGAAGGCCCAGCTGGTGACGATGGTCATGGCCGCCAGGCCGATATGGGCGTAGCGCAGGGTGCCGTGCAGGTCCTTGGCTACCGACAGCTGGCCGACG
>DATEZY010000022.1:0-8598 GCA_035255085.1 Azospira sp. | reverse complement strand
AATACCGTAAGAGCTTTGAAACCCCGCCGAGCACATTCAATATCATGAATATCGGCGGATCCATGGGCAGCGGCCAGTAGGCTAGCGGACCGGCCGGTCTCACGGGTGCCATGACGGAGGTGCGCGACCATGAAAACAACGACACGGGCCCGGCAACGGGGGGCGGTGGTCATCCTCGTCGGCTTTGTTCTCATCGCCTTGATCGGCTTTGCTGGCTTGGTTATCGACCTAGGGCGGCTCTATGTCGCCAAGACCGAGCTGCAGAACGCAGCTGATGCGGCGGCCCTAGCTGGGGCGAAATTGCTCGATGGCACGGCGGCGGGGGTAGACAAGGCGGTACGTGGCACCAATCCTGGCAATCCCAAGGACGGTGCCATCTATACCGCCGGCCTGCACCGCTACGATTTCACTTCCAAGCCCGTCACCATCACGGTCGCTAATATCAGCGTCGGCGACTGCCCTGATGATGCCTGCATGGTGCCGGCCAGTTCGGCGACCACCAATACCCAGGCTGCCGGCAAAACCTTCCTAAAGGTCGATACCTCCGCCACCGGCCAGCAGACCTTCAACACCTTCCTGATGCAGGTGCTGCGCATTTTCGCGCCGGGGAGCGCCTCTTCCACCCAGACCTTCGGCATGGCGGTGGCCGGGCGTTACACCATCGACTTGGCACCCATTGGCGTATGTGCCATCAACGGCACTACTACGGCAGACCCAACGACCAACGAGCTGCGCGAGTTGGGCTATCGCCGGGGAGTTAGCTACAACCTGATGGCACTCAATGCGCCGCTGGGGTCCGGTCCTGCCGCCTCAGACATGATCTGGATCAACCCTATCGACACCCCTCCGGCTGCCTGCAATCCGAGCAACTCCAACGGCAATATCCTGCCTGGGTTCGTATGTACTGGCCGTAGTGCCCTTAATCTAACGACGATTACGAATAACACCTTTGTCTATCGCAATACAGGTCTGGGGGCGACCCCGGGAGAGCGAGCGCTGAACTCTAGATTCAACGATTTTACTGGCGGCAATGCCTGCGACCCTGTTGCGGCGCCGCCGGATCGCAATGTCAAGGAGTACACATGTACTGGCAACGGCCCTGGATGTACTAACAGTGCTGGCGCCCTGGGATTGCCCAGAGACTGGATGGATACCACGGCTGGCAGCAATGTCCCGACGCAGCAGAGTATTAGTATCGATCCTGCGACCAATAGGCCCGTTGCTGCGCCGAGTTTTAGCCAATATGGCGCCTTGTGGTCCTATAGCCGTGCAGTACATGCAACCGGCTCCCCGCCCAAAGCGGGGGCGACCTTCAATCTGTCGGACTGGGGGCTGCTTTACAACTCGGGAACGGCCGATCCCGCAGCTTATCCGACGGCCATCACCAGCTATTCTCCCGAGCAGCCCAGCGGTACTCCCTATGCGACCCCCTATTCGCAAATTGTGCCCAACTATTTTGTGGCTCCCAATCCGCATCCTCCTGGTAATGCCAATCGGCGGCTGTTGCACGTGGCCATTATCGATTGCTCCGTCCCACTGGGTAACACGTCTTGTTCGACCTTGAAGGTGCTGGGGATCGGGAAATTTTTCATGCAGGTGAAGGCCCAGTTGACCGGATCAAATCAAGGTTTGTGGACCGAGTTTGGTGGGCTGGTGGACCCCCTGCCTCCCGCCGAAATAAAACTCTATAGGTGATGGCCATGAGTGCGAAATCACCCCAGATGAGATCAGGCAAGCAGCGCGGCGTAGCCGTGGTCGAATTCGCCTTGGTCTTGCCCGTGCTGCTGTTGGTGATCGCCGGCCTGGCCGAGTTCGGGCGGGTGATCTGGTATTACGATGCCCTGGCCAAGGCCACTCGGGACGGAGCCCGCTCCCTGTCCCTGGTGACCCGGACGGATTGGAGCGACAACACTGCCCGCGGCGCGGCGCTGACGGCGGCCCAGACCCTGGTGGTCAATGCCGCCGCCGCCGCCAACCTGCCGGCCCTGGCGAGCAGCAATGTGCAGGTGCAGTGCGACAGCGGCAGCGGCTTTAATAACTGCTCCAGCACCTTCCCCAACTATGTGCGCGTGGCGGTGGTCAATTACGGGGTCGATTTAGGCGATCTGTTCCCTCTCATCACCGTGGAGCGGAATGCTTGGTCGGTGACGACCGTAAGCCTGCGGCCAGTAACCGCCATGCCCTATATGCAATAGCAGTTGTCCCGAGAGCAGGGAGTCCGATCATGACAGGCCCAAGGAGAAGCGACAGAGCGGCACAGAACCAGCGCGGCGTGGCGGCGGTGGAATTCGCCGTCGTGGCCATTCTGTTGTTTACCGTCATCCTCGGCGGCATGGAATTCGGCCGGCTTTTCTACGTCTTCAATACCGTCCAGGAAGTGACGCGCAAGGCGGCCCGGGAGGCGGTGGTGAATTGGACCGACCAGCAGGCGGCGGTAAAGAGCAAGGCCCTCTTCGGCGGCACGGTGCTGCCCGCCGGGGGCGAGGTGACCAATGCCTACCTCCTGATCGAATACGTGAATACGCCCACCGGTCCCAAGATTTCCCCCCTGCCCGCCGATGTGGCTACCAACATCCAGGAATGCCTGGGTGGCGCTGCTGATTGCATCAAATACGTGCGGGTGAAAGTGGTGAATTCGGACGGCACGCCGGTGATCTACCGGCCGGCCTGGGGGTTCCCGAGCTTTCTTTCGATCCCCATTCCGTTTTCCACCGTTGTCATGCCCGCAGAGAGTCTTGGTTTCAGACCTTCGTCCTGAACCGACCGATTACTTACATAATTTATAACGGGGTATCCCCATGAAAGTCGCTCTCCTCACCCAAAACAAGGAACTGCTGGATCAGGTGAAGGCCATCGTGGTTGGCACCAGCGGTATGGAACTGACCGTGGTTAGTGGCAGTCCGGCCCATTTCGCCAACGAAGACCTGGACCCGATGCCTGAGTTGCTCATCGTCCAGGCGGCGCGGGGGGCTCAGGATCTGGAATCCCTGGGCAGTATTGCGACCCACTATCCGCGCCTGCCCATGATCGTCATCTCGCCCGATCAGAGTTCGGATTTCCTGATCAAGGCCATGCGTGTCGGGGTGCGGGAGGTGTTGCCGGAACCCTTGTCCCAGGCGGCCCTGCAGGATGCCCTGGAGCGCATCCGTCAGCACTCGGCTCTGGTTCGTGCTGCGGCGGGGCGCATCTTGGCGTTTGTGCCGAGCAAAGGCGGTAGCGGAGCTACCTTCCTCGCCACCAACCTGGCCTATGCCCTGGCGGAGGAAGGCAAGCGGGTGGTGCTCATCGACCTCAACCTCCAGTTCGGCGACGCCATGGTTTATGTGGCGACCCAGAGTGCCCAGACTACCGTGGCCGAGGTGGCCCACCAGATCCAGCGGCTGGACGGGGAATTCTTCGAATCCAGCCTGCTCAAGGTGTCTCCCAACCTGGGCATCCTGGCGGCACCCGAGTCACCAGAAAAGGCCGTTGGCATCCGGCCGGAGAATATCGAACGCATCCTGGATCTGGCCCGCAATCGCTACGACTACGTGATCGTCGATCTGGGCATGACCTTGGATCCCATCTCGGTACGGGTGCTGGATGGTGCTGACATGATCTACATGGTGCTGCAGATGACCCTGCCCTTCATCCGCGGTGCCAAGCGTCTGATGAGCGTTTTCGATTCCTTGGGCTATTCCCGGACCAAGGTGGCCCTGTTGGTGAATCGCTACCAGCCTGGCGGTGAAATTACCGTGGGGGATGTGGAAAGCACCCTTGGTCTGCATGTGCTGCAGACTATCCCCAACAGCTTTGCTGCGGTCGCCGATTCGATCAACCAGGGCAAGCCCATCTTGCAGGTGGACCCCCGGGACCGGGTTTCCAAATCCCTGCGGGAAATGGCCCAGAGCATGGCGCAGAAACCCCAGCGCAGCAGCGGCTTGCTGAGCCGGTTGTTCGGCAAGTCCGCGTAGCTGTTGGCCTCATGGGATAGCGCTTGATAGCGAAACAGACAATGGAACCTAGAAGCAGAAGTTATTGAGAGGAGAGCACCATGTCGCTACGAGAAAGATTACAAGAGATCGGTACGGAGCCTTCCATGGCGTCCGAGCCCGAGCGTCAGGTGGCCTTTCGCGACGATGTCGGTTATCAGCAACTGAAGAGTGCCATTCACCGCCGCCTGCTGGATCGGGTGGATCTGGAGGTGATGTCCAGTCTCCCGGCCGAACGCCTTAAAGACGAATTGAAGGGACTGGTGGAGCGCTTGTTGCTGGAGGACGGCATCGCCTTGAATGCCGTGGAGCGGCGGCAGATTGTTCAGGATATCCAGAACGAGGTATTGGGCTTGGGCCCCCTGGAGCCCTTGCTGGCTGATAGCTCCATTTCCGACATCCTGGTGAATACCTGCCACCAGGTCTATGTGGAGCGCTACGGCAAGCTGGAATTGACCGATGTGCGTTTCTCCACCAACGAGCATCTGCTCAAGATCATCGACAAGATCGTTTCCCGCATCGGCCGTCGTATCGACGAGTCGAGCCCGATGGTGGATGCGCGTCTGCCCGATGGCTCCCGGGTCAATGCCATCATTCCTCCCCTGGCCATCGACGGCCCCATTCTTTCCATCCGGCGTTTTGCGGTGATTCCACTGCAGATGGATGACCTGCTGAAATACAAGAGCCTTACGCCGGAAATGGGCGAGCTGGTCGCCGGCATGGTGCGGGCCCGTCTCAACCTGCTGATCTCAGGCGGTACCGGCAGCGGCAAGACGACCCTGCTCAATGTGCTGTCCGGTTATGTGCCCCACACCGAGCGCATCGTCACCATCGAGGATGCGGCCGAACTGCAACTGCAGCAGCCCCACGTGGTGAGGCTGGAAACCCGTCCGCCGAATATCGAGGGCAAGGGGGAGGTGACTCAGCGGGCCCTGGTGCGTAACAGTCTGCGTATGCGGCCCGATCGCATCGTCGTCGGCGAGGTGCGTGGCGCCGAGGTGTTGGACATGTTGCAGGCCATGAACACCGGCCATGAAGGCTCCATGACCACCATCCACGCCAACTCTCCCCGGGACGCCATGACCCGCCTGGAGAACATGCTGGCCATGGCGGGCATGAA
Source organism: Azospira sp. (assembly GCA_035255085.1). Classification (GTDB taxonomy): domain Bacteria; phylum Pseudomonadota; class Gammaproteobacteria; order Burkholderiales; family Rhodocyclaceae; genus Azospira. Next base: position 3,507 of record DATEZY010000022.1, on the reverse strand, counting down.
TCTGCCGCCCAAGGCCATGCGGGCTCAGATCAGTTCTGCCCTGACCGTGGTGATCCAGGTTTCCCGTCTTTCCGACGGCAAGCGCAAGGTTGTCAGCGTGCAGGAAATTACCGGCATGGAAGGGGATATCGTCACCATGCAGGAAATTTTTACCTACCACCAAACCGGCATCGGACCGGACGGCAAGGTGTTGGGCCACTTCCGCGCCACCGGTATTCGCCCCAAGTTCCTCGACCGTCTGCGGTCGGCCGGGGTCGTGGTCAACGAAAAAATGTTCGATCCGACCAAACTTTACGAGTGAGGTGCCATCATGGATTACCTCTATTACCTGTTCATCATCTGCGCCTTTCTGGCCGTGGTTTTGGCGTTAGAAGGGGTGCTCTTGATCTGGAACACCTACCGGGGGCCGGAAGCCAGGCGCATTGAGCAGCGCCTGCGCGCCATGGCCGGGGGTGAGGTTGGGGGGGAGGCCTCCCTGTTACTTCGCAAACGGGTGCTATCCGAAATGCCTGCCATGCAGCGCCTGCTGCAGCAGATTCCCCGGGTGAATCTGCTGGATCGGATGCTGCAACAGGCCGGCAGCGAAATGACCGTGGGCTCGTTCTTCCTGATCAGTGCGGCCTGCGCCCTGCTGGGTCTGCTGCTGGCCCTGGTATTGCGCCTGCCCCTGATTCTGGTGCTGGCCGTTGCTGCCGGCTTCTCCCTGTTACCGTTGGGGCGGCTATTGGCCAATCGTGCCAAGCGCCTGGGGAAATTCGAGCAGCAGTTGCCCGACACCTTGGACCTGATCGCCCGGGCGCTGCGTGCCGGCCATTCTTTTCCCAGCGGACTGGAAATGGTGGCCGAGGAAATGCCGGAACCGACGGCCGGGGAATTTCGCACGGCTTTTGACGAAATCAATTTCGGCATTTCGGTACAGGAGGCCTTGCTCAATCTGGCGTCCCGGGTGCCAGTCAATGACCTGAGTTACTTTGTCGTTGCCGTCCTGATTCAGCGGGAAACCGGGGGCAACCTGGCGGAACTGCTCGACACCCTGTCGCGCCTGATCCGTGAGCGTTTTCGCCTGCTGTTGAAGGTCCGCGCCCTGTCGGCGGAAGGACGGATGTCAGCCTGGATTCTCAGCTTCATGCCCTTCGTCGTGGCCTTCCTGCTGTTCCTGGTGCACCGGGATTTCATGTCCGTGTTATGGAATGATAAGGCGGGGTTCAAGATGATGATGTTCGCCGTAGCATTCATGGTGGTGGGGATTATCTGGATGTGGCGCGTCATCAAGATACGGGTATAAAAGGGGACGATCATGATCAACTTTCTTTACCTGGGCCTGGTTTTCCTGGCCGTCGCTAGCGGGGTTTATGGTCTGACCAACCTGGTGCTGCGCCCCCGGGTGTTGCAGGAACGTTTGAAAGCCGGCGGCGACATCACGCAGCCCGGTGGTCAGGTTCCCCATTGGCAGGAGCGTGTGGTGCAACTGGCTGGCCCCCTGGCCAAGCTGGTGTTGCCGGCAGAGGGTTGGGAAACCTCCAGCCTGCGGGTGCGCTTCATGAATGCCGGCTATCGGCACGCCAATGCGCCGATTGTCTATTTTGCCGCCAAGGTGGTGATGGCTATCGTTCTGCCAATGCTGGTGCTGTTTTATATCAGCGTCTTTCGTAGCGGCCCCCCGCCGGATAGTGTGCTGATGACCGTGATGCTGTTGTGGGTCGCCGGCTTTGGCTTTTTCCTGCCCAATATTTTCCTGGGCTGGAAAATCAAGCACCGTCAGCTGGAGTTGTTCGAAACCTTTCCCGACGCCATTGATTTGATGGTGGTCTGCGTCGAAGCCGGCCTTGGCATGGATGCCGCCATCGCCCGCACCAGCGAGGAAATGCGGCTGCGCAGCCAAGCCCTGGCGGATGAGCTCCATCTGGTCATGCTGGAGTTGCGGGTCGGGGGTACCCGGGAAAGCGCCCTGCGCAATCTCGCCCTGCGCACCGGCCTGGAGGACGTCAATGCCCTGGTCACCCTGCTGATCCAATCCGACCGTTTTGGTACCAACGTGGCCGAAGCCCTGCGGGTGCATGCCGATGGCCTGCGCAATCGCCGTCACATGCGGGCCGAGGAGGCCGCCAACAAGGTCCCGGTGAAGTTGGTCTTCCCGCTGGTGTTGTGCATTTTCCCCGCCCTCATGCTGGTGCTTGCCGGCCCGCCGGCGATCACCGTGTACCGGGTGCTGTTTCCCGTCTTTTCCCACTGAACAACGAGGAGGGAAGCGATCATGAAACCCTTACTGCTAGCTAGTCTGGTGACGGGAGCCCTGCTCGCGGGGGCCTGTTCCACCGTGCAAGAGTCCGGCCCCATGGCGGGCGAGGTACGGCCCGTCCAGGTGATTCGCCACGGCGCGAGCAACCCCCAAGCCCTTTATGCCACCGGCCGCTATTACCAGGGGCAGGTCCGTTACGACCAGGCCATCGAGTACTACCGGCGGCTGTTGGAGAGTGATCCCAAACACGCGGAGGGCCACAACGCCCTGGGCGTGATTTATGCCATGCAAGGACGCAGCAAAGAGGCCGAGGCGGAATTCCGTGCCGCCCTGGAGACGGCACCGGGGGCGGCCCATATTCACAACAACCTGGGTTATCTGCTGTTGCGCCAGGGACGCCTCAATGATGCAGTGGTCAGCCTTGATCGTGCCCTGAGCCTGGATCCGGCGAATACCCGAGCCCGGGATAACCTGGAAACTGCCTATAGCCGGATGGTCGCCATGGATAGCCGCAACGCTTCCGCGCCTCTGGCGGCCCAGGGGGTGCCGACCCACGAAGCGGTGGAACAGGCGGTGGCCGTACCCATCCCCGCACCGACGGTTTCCGCTGCGACGATCGAGATGGCTCCCAATCCATCCGCCACTGCCTCCCCAAGTCTCGCCCCTGGCGTTGCCCCCAATCCCGTTCCCTCCACGGCTTCCGCCTCGCCGCTTGCGGTCGCTTCCGCCACCAGCGAGACCTCCCAGGGCGGCCTCGAAATGGCCCAGGTCGGGGCGAATGTCTATGAGCTGCGGCAGCCTGTGGCATCCAAGGCTCCGCCCCCGCCCCCCCCGGTGCTGCCAACGACCGCCGCCATCGCCGCCGCCGCCCTGGCGCCCGCGACGCCGTCGCGGCTGCATCTCGAGGTGGCCAATGGCAATGGCGTCGAAGGGCTCGCCGGGCGTACGTCCCGCTTCCTGCAAAAGATGGGCTATCCCAGCGCTCGCCTGACCAACCAGAAGCCCTTCGTCCAGCCCATGACCGAAATCCAGTACCGCCCTGGCTACGAGGCGCAGGCTAACCACCTGCAGCGGGTGTTTGCCGGCAAAGGCACGCTGGCCGAGGCCAAGGGCTTGCGCTCGGATATTCAGGTGCGGGTGGTGCTGGGGCAGAACCTGCGTACTACGGAGCAACTGGCCGAACTGGAAGCCGGACTGGTGCAGTTGGCTGCCAACGAGACCTGTAGCGCCATGGACTGATGCCCGCTGTAGCAGGCGTTTGGCAACGT
>DATEZY010000021.1:0-2906 GCA_035255085.1 Azospira sp. | reverse complement strand
CAAGTACCACGTCACCGAACGGGCCCGCAAAGTGGTCAATGACGGCATGGATGTCATCGGCGGCAAGGGCATCTGCCTCGGCCCCTCCAACTTCCTCGGCCGCGCCTACCAGCAGATTCCCATCGGCATCACCGTGGAAGGTGCCAACATCCTAACCCGCAGCCTGATCATCTTCGGCCAGGGCGCCATCCGCTGCCATCCCTTTGTGCTGGCGGAAATGCAGTCGGCCCAGAAGAACGATCTGGTGGCTTTCGACAAGGCCCTGTTCGGCCACATGGGTTTCTCTGTCGGCAACGGCATCCGCGCCTTGGTGATGGGGCTGACCGGCTCCCAGTTTGTCTCCGTCAATGCCAACGTGGCGCCGGAAACCCGGCGCTACTACCAGCAGCTGACCCGCTTCTCCTCCGCCTTTGCCTTCCTCTCCGACGTCTCCATGCTGGTCCTGGGGGGCGGTCTGAAGCGCAAGGAAAAGCTCTCCGCCCGCCTCGGCGACATCCTGGCCCAGATGTACCTGATCTCCGCCACCCTGAAGCGCTACGAGGCCGAAGGCCGCCAGCAGGCCGATGCGCCCCTGATGCACTGGGCCATCTGGGATGCCATGTACCAGGCCCAGGAAGCTTTCGACGGCGTGTTGGCCAACTACCCCAACCGCCTGGTGGGTTGGTTCCTGAAGAAGGTCATCTTCCCCTACGGCCATCCCTATGTGGTGCCCTCCGACGATGTGGGCCACCAGGTGGCCAAGGCCCTGATCTCCCCCAACGCCACCCGGGAACGCCTCACCGCCGGCTGCTTCGTCGCCAAGACCGAGGACGACGCCGTGGGCGCCATCGAACTGGCCCTGGCCGCCACCCTGGAAGCCGAGCCCATCGAGGCCAAGATCCGGGAAGCGGAAAAGACCGGCAAGTTCGACGGCAACCCCATAGCCAATGTGCGGGACGTGGCCCAGGCCGCCTTCGAGGCCGGGGTTCTCTCCGCCGCCGAATACGCGGTGATCAAGCGGCGCAACGAGCTGCGGGACATTGTCATTCGGGTGGACGACTTCGCTCCGGACTTTGGCGTGGCTTCGGCCCTGAACAAGCCCGAGGTGCGCAAGGCTGCCTGAAATAACGCGACACCCGATCCCGGGGCGGCCCCAAGCGCCGACCCCGGGACGATAACAAACAGAAACAGCGACAGACAAAACCAAAGGAGAACAGACATGGCCCAGCAGCAAGCGTTTGAGCCGGTCTATGTGGTGGATGGAGCGCGCACCCCGTTCCTCAAGGCGAAGAATGGCCCCGGGCCCTTCGCGGCGGCGGATCTGGCGGTGCAGGCCGGGCGGGCCCTGCTCGCCCGGCAGCCTTTCGCGCCGGAAGATCTGGACGAAGTGGTGCTGGGCTGTGCCAGCCCCAGCCCGGACGAGGTGAATATCGGCCGCGTCGCCGCCCTGCGCCTGGGCTGCGGTAATAAGGTGACGGGCTGGACGGTGATGCGCAACTGCGCCTCCGGCATGCAAGCCCTGGATTCGGCCATGGCCAATATCCAGTCCGGCCGTTCCGAGCTGGTCTTGGCCGGTGGCGTGGACGCCCTGTCCCGGGCGCCCCTGCTGTACAACGACGCCATGGTGCTGTGGTTCGCCGGCATGATGCAGATGAAGACCCTGGGCCAGAAGGCTGGCCACTTCCTCAAGCTGCGCCCCAGCGTACTGCTGAGCCCGGTGATCGGCCTGATGAAGGGCCTCACCGACCCGGTGGTGGGCCTACTCATGGGCCAGACTGCGGAAAACCTGGCCTGGCGCTTCGGCATCAGCCGGGAGGAGATGGATGCCTTCTCCGTGCGCTCCCACCAGCGCGTCATGGCGGGTCGGGCGGCCAAGGCATTCGGCGAGATCGTGCCCCTAGTGGGCAACGATGGCACTGTCTATGCCGAGGACGACGGCGTGCGGGCCGACGCCAGCATGGAAGGGATGAAGAAGCTGAAGCCCTTCTTCGACAAGAAATACGGCCGGGTCACCCCGGCCAACAGTTCCCAGATCACCGACGGCGGCGCCTGGCTGCTGCTGGCTTCCGAAAGCGCCGTCAAGCGCTGGAACCTGCAGCCCCTGGGGCGCATCGTCGATGCCCAGTGGGCCGGCCTCGATCCTTCCCAGATGGGCCTGGGCCCGGTGCATGCCGTGACCCCCATCCTGCAGCGCCACGGCCTGGGGCTCAACGATGTGGACCTGATGGAAATCAACGAGGCCTTTGCCGCCCAGGTCCTGGGCTGCCTCAAGGCCTGGGAAGATGATGCCTACTGCCGCGAGGAGCTGGGCCTGTCCGGCGCCCTGGGCAGTCTGGATCAGGACAAGCTCAACGTGGATGGCGGGGCCGTGGCCCAGGGCCATCCGGTGGGCGCTTCCGGCGCCCGCATCGTGCTGCACCTGCTCCATGCCCTCAAGGCCCGGGGTGGCAAGCGCGGCGTGGCCAGCATTTGCATCGGCGGCGGCCAGGGCGGCGCCATGCTGGTGGAAACCTGCTGAGGCCGCCATGCGCATCGGCATCATTGTGGATTCCTGCTGCGACCTGCCCCGGCAGTTTCTCGACCAGCACGAGATCGTCGTCCTGCCCATCGGCCTGCGCATCGGCGGCGCCGTGATCCGGGACCGGCGCGATCCGGAGGAGACTCACCGCTTCTACGCCACCCATGTGGATCGCAAGAGCGAGGACTTCGCCGAATCCATTCCCTATTCCCCGGCCCAGATAGAGCAGGTGTTCCTGGACAAGATGGTGATCGACTACGACTACGTTTTCGTCCTCACCATCACCAGCGAACGCAGCCCCATCTACGACCACGCCCTGCAGGCTTCCCGCTCGGTGCTCACCAAGTACAAGGACCCGCGCCGGGAAATCGGCAAGCCGGGCCGCTTCGGCCTGTGCGTGCTCTCCAGT
>DATEZY010000020.1:0-3662 GCA_035255085.1 Azospira sp. | reverse complement strand
GATGTGAAGGTGCTGTCCGAAGTCGCCGGCGACAAGATCGACGAAGTGTTCATCGGTTCCTGCATGACCAACATCGGCCACTTCCGTGCTGCCGGTAAGGTCCTGGAAGGCAAGTCCGACATCCCGACCCGTCTGTGGATTGCTCCGCCGACCAAGATGGATGCTCTGATCCTGACCGAAGAAGGCTACTACGGCGTCCTCGGCAAGTCCGGCGCCCGCATGGAAATGCCGGGCTGCTCCCTGTGTATGGGTAACCAGGCGCAAATCCGCAAGGGTTCCACCGCCATCTCCACCTCTACCCGGAACTTCCCGAACCGCTTGGGCATCGACACCCGCGTCTATCTCGGTTCCGCCGAGCTGGCCGCCATGTGCGCCCTGGCCGGTCGCATCATCACCAAGGAAGAGTACATGGAGCAGATCCAGGTGGTGAATGCCAAGGCTGCCGAGATCTACCGCTACATGAACTTCGACCAGATCCAGGACTTCGTCGAAGTCGCCAACACCGTCGAAGTCTGAGGTTTGGCTAAGAAATAAAACCAAAGGAAATCCGTGAGGAGACACGGCCCCGCTTCGGCGGGGCCGTTTTTTTGTGGGTTACCGGAGCATGGGCATATTCCTGGCAGAGTTTTCCCCATCCTGGTACACGGCACTTTTGGGATGGTTCTCTGGTCACATCTTCCGTTAGACAAATAATGGACCACATTCCCGGGCAGCCCCTGATCCGGGATGATGGCGATAACCGGGTCATTGCCGCGGCGGGGTGCCATGCTCGATAGGGAACAGCTCGTGTTTCTCCAGACGGGGGTCAGCATCAGCCTGGCCGCGTGCAATCCCGCTGGCCTGGCGAGCATCAGCCGTGGTTTGGGGTGCAAGGTGAGCGGCGATGGCCAGCGGCTCAGCGTGTTTATCAGGCACTCCCAGTCCCTAGAGCTGTTGGAGAATGTTCGCGCCAGCGCTCGGGTAGCCAACGTCTTTAGCCTGCCCAGCAGCCACCGTACCCTGCAGTTGAAAGGCTCCGATGCCCGGGTGGAGGTTTTCGATCAGCACGACCTGGGGCGCATCGAGACCCATGTGGCGGACTTTATCGGCGAGGTGGGTCCCTTGGGCATTCCGGCGGAGGTGGTGCGTGCCATGCTCGCTTTTCCGGCCGACGACCTGGTCACAGTGACCTATACCCCCTGTGCTGCTTTTTCCCAGACTCCCGGGCCCAAGGCGGGCGAGCCGATTGGCGCAGCCCCATGAGAATCCAACTGGAACATATCCGGGAATGCCTGGAGGGAATCATTCCGGGCCATATCGCTACCTGTGATCGCGAAGGCGTGCCCAACCTGGCTTATCTCTCCCAGGTGCAGTACATCGATTCCCAGCACGTGGCCCTTTCCTACCAGTTTTTCAATCGTACCCGGCAGAATGTTCTGGCCGGTTCACCGGTGCGACTTTTGCTCACCAGTCATCTGACTGGCGCCCAGTACCGGCTGGTTCTGCAATACCTGCGGACCGAGGTCAGCGGCCCCCTGTTCGAGCAGATGCGGGCCAAGCTGGCCGGCATCGCTTCCCACACCGGGATGAGCGGCGTCTTTCGCCTGCTGGGATCGGATGTCTATAGGGTGCTGGATATCGAGCCGGTGGCCGATACCCGCCTGGCCGCCCCAGTGCCGCCCAACAACTATCTCACTGCCCTGCGCCGTACCGCCCAGTGCCTGGGCGCTTGCAGCAGTCTGGCTGGCCTGCTGGAGGCCTCCCTGGACTGTCTGGCGGGCGAGTTTCGTATCCAGCATGTCATGTTGCTGATGCATGACCAGCCCCGGGGGCGGCTGTATACCCTGGCCAGCCGTGGCTATCCGGAATCCGGGATCGGTTCGGAGATTCCCGTGGGCGCCGGGGTGATCGGCATTTGTGCCCGGGAGCGAACCCCGATTCGCATCGGCTTCATGACCAGCGAGTACGCCTACGGTCGCACCGTGCGTGACGGCATCGCCGCCGACGGTCTAGGCGATGCGTTGGAAAGTGCCATCCCCCTGCCTGGCCTGCCGGAAGCCTGTAGTCAGTTGGCCGTGCCGATTACGGCGTTCGAGCGGCTGCTCGGCGTGCTGTACGTGGAAAGCCTGGCCGACCTCTATTTTGGCTACGATGAGGAGGATGCCCTGGTGGCTTTCGCAGCCCAGCTCGGCCTGGCCATGGATCACCACCAACAGGCAGAGGAGCTGGAGGAGGCGGTGCAGAGTCTGGCACCGCAGCCTGTCCAGCCTCTAGCGGGGCCGCCCTTGGAGGTGCGTCATTTCCCCGCCAACGACAGCGTGTTCGTCGACGATCAATATCTGATCAAGGGGGTGGCCGGTGCGATCCTCTGGGCCTTGCTGGCCGACTATGTGGAACGAGGGCGTATCCATTTCACCAACAAGGGGTTGCGGGTCGATTCCCGTATTCCCCTGCCCGGGGTCAGCGACAACCTGGAGGCCCGCCTGGTCCTGCTCCAGCGGCGCCTCGAGGAGCGGGACGCCGGCATCCGGTTGCTCAAGACCGGGCGAGGCTCCTTTTCCCTGTCGCTGGAGCGTCCAGTGCGGTTATCGGAAGGCTAGGGGAGTCCTCCGGGATGGACCCTTCTTAAATAATCATTCAGCGCTTCTTAAAAGATTCATAAGCCCGCCTTCCTCCCTTGAAAGGGCGTTTCCCCGACCTAGACTTCCCCTCACCAGTCACCGTGAGGAGCAGTCATGGAACCATCCCCCCAAGCGATCGACCCCCGGCATCTGCTGGAGCAGATGATGCTGATTCGTGCCTACGAGGAAGCCATCGTCGCCGGGTGTTCTGCCGGCAAGGTCCCCGGCACCTGTACCTCGGTCGGCCAGGAGGCCGCTGCTGTCGGCGCGATCAACGCGCTGGCGCCTGAAGACCGGATTCTCACCAACCACCGCAGTGCCGGGCATCTGTTGGCCCGGGGCGCCGACCCGACCCGCCTGCTGGCCGAGGTCATGGGGCGAAGCGCCGGCTACTGCAAGGGCAAGAGCGGTTCCCTGCACATCTCGGTGCAGGAGCTGGGGGTGGTCTTGACATCCACCATCGTCGGTGCCGAGCTTTCCCTCGCCCCCGGGGTGGCGCTGTCCCAGACCATGCTGGAGCGGCCCGGTATCGTCGCCTGCTTCTTCGGGGACGGTGCGGCCTGCGAAGGCCGTTTTCACGAGTCCCTCAATCTGGCGGACCTGTGGAACCTGCCCATCCTCTATGTATGCGAGAACAACCAGTGGCAGGCCTTCGTCCATCGACGCGAGGCGATGCGCGCCCAGCACGTAGCGGAGTGGGCCGCTGCCTACGGCATTCCCGCCAGGACGGTGGACGGCAACGACGTGGATGCAGTATTCGCTGCCACCCGCACAGCGGCCGCCCAGGTGCGGAGTAGCGGCCGCCCCTATCTGCTGGAGACCTATACCTACCGGACCCGGGGGCATTTCGAGCCCGACGACCAGGGCTATGTGGACCGGGTTGAGCTGGCTTCCTGGCTGGCCCGGGATCCCATTGCGACTTACCGGGAGCGGCTGATTGCCCAAGGTTCCCTCACCTTGTCCCAGGCCAATGCCCTGACTGACCGGGTTGTCACCCGCATCGCCGGATCCCTGGCCCAGGCCGAGGCATCCCCTTATCCCGCAGCCGATGAACTGAACTGC
>DATEZY010000019.1:0-2868 GCA_035255085.1 Azospira sp. | reverse complement strand
ACAAGGCACGGCAAACCCCATGAACCTCGACGCTTGGCTGGCTTCCTCCAGCCTGGGTTGGCGCGAAGCCGTGGTGGGCCTGATCGCCCTCCTGGGGCTGTACATCCTGATCGTGATGCTGCGTCTGAAGCGCCTGGGTGGCCGCAAGGAGGAAAAGCCTCCGGTCGTCACCGAGCCGGTGGTCGCGCCGCCCGCAGAGGCGGACGAAGATGCCCACCCGGAGCCGACCTACAGCCGCCCCGAGAAGCCTGCCTTCGCCTGGAACGAACCGCCGGCCAAGGACTTTGCCGAGGAACAGTATTTCAAGGCGGTGGAGCGGGAACTGGAACAGCTGCGCGACGAAGTGGGCACCCTGCGCCACGAATTCGCCGCCCTGCGCGAGGAAATGCGCGGCCAGGTGGGGCAGATCCGGGCCTCCCAGCACATGTCCCCCCTCTACAGCGACGCCATGCAGATGGCCATGCTCGGCCACGATGCCGAGACCATCGCCGAGCGCTGCGGCATCGCCCGGGCCGAGGCCGACCTGGTGGTGGCCCTGGCCCACAATCGTACCGAATAGCCGTGGGCGGCCATGCCGCCGCCAGAACCGAAGAATAGGGAGAAAAAAATGGCTCCAGCCAAGCCCAAGGCGCGCAAGGAAGCGGCTCCGCCGCCTGCCGCCAGCGACGAGCAGGACGAAATCAAGAAGCGCCTGGGACGCCGCATGGCGTTTGCCGGCGTGCTCATTGCCGTGCTCCTGGGCGCCCTGGCCCTGTTCGACCGCCTCAGTGCTCCCGAGCCGGAGCCCGAGGAAAGCGCTCCCGCCACTGCCCCGGTGGTGCCTAAGGAAGTGGTGCAGCCGGTGAAGCCGGCGGAACCTGAAGTTGCCCAGGAAGCCGCCAAGCCCGCCGAGCCGGAGGCCAGTGCGGCCCCCCTGGGCAAGGGCGAGACCCTGCCTGAACCGCCCCAGGTGGCGGCCCGGCCCGGGGCTGCTATCGCCCCTGCCGCTCCAGCTGCCCCTGCGGCGCCCGCCGCACCGGCCGTGGGCCGCGTCCAGCCGGCCCCGGCCCGTCCGGCTGCTGCTCCCGCTCCGACTCCTGCGCCAGCGCCAGCGCCCCACGGCACGGCGGCTGTGCCTTCGCCCCAGCATGCTGCCGCTCCGGCTCCCCAGGCCGCTGCCCCTGCCGCAGTGGCGCCCCAGCCCGCTGGTCGTGTTTCTATTCAGCCTGCGCCCCAGCCAGTTTCCCCCGCCCAGCCGTCCTACCAAGCCGCTCCGGCGCCATCCCGGGTCGAACCGCTGCCGGCTCGTCCCCTGCCGGCGCCACCGCGCCTGTTCTCCGGCTACGTGGTCCAGGCCGGGGTGTTCAGCAGCACCGAGCGGGCCGAGGAACTGCACGCCAAGCTGCAACTGAACGGTATTCCCTCCAGCATCGAATCCCGGGTCAATGTGGGGCCCTTCAAAACCAGGGAAGAGGCCGACGCCGCCCGGGCCAAGCTCAAGGCCCTGGGCATCGAATCCCTGCTGGTGCCGCCGGCCTCGCTGCGGCGCTAGCTAGTTGGAGGAAGAGGGCGGCACGCCTTCCGTCGTAGTGGTTGCCAGGGCCGCCAGGGCTTTTTCCAGGCGCCGGGCGAAGACGGTCATTTCCTTCGCCGCCTGCACGTCGCCCTTTTTCTCCGCCACGACGATGCCCTGGCGATAGGCGCCCAGGGCTTCCTCCTGCCGGCCTGCCTCGGCCAGGGCCTTGCCCAGGAGCTTCCAGGCGGCGGAAAAGCCCGGATCCTTGGCTACTGCTTCCTGCAGCCGGCTGGCCGCCCGGTCCCATTCCCCGGCCTTGAGCCATTCGTTGCCCAGGGAGTAGCGCAGCAGCGCCCCGTCCCGGGGACCATCCAGCAGCTTTTCCAGATTGGCGATGATCGGCGTCGTCATTTAACATTTCCCCTTTGCACATTTCACGTAGCCCCATTCTAAAGGACAGCAAAATGGCCAAAACGATCATTGCCACCGACAAGGCTCCTGCCGCCATCGGCACCTACTCCCAGGCCGTCAAGGTCGGCGATACCGTCTATCTTTCCGGCCAGATCGGCCTGGATCCGGCCAGCGGCCAGCTGGTGGAAGGCATCGATGCCCAGATCGTGCGCGTTTTCGACAACCTCAAGGCGGTGGCCGAGGCAGCCGGCGGTTCCCTGGCCGACACCGTCAAGCTCAATGTCTTCCTCACCGACCTGGGCAATTTCGCCAAGGTCAATGAAGTCATGGCCCAGTACTTCCCCCAGCCCTATCCCGCCCGGGCTGCCGTCGGCGTTGCCTCCCTGCCCCGGGGCGCCCTGGTGGAAGCCGACGCAGTACTCTACGTCGGCTAAGCCGCGCCGCTGACCTTGGCGGCCACGCCAGCCAAAGCGCCCAAGTCCGCCAAGCCTGCCCCGGCCAGTAAGGCGGCCGGCAAGGCGGCGAGTGCCCTGCAGCAGAAACTCCAGCGCCTGGGGCTGCACGGTCGGGACGACTTCGTCCTGCACCTGCCCCTGCGCTACGAGGACGAGACCCAGGTAATGAGCATCGACGCCGCGCCTTGGGATGAGCCGGTGCAGGTGGAGGTGCAGGTGGAGGATGTGTCCATCCAGTTCCGCCCCCGGCGCCAGCTGGTGGCCCGGGTGCGGGACGACAGCGGCGAGCTGTGGCTGCGCTTTCTCAACTTCTACGGCAGCCAGGTCAAGCAGCTGGAAACAGCCCGGGACGAGGGCCGCAAGCTCCGGGTGTTCGGTGAAATCCGCAACGGCTTCTTCGGCCCGGAGATGGTCCATCCCCGCTACAAGAGCGTGGGGGAGGGGGCGGAACTGCCCCAGTCCCTGACGCCGGTCTATCCCACCACCGCCGGCCTGGCCCAGTCGGCC
>DATEZY010000018.1:0-2812 GCA_035255085.1 Azospira sp. | reverse complement strand
AGCAGCATCAGATCCACCTGGCCGGCCATGAGCTGCATCAGGGCCGACTGCCCGCCGTCGCAGGACTGGGTCTGATAGCCCCGGCTGCGCAGCAGGAGGCAGACGCTGTCCCGCAGGCGCGGCTCGTCGTCGACGACCAGTAGGGTCGGAGTTGCCGCTGTTTGATGGACGCCCAATTTTGCTCCTGTTCCTGTATTTGCCATTAGTCCTGGCGGCATTGCAGCCTGGCCCCAGGGGTCAGGCTTCCCGTTGGGTCATGGGCAACAGCACCTGGAAGCGGGTGCCGTCGTCGCCGGAGCGGCAGTTGATCAGGCCGTTCAATTCGCGCACCAGTTGCCCGACGATGGCCAGGCCCAGGCCCTGGTGTTCCCCCGCTTTGCTGCTGGCAACCTGCTGATACAGGCGGGCCAGCACTTCCCGGGGGATACCGGGGCCGTTGTCTTCGACGCGTATTTCCACATGGGACGGGTCGGCGTCGCCCAGGCCCCAGGGGGCCGTGGCGACGCAAATGTTGCCGCCCTTGGGCATGGCCTCCATGGCGTTCTTGATCAGGTTCACCAGCAGCTGCTTGAGCCGGTCCCGGTCGGAGACGATGACTGGCAGCTTGTCGGCCAGGGCGAGACGAATTTCCACGGGGCCGGCCAGGGGCATGGACTTGCGGATGAGGCCGACCAGATCGCCGATGGTGCGGTTGAGATCGACCTGGCCCGGCACTCTGGGCTTGGCATCTGCTTCCGGGGTGGCCTGCGGGTTGGCTTGCTCTCGGGCCGATCTGAGCAGCTTGGCGACCCGGTCGATTTCTTCCCTGACGATGGCCAGTTCGGGCTGGGCCCCACCCTTGGCGGCATTTTCCGTCTCCAGGATGGCCACATAGTTGCGAATGATCGCCAGGGGGTTGTTCAGCTCATGCACCAGGCGGTTCAGCCGGCCGTCATCCGCGGCCGGGTTGGTGGCCGAGGCGAGGGGAAAGGCCTCCGGCCGGCTCGTCTGGACCAGGCGCTCGGCGCTCATGCGCCCGAAATAGGCCAGGCAGGACAGCTTCTGCCCCAGGGCGGCGGCCTGGTCGGCGCTGGCGATGCGCGCCACCAGGATGGCCGGGCAGGTGGCGCGGCTGCGCAAGGGCAGATACAGCACGCCGGCGCCGCCGAGGCTGCGCAGCAGCTGTTCGTCGAGCACCTCCAGCCCCCTGCCGCCACCCATGACGAGCTGGGGGCCGGCCTGTATCGACCGGGCCAGCAGCGCGGCACTGCTCCCGGCGACGAACTCCAGCTGGGCGACGCGCGATGAGTGGACTGAGAGTGGCGCTGCCGGCGAGGCGCCCAGGAGCCTCGCCCTGTAGCGTTCGCTGGCGCCTGGCGTCGGCTCGAAACACAGGCTCGCCTCAACCTCGAACAGCAGGTTGGCCGCCTGCACGGTGGCCTGCAGCGCCAGCTGGTGCGTGTTGGCCTCGGGGAAACCGCTCAGCGCCTGATTGACCAGCAGGATGTCCCGTACCCGGGCTGCCAGCTGGTCGTCCCTGGCTGCCGTTGCCTCGGTTGCTGCCGCCGGCTCGGCTTCAGTCATTTTCTGGGTGGAAAGCTTGATGCCGAACTGCTCGGCCAGGCGCTGCAACTCGGCTTCGACGCCGTCCAGCAGCTCGTCTTCATGGCCGATGGCGGTACCGCACAGGGTCAGGGCCTCCGGGGCGAGGGGGGCGGGCTGCTGGCCACGGGTGTTGGCCATGCACTCGGCCAGGCGCACGATGCGCACCAGCAGGGGGGCCGAGCGGAGGCGCTCCAGGGGCTCGTGGTGGTAGAGCACGCTGTCGCCGAGGAAGGAATCTAGGCCCCACTTCTCCACCAGCCAGGCGCCCACTTCCACGTGGGTCAGGGCGAAGACGCCATGCTCGACGGTGCACAGGGACTCGCCGTCCTCGTGTTCGCGGAAAATGCGCTTGTAACCTTCCGGGTCGGTGGCCAGCATGGCCAGGCGGCCAACGTCGTGCATCAATCCCCCTAGATAGGCCTCGTCCGAGCTGGGGTAGTCCAGGTGCCGGGCCAGTTCCCGGGCGATCAGGGCGCAGCGCAGGGAGTGCTCCCAGAAATCGTCCAGGTTCACCTCGCGAATGTCCGCGAAGTGATTGAACACGCGCATCACCGACTCGTTGATGACGATGGTCTTGACGGCGTTGACGCCGAGTAGGGACAGGCATTGATCGAGGCTGCTCGGGCGGGTCCGGCCGAGGAAAGCGGCGGAGGTGGCGGCAGCAAAGGTGCGGGAGACCAGGCTTACGTCCCGCCCGATCAGGGTGGCCAGGTCGCCCAGGTACAGGTCATCCCTTTGGATCAAGTCCAGCAATTGCACCAGGACGGGGGGTATGGCCGGCAAACGCGACAGGGTCAGCTTGCCGCGGATATCCCGCCGTGGACGGGCGGGGTCCGGCACGCCGGCGCTCCCGGCTGGATATAGGCCGAGGCTGGGGCTTTCCGCTGTTGGGTTGTCCATTGTCTCTCCCCTTTATCGGCATCCTTTTCCGGGGATCGGGCCCTGGATGGATGCTTGCTCGTCGCTCGGTTGAGCGATCAATCGCGGGTTGTCTTTGGTCATACTGTACGCCCTTTGCAATCCCTAAACTGTGCGGTATTTCCTGAAAATTCCGCCGCTTGCGTCGGGTTGTTCGGGTCGTTTCCATGTTTTGGCATACCCACGGTGGATATTGATGCCCATGGCCGGGCTTGGTTCCGTGGTGGTGCAAGAAAAATCGCGGGACCGTCCGGCCCGGTGCCCGCTCGCCGCTTCCCTGCTTCCAGGGGAGGCAGGAAAAGGGCAGGGG
>DATEZY010000017.1:0-2574 GCA_035255085.1 Azospira sp. | reverse complement strand
AGGAAGTGGCGGCATTCATGGCGCCATTATCCGGCCTTGGCGGCCGGAAGGTAAGCACCCCGGTCAGGGGCCGTCGCCGCTGACCGGGGCAGAAGGCTCTCAGCAGGCGGCGAACACCGTCTCCGTGCCTTCGTCCCAGCCGTCCCAGAGGAAGTCGTCGGACTTGCCGTCGGCGATCAGGCGCAGGGCGTAGCGCACCTGTTCCTCGTAGAACTGGCAGAAGGCGCCGGTCTTCTCCATGCCGCCATTCATCTCGTTGGCCTCCGCCGGGCAGGGGCTGCCACAGAAGTGGCGGATGGGGCAGGAGCCGCAGGGCTCGAACGTATCCACGTCCCGCTCCGTCACCGTCTTGAAGGCCGGCGATTCCAGGGCGGCGGCGACGCCATCGGTGAACAGGTTGCCACCCTCGAAGGCCGGCAGGCCGATGAACTCGCTGCAGGGGAAGAGGCCCCCGTCCGCCGCCAGGGCGAAGAAGGCCCGGCCGCCGCCGCAGGGCGAGATGTCGCACATCAGGCGCCGCGCCGTGGGGGCCAGGATGGCCAGCAGGATGTTGGCAAAATTGGCCACCACCAGCTTGTGCCCGGTCTCCCGGTACAGCTCATGGGTACGCTCCAGGGCGGCGATGAAGGCCCGGGCAAAATCCCCATCCGCCGGCTTGACGCCCCGGGCGCCGGAGAGGGTGCAGCGCACCGCGTTCAACATGCAGGTGGGCACCTGGTGGCGGTGGAACAGATCCACCATGTCGGTGAGGTAGGCCAGGTTTTCCGTGGTGCAGGTGGTGATGACGCTCCAGGAGCCGTAGCCCTGGAGCCGCTCCATGGCCCGCAGCACATGCTGATGCACCCCCTGGCCGGCCCAGGTGTGGCGGGTTGCGTTGGTGATGGGAGCGGTGGGACCATCCAGGGAGAGGCCGATGCTGACGTTGCGCTGCATCAGGAAGTCGGCGGCGCCCTCGGTGAGCAGGGTGCCGTTGGTCTGCACGCCGAAGGCGAAATCATCCTGGAACAGGTCGATGGCCGTGAACACCGCCTCCCGGTTCATCAGGGGCTCGGCGCCGTGGAAGATGAGGCGGGGCTTGCGGGCCCCCTCGCCACCGTCCATCACCGTGGCGAAGTACTCCTTCAGCCGCTGCAAAGCCCCCAGCAGACGCTCCGCCGGCATGTCGTCGCCATGGCGGCGCAGGCGGTCCGGCAGGTAGCAGTAGGTGCAGTCCAGGTTGCAGCGTTCCGTGGGATTCACATAGACGCCGGAAGGCTTGAGTTCAAAGCGCAGGGCGTGGATCTCCTGGGCGAACTTTGCCGACTGGGCCTGGAAGCGCTCGGCCAGGGCGCTGCCGCTGGCCTCCTCCTCCATGCGCTCCTTGTCCACCAGGGCCCAGAAGGCGGTCTCCGGGTGCAGCAGGGCGGTGTAGTGCTCATGGCCGATGTCGTAGGGCTGCAACCGGGGAAGATGATGGGCCGGCCCGTTCACTTGGCCGCCTTGCGGTCCATCAGGACGTAATGGGAGAGGCCGATGCCGTCCGGGTTGCAGGACTTGCGGCTGGCGATGACCGGGGCCGGGGCGGCCTGGGTGGGATGGGCGGCCACCTGGGCAGCGGTGTTTTGGGTGGTGATTTGGGTCGTGGTTTCCATGGGGTCCTCCCGCGAAGGTATGAAAAAAAGCAAAAGGGCTCCGGCGGCCTGTCTCGAAAGAAACATGCCGCCGGAGCCCTTTGCCTGGAACTCCTCGACTTCCGCCCGTCTTCTGGCTTACGGATCGACCGGTCTGAAAATGCTGTTCCCCCTTCCCGCCGGATTTGTTCCGGCAGTGGGCGGTGCAGATAACGTACTCAGCACCATGGAACGACCGTCCCCGATTACAGCGGCGGGCCCGCCACGGACTTGCACCGTGTTCCGAAAGCGGAAGCCGAATGGGAGAGGATTCTGGTGGCCGGCTTGGGACGGGTCAAGCGCAACGGACAGCAGATTTGATCCAGGTAAATGGACCCTGTTTCAGATCAGAATCAGCGCAGGAGCAGCCCGGTTTAATCCCGTAGTTCGCGGCCGGTGAGCTTGATGAAAACGTCTTCCAGATTGGCAGCCCGGTGGATGTAGCGCAGACCCGGGGCCGTCGCCAGGGCGGCCAGCAGGGGCGCCGGCTCGCGACAGTAGAAGAAGGCGGTCTCGCCGGAGACTTCACAGCGCTCCGCCAGCGAGCCATGGGTCTCGGCCCAGCGCGGCGCGTCCTCGCCGAACACCTCCACCACCTGGGGTTCGATGTGGGTGGCGATGAGTTCCTGGGGGCTGCCCTGGGTGATGAGCTTGCCGTGGTCGAGCACCGCCAACTGGTGGCAGAGGCGCTCGGCCTCGTCCATGAAGTGGGTGGTGAGGATCAGGGTCTTGCCCCGGGCGGTCAGCGCCTTGAGCCGTTCCCAGATGAGGTGCCGGGCCTGGGGGTCGAGGCCGGTGGTGGGCTCGTCGAGGAAGACGATGTCCGGATCATTGACCAGGGCCCGGGCCAGGGTCAGGCGCCGCTTCATGCCGCCGGAAAGGCTCTTCAGAGGGGCGTTCTCCTTGCCCCCCAGGCCGGCGAAAT
>DATEZY010000016.1:0-13957 GCA_035255085.1 Azospira sp. | reverse complement strand
CTGGGGCTCAACGCCGCCAACAGAGCAAAATACCGCAACCGCTCCATCAAGAACACGCAGCGACCTCTCCACCTCGATGGTAAAATCGACGTGGCCGGGCGTATCGATGATATTGACGCGATGATCTCTCCAGGTACAGGTGGTCGCTGCGGAGGTTATGGTAATGCCGCGCTCCTGCTCCTGCTCCATCCAGTCCATGGTGGCGGCACCATCGTGCACTTCACCGATCTTGTGGTTCACACCGGTGTAGTAAAGGATGCGCTCGGTGGTGGTGGTCTTGCCGGCGTCGATGTGAGCGCTAATACCGATATTGCGGTAGCGCTCGATAGGGGTTTTGCGAGCCACGTTGGTAACCTTCGCTGTAAACGTTCGTCAGGAGACGGTTAGAAACGATAGTGCGCGAAAGCCTTGTTGGCTTCGGCCATACGGTGCACTTCGTCACGCTTCTTCACGGCGCCGCCACGGCCTTCAGCCGCTTCCAGCATCTCAGCTGCCAGACGCAGACCCATGGTCTTCTCGGAGCGCTTGCGAGCAGCTTCACGCAGCCAGCGCATGGCCAGTGCCATACGACGGGCTGGACGGACCTCGACGGGAACCTGGTAGTTGGCACCACCGACGCGACGGGACTTCACTTCAACCATCGGACGGATGTTGGTGATAGCGGCGGAGAAGACCTCCAGCGGATCCTTACCACCCTTGGTGGTGATCTGGGCGAAAGCGCCATAGACAATGCGCTCGGCAACAGACTTCTTGCCGCTTTGCATGATGGCATTGATGAACTTGGAAACGTCCTGGCTGCCGAACTTAGGATCGGGCAGGACGTCGCGTTTCGGTACTTCACGACGACGGGGCATAACAACCTCTCTTAATCACGATTCAGTTGAAACGCGGCCAACATGGCCGCGCTTCCAGGCCGCCCATAAAGACGGCCACTTACTCAGGCCAGCCTTATTAGGCAGCCTTCGGACGCTTGGCGCCGTACTTGGAACGGGACTGCTTCCGGTCCTTAACGCCTTGAGTATCCAGGGAGCCGCGCACGGTGTGGTAACGCACACCCGGCAAGTCCTTCACACGACCACCGCGGATCAGAACCACGGAGTGCTCCTGCAGGTTGTGGCCTTCACCACCGATGTAGGAGATGACCTCGAAGCCGTTGGTCAGACGAACCTTGCACACCTTACGCAGTGCGGAGTTCGGCTTCTTCGGCGTCGTGGTGTACACACGGGTGCACACGCCACGCTTCTGCGGGCACTTTTCCAGAGCCGGAACCTTGCTCTTGGTGATCTCGGCAACGCGCGGCTTGCGCACGAGTTGGTTAATGGTCGGCATAGCTAATCCTTAAATGAGGCGGCATACACCGCCAAAAACCTAGGCGGCTGGCGCTAGCTCCGCACCGCCTAGTAATTTTTTTATCCAAAACAGAGGCAATGGTTAGCCTCTGCGGCGAAAAGACCCGAGATTTTATTGGTTGACAAGCCCCGAGTCAACGGTTGTGGTCAGGCCGCGTCGTTGCCGGCCGGCACCTCTTCCACTGCCACGATGTCCTCTCCGGCAATTTCCCGGTTGGCCGCCACATCCTCGCCTGCGGATTGCATTCGGCGGGTGTTGTGGTAAGCCAGGCCGGTACCGGCAGGAATCAGACGGCCGACGATGACGTTTTCCTTCAGACCGCGCAGCTCGTCGCGCTTGCCCATAATGGCCGCCTCGGTCAGCACCCGGGTCGTTTCCTGGAAGGAAGCGGCGGAGATGAAGGAGTCGGTGGACAAGGACGCCTTGGTGATACCGAGCAGCATGTATTCGTAGGTCGCGGGAATCTTGCCCTCGGCGATGACGCGGTCGTTGGCATCCAGCACCTCGGCCCGCTCCACCTGCTCGCTCTTGATGAACTTGGTATCACCCGGCTCGACGATGGTCACGCGACGGAGCATCTGGCGCACGATCACTTCGATGTGCTTGTCGTTGATCTTCACGCCTTGCAGACGATACACGTCCTGCACTTCGTCGGTGATATAGCGGGCCAGTTCTTCGACGCCCTTGAGGCGCAGGATATCGTGGGGATCGGGCTCGCCGTCCACGATGACTTCACCCTTGTTCACCACCTGGCCGTCGTGCACCATCACGTGCTTGTCCTTGGAGATCAAGTATTCGTTTGCTTGACCGTCCAGGTCGGTGATCACCAGGCGTTGCTTGCCCTTGGTGTCCTTACCGAAGCTGATGGTACCGGTGACATCGGCCAGCATGCCGGCATCCTTGGGCGTACGGGCTTCGAACAGCTCGGCCACGCGGGGAAGACCGCCGGTGATGTCGCGGGTCTTAGCCGATTCCTGGGGAATCTTGGCCAGCACGTCACCCACGCCTACCAGTTGGCCGTCGGCCACGGTAATGATGGAACCCACCTGGAAGTTGATCGCCACAGCGTGGTCGGTGCCGTGCACCTTCACTTCCTCGCCGTTCTCGTCGATCAGCTTCACCTGGGGACGCAGGCCCTTGGTCTGGGACTTGGCACCGCGCTTTGCGTCGATCACCACCAGGGTGGACAGGCCGGTTACATCGTCGGTCTGCTTGGCCACGGTGCTGCCCTCTTCCACATTCTCGAAGCGGACGGTACCGGCGTATTCAGTAATAATCGGACGGGTGTGCGGGTCCCAGGTCGCCAGGCGGGCGCCCGCCTTGATGGTCTGGCCATCATCGACGGTCAGGGTGGCACCATATGGCACCTTGTGACGCTCGCGCTCGCGGCCGTTGTCGTCCGTCACCAGCACTTCGCCGGAACGGGTGATGACGATCTTTTCACCCTTGACGTTGGTCACGTAACGCATGGTGGCGGTGAAGCGCACCACGCCGTTGGACTTGGTTTCCACCTGGGAAGCGGCGGCAGCTCGGGACGCGGCACCACCAACGTGGAAGGTCCGCATGGTCAGCTGGGTACCCGGTTCGCCGATAGACTGGGCGGCGATAACGCCTACGGCTTCGCCGGTGTTGACCAGGTTACCGCGGCCCAGATCGCGACCGTAGCACTTGGCGCACAGGCCATAACGGGTGTCACAGGTCAGCGGGGTGCGGACCTTGACTTCGTCCACGCCGCGCTTGTCGATCAGGTCGCAGCAATCTTCGTCGATCAGGGTACCGGCTTCGATGACGGTCTCGTCGGTTTCGGGATCGATCACGTCGGTAGCAGCCACACGACCCAGAATACGATCGCGCAGGGCCTCGATGACTTCACCACCCTCGATCAGGGCCTTCATGGTGACGCCGTTTTCGGTACCGCAATCATCCTCGACCACCACCAGATCCTGGGTCACGTCCACCAGACGGCGAGTCAGGTAACCGGAGTTCGCGGTCTTCAGTGCCGTATCAGCCAGACCCTTCCGCGCACCGTGGGTGGAGATGAAGTACTGAAGCACGTTCAGGCCTTCACGGAAGTTGGTGGTAATCGGCGTCTCGATAATGGAGCCGTCCGGCTTCGCCATCAGGCCCCGCATACCGGCCAGCTGACGGATCTGGGCAGCGGAACCCCGGGCGCCAGAGTCAGCCATCATGTAGATGGAGTTGAAGGACTCCTGCTTCACGGTCTTACCGTGGCGATCCACGGTTTCCTCGTGACCCAGCTGCTCCATCATGACCTTGGCCACTTGGTCGCCGGTGCGACCCCAGATATCCACGACCTTGTTGTAGCGCTCACCGAAGGTCACCAGACCGTTGGTGTACTGGGTTTCGATTTCCTTCACCTCGCGCTCGGCCTCGGCGATGATCTTGTGCTTTTCGGTCGGCACCCGCATGTCGTCGGAGCAGAAGGAGATACCGGCGCGAGTCGCCAGGGCATAGCCGTTCTGCATCAGCTTGTCGGCGAACACCACGGTTTCCTTCAGGCCGCAACGACGGAACGAGGTATTGATCAGCTTGGAGATTTCCTTCTTCTTCAGAGCCCGGTCGATGACGCTGAAAGGCAGGCCTTTAGGCAGGATCTCGGAGAGGATGGCACGACCGCAGGTGGTGTTGTAGCGGGTGCTCTTTTCCACCCACTCGCCGCTTTCGCCGCGCACATACTCCTTCAGACGCACGGAAATCTTAGCGTGCAGGTCGGCCTGACCGGAATTGACGGCGCGCAACACTTCGCCCACATCGGCGAAGTTCATGCCCTCACCCTTGGCGTTGATACGGTCGCGGGTAGCATAGTACAGACCCAGCACGATATCCTGGGACGGCACGATGATCGGTTCGCCGTTGGCCGGGGAGAGCACGTTGTTGGAGGCCAGCATCAGCGTGCGGGCTTCCATCTGGGCTTCCAGGGACAGGGGCACGTGCACAGCCATCTGGTCGCCGTCGAAGTCGGCGTTGAAGGCGGCACAAACCAGGGGGTGCAGCTGAATGGCCTTGCCTTCGATCAGGGTCGGCTCAAACGCCTGAATACCCAGACGGTGCAGGGTCGGCGCCCGGTTCAACATGACCGGATGTTCGCGGATGACGTCTTCCAGGATGTCCCACACCACGGGCTCCTGGGATTCGACCATCTTCTTGGCCTGCTTGATGGTGGTCGCCAGGCCCATCAGTTCCAGCTTGTGGAAGATGAAGGGCTTGAACAGTTCAAGGGCCATCAGCTTGGGCAGACCGCACTGGTGCAGCTTGAGCTGGGGACCCACCACAATCACGGAACGGCCGGAGTAGTCCACCCGCTTACCCAGCAGGTTCTGACGGAAACGACCGCCCTTACCCTTGATCATGTCGGCCAGGGACTTGAGCGGACGCTTGTTGGCGCCGGTCATGGCCTTGCCGCGACGACCGTTGTCCAGCAGGGAGTCCACGGATTCCTGCAGCATGCGCTTTTCGTTGCGCACGATGATTTCCGGGGCCTTCAGCTCCAGCAGGCGCTTCAGACGGTTATTTCGATTGATGACGCGACGGTAGAGGTCGTTCAAGTCGGAAGTGGCGAAGCGGCCGCCGTCCAGGGGCACCAGGGGACGCAGGTCCGGGGGCAGCACCGGCAGCACTTCCAGGATCATCCATTCGGGCTTGATGCCGGACTTCTGGAAGGCTTCCAGCACCTTCAGGCGCTTGGCAATCTTCTTGTTCTTGGCTTCGGAGCTGGTAGTTTCCAGCTCGCCGTGCAGACGATCCACCTCGTGGTTCAGGTCCAGGGTGCGCAGCAGTTCGCGCACAGCCTCGGCGCCCATGAGGGCCACGAAGTCGTCACCGTACTCTTCCACCTTGGCCAGGTAGTCCTCTTCGGTCAGCAGCTGGGCGCGGTTGAGCGGGGTCATGCCCGGCTCGATCACCACGTAGGCTTCGAAGTACAGGACGCGCTCGATATCGCGCAGCGTCATGTCCAGCACCATGCCCAGACGGGACGGCAGGGACTTGAGGAACCAGATGTGGGCCGTGGGGCTGGCCAGTTCGATGTGGCCCATGCGCTCACGGCGCACCTTGGCCAGGGTCACTTCAACGCCGCACTTTTCGCAGATAACGCCGCGGTGCTTGAGGCGCTTGTACTTGCCGCACAGGCATTCGTAGTCCTTGATCGGGCCAAAGATCTTGGCGCAGAACAGGCCGTCACGCTCGGGCTTGAAGGTGCGGTAGTTGATGGTTTCCGGCTTTTTCACTTCGCCGTAGGACCAGGACCGGATCTTGTCCGGAGACGCGAGACTAATGGTAATCGCGTCGAATTCTTCTTCCTGGGACACCTGCTTAAACAGATCGAGCAGTGCTTTCATCGTTCACTCCAACCGGGGCGAGAACCCAAAATTATTACGTAACGTGTTTGCCAGGGAGCGCTTAGAAGCGCTCCAGGTCGATATCGATCGCCAGGGAGCGAATTTCCTTCACCAGCACATTGAAGGACTCCGGCATGCCGGCGTCAATCTTGTGCTCGCCCTTGACGATGTTCTCGTAAACCTTGGTCCGGCCGTTCACATCGTCCGACTTGACGGTCAGCATTTCCTGCAGCACATAGGCGGCACCGTAGGCTTCCAGGGCCCACACTTCCATTTCACCGAAGCGCTGGCCACCAAACTGGGCCTTACCGCCCAGAGGCTGCTGGGTCACCAGGCTGTACGGGCCGGTGGAACGGGCGTGCATCTTGTCATCCACCAGGTGGTGCAGCTTCAGGTAGTGCATGTAGCCCACGGTGACCTGGCGCTCGAAGGCATCGCCGGTACGACCGTCGTGCAGGGTGATCTGACCGGATTCGGGCAGGCCGGCCAGCTTCAGCATGGCCTTGATTTCCGCTTCGTCGGCACCGTCGAACACCGGGGTGGCAAACGGCACGCCAGCCTTCAGGTTTTCGGCCAGTTCCATGATCTCAGCATCGTTGAGCTCGTCGAGGTTCTCGGACTTGCCCTGGCTGTTGTAGATCTGATCTAGGAACTTGCGCATTTCAGCCACCTTGGCGCCGGCCTGCAGCATGTCACCGATCTTGAAGCCCAGGCCCTTGGCAGCCCAGCCCAGGTGCACTTCCAGAATCTGACCCACGTTCATCCGGGACGGCACACCCAGGGGGTTCAGCACGATATCCACGGGACGGCCGTCGGCCATGTAAGGCATGTCTTCCACCGGCACGATGCGGGACACCACACCCTTGTTACCGTGACGACCGGCCATCTTGTCGCCAGGCTGCAGGCGGCGCTTCACAGCCACGTAGACCTTGACCATCTTCTGCACGCCCGGGGGCAGTTCGTCGCCCTGGGTCAGCTTCTTGCGCTTCTCTTCGAAGGCGATGTCGAAGTCCTTGCGGGTCTGCTCCAGGGATTCCTTGAGCTGCTCCAGCTGCTGGGCGACTTCTTCGTCGGCCATGCGGATGTCGAACCAATGATGGGGCTCGATGCCGTCCAGGTAATCCTTGGCGATGGCCGTACCCTTGGCCAGGCGCTTCGGACCGCCGTTGGCAGGCTTGCCGGTGATCAGGCGCTCCACCCGGGCGAAGGTATCCCGCTCCACGATCCGCATCTGGTCGGCCAGGTCGGTCTTATAGACGCGCAGATGGTCGTCGATGATGGACTGGGCGCGCTTGTCGCGCTCGATGCCTTCGCGGGTGAACACCTGCACGTCGATGACGGTACCAGCGATGCCGGACGGCACGCGCAGGGAGGTGTCCTTAACGTCGGAAGCCTTCTCACCGAAGATGGCACGCAGCAGCTTCTCTTCGGGGGTGAGCTGGGTCTCGCCCTTGGGGGTGACCTTACCCACCAGCACGTCGCCGGCTTCGACTTCGGCACCGATGTACACCACGCCGGACTCGTCCAGGCGGGACAGCTGCACTTCGCCCAGGGAGGCGATATCGCGGGTAATTTCCTCGGGTCCGAGCTTGGTATCCCGGGCCACCACGGTCAGTTCTTCGATGTGGATGGAGGTGTAGCGATCCTCCGCCACCACGCGCTCGGAGATCAGGATCGAGTCTTCGAAGTTGTAGCCGTTCCAAGGCATGAAGGCGATCAGCATGTTCTGACCGAGGGCCAGTTCGCCCTTGTCGGTAGAAGCGCCGTCGGCCACCACGTCGCCCTTGGCGATGATGTCGCCCATCTTCACCAGGGGACGCTGGTTGATGTTGGTGTTCTGGTTGGAACGGGTGTACTTGGTCAGGTTGTAGATATCCACACCCACTTCGCCCGGCACGGTTTCGTCGTCATTGACGCGAACCACGACGCGGGATGCATCCACGTAGTCCACCAGACCGCCGCGCAAGGCCTGCACGGCAGTACCGGAGTCCACCGCCACGGTGCGTTCAATACCGGTGCCGACCACGGGCTTTTCCGGACGCAGGCAGGGCACGGCCTGCCGCTGCATGTTGGCGCCCATCAGGGCCCGGTTCGCATCGTCGTGTTCCAGGAAGGGAATCAGGGAGGCGGCGACGGAAACGATCTGGCCGGGGGCCACATCCATGTACTGAACGCGAGAGGGCTCGGCCAGGATGGTTTCACCCTTTTCACGGCAGGTCACCAGGTCATCGGTCAGGGCACCATTGGCGTCCAGGTCGGCGTTGGCCTGCGCCACCACGTAGTTGCCTTCCTCGATGGCCGACAGATATTCGATCTGGTCGGTCACCTTACCGTCCACCACCTTGCGGTAGGGGGTTTCCAGGAAGCCGTAGGTGTTGGTGCGGGCGAACAGGGCCAGGGAGTTGATCAGACCGATGTTCGGACCTTCCGGCGTCTCGATCGGGCAAACACGGCCATAGTGGGTCGGGTGCACGTCGCGCACCTCGAAGCCGGCGCGCTCCCGGGTCAGACCGCCCGGGCCCAGAGCGGAAACGCGACGCTTGTGGGTGATTTCGGACAGGGGGTTGGTCTGGTCCATAAACTGGGAGAGCTGGCTGGAGCCGAAGAACTCCTTGATCGCGGCCGAGATGGGCTTGGCGTTGATCAGGTCATGGGGCATCAGGTTGTCGGATTCGGCCTGGGACAGGCGCTCCTTGACGGCACGCTCGACGCGGACCAGGCCGGCACGGAACTGGTTCTCGGCCAGTTCGCCGACGGAACGCACACGACGGTTACCCAGATGGTCGATGTCATCGATTTCGCCGCGACCGTTGCGCAGTTCAACCAGGATCTTGATGGCTTCGACGATGTCGCGGGGCGACAGGGTCAGCTGCTCGCGCACCTCGACGTTGGCGCCCAGGGCCTTCAGCTTGGCCGCCAGGGCTTGAGCATCAGCTTCCGTCATATTCTCGGCGGCGGCGCGGGGGCCGTAATGCAGCTCGGAGAGCAGCTCCTGAGCCCTGGCCAGGGACACGCCCAGAGCCTCGGCCACACCCTTGGCCACAGCCTCGCTACGGGAGGAAGCGCTGTTGATCATGACCTTGTATTCAACGATATCGGCACGGCCGATACGGCGGTTGAACTTCATGCGGCCGACAGCCGACAGGTCGTAACGCTCATCCGAATAGAACAGGCCCTGGAACAGGATTTCCACGGACTCTTCGGTGGGCGGCTCGCCCGGGCGCATCATGCGATAGATGGCGACGCGAGCGGCCTGGCGGGTGGCGGTATCGTCAGCACGCAGGGTATTGGAGATGAAACCACCCCGGTCCAGATCGTTGATGTACAGGGTCTGGAAGTCCTTGACGCCAGCCTCACGCAGCTTGGCGAGCAGGGACTCGGTGATTTCGTCGTTGGCGTTGGCGATGATTTCGCCGCTGTCCTTGTCCACGATGGTCTTGGCCATGACGCGACCAATCAGGAAGTCATCGGGGACGGCGATGTGCTTGACGCCGGCAGCATCCAGTTCGCGAATGTGCTTGGCGGTAATGCGCTTGTCCTTGGGAACGATAACCTTGCCGGTCTTGTCGCAGAAGTCAAAGCGGGCGGTTTCACCGCGCAGGCGTTCCGGCACCAGTTCAAAATCAGCACCGCTCTTGAGCAGGCTGAGGTTTTCGAATTCGAAGAATTCAGCCAGGATCTGCTCGTTGCTCATGCCAATGGCCTTGAGCAGGGTGGTCACCGGCATCTTGCGACGGCGGTCAACGCGGAAGAACAGGGAGTCCTTGGGATCGAATTCGAAGTCGAGCCAGGAGCCGCGGTAGGGAATCACGCGGGCGGAGAACAGCAGCTTGCCGGAGCTATGGGTCTTGCCGCGGTCGTGCTCGAAGAACACGCCGGGAGAACGGTGCAGCTGGGAGACGATTACCCGCTCGGTACCATTGATGACGAAGGAGCCGGTAGTGGTCATGAGCGGAATTTCGCCCATGTACACTTCCTGCTCCTTAACTTCCTTGATCGTATCCGGAGCGTCCCGGTCCATGATCACCAGGCGCACCTTGGAGCGCAGGGCGGAAGCGAAGGTCAGACCGCGCTGCTGGCATTCCTTCACATCGAAGGCCGGCTCGGCAAGCTGGTAGCTGACAAATTCCAGGCGGGCATTGCCGGAATGGGAGACGATCGGAAAAATAGACCCGAAAGCCGCCTGCAAGCCCTGGGTGCGGCGCTTGGCAGCGGGGAGATCCGCTTGTAGAAACGCCGTGTACGATTCCAACTGGGTAGCCAGCAGGAAAGGCACGTCGAGCACGCTAGCGCGCTTGGCGAAACTTTTGCGGATGCGTTTTTTCTCGGTGTAGGAGTAGGTCATGGTCGCTCCGAGCTCAGAAAGCAAAATTCCTCAAGGGAAGTTGGCACTTTCGGGTTGCCCCGAAAGCAGCAACGGACAAACGTAAGGGCCGGGGCACGGGGCCCGCGTCACGCTTGCGTTTGCACGCTGTTACGTGGATGCTGCGAACTGCTGGGTACTGCTTGTTGCGGTGCCTGGTGAAACGAAACTAGAACCCCGTTTCAGAAAAGCACAAAAGGGCTGACGGCAAAACTGCCGTCAGCCCAGCATCGGCCGGTCGGTATTACTTGACTTCGACCTTGGCGCCGGCTTCTTCCAGCTGCTTCTTCAGGGCTTCAGCATCAGCCTTGGAGATGCCTTCCTTCACAGCCTTCGGAGCGCCGTCGACGACGTCCTTGGCTTCCTTCAGACCCAGGCCGGTAGCAGCGCGGACGACCTTGATGACTTCAACCTTCTTGTCGCCGGCAGCAGCCAGGATCACGGTGAATTCGGTTTGCTCTTCAGCAGCAGCGGCACCAGCACCGGCGGCGCCGGGGGCAGCCACGGCCATAGCGGCAGCGGAAACACCGAACTTCTCTTCAAAGGCCTTGACCAGATCGTTCAGATCCATAACGGTCATTGCGCCAACGGCTTCCAGGATGTCTTCTTTGGTAATTGCCATGTTAATAAACTCCTAATTCGAATTTGGTAAGCAAAGGTTCAACGAGCCAGCTCAGGCAGCAGCCGATTCTTCGCGCTGCTTGGCCAGAGCGCCCAGGGCCACGGCAAAGCCAGAAACCGGGGCTTTCATCACGCCCAGCAGCTTGGCCAGCAGTTCTTCGCGGCTCGGGATAGAGGCCAGGGCTTGCACGCCGCTCTTGTCGAGAACGTTACCGGCATAGCAACCGGCCTTCAGCACCAGCTTGTCGTTGGTCTTGGCAAAGTCGTTGAGGACCTTGGCCGCAGCCACGGGATCGGCGGACACGCTATAAATCAGCGGACCAACCATCTGCTCGGCGAGGCCGGCGAATTGAGTACCCGCCACCGCGCGACGCACCAGGGTGTTCTTCAACACACGCAGATAAACGCCAGACTCGCGAGCCTTCTTCCGCAGCAGAGTGAGGTGAGCCACCTCGATACCGCGGTATTCGGCCACAACGATGGTCTGGGCTTTGGCTACCTGTGCCGACACCTCAGCCACGACGGCTTTTTTGTCATTAAGATTGAGACCCATAGAGTCCTTCCTCCTTTCAAGTCAACTCACGGTGAGTTTTCATCAAATCTCACCGCACCCACGGCGACCTGAATCAGGAGCACGCATTCCGCCAAAGGGAAAACGCAAAATCCTGTTCGGGAGCACCGTCTGCGCAGGCCACCCCACAACGGGCGGGCACTTAAGCCAGTGGGGCGAAGCTGTTAAGCAACGCCCCTCTGTACACCTGCGGTCTTTGACGATCCGCCGCCTCCGCTTTACAGCGTCGACGACGGCCCAAAGTTCTTAAATTACTTAGGCGCCTGCGACCAGGGATGCCTGGTCCACACGCACGCCGGGGCCCATGGTGCTGGCAACGGCAATTTTCTTCAGATACTGGCCCTTGGCAGAAGCAGGCTTGGCCTTGTTCAGCGCATCGATCAGCGCCTTCAGGTTTTCCTGCAGCTTCTCCACGGGGAAGGAAGCGCGACCGATGGTGGCGTGGATGATACCGGCCTTGTCGGTACGGTATTGAACTTGACCAGCCTTGGCGTTCTTCACACCAGTAGCGACGTCCATGGTCACGGTGCCGACCTTGGGGTTCGGCATCAGGCCACGGGGACCGAGGATCTGGCCCAGCTGACCGACGACGCGCATGGCATCGGGAGTGGCGATGACGATGTCGAAGTTCAGATTACCGGCCTTCACCTGCTCGGCCAGATCGTCGAAACCGACCACATCGGCGCCAGCAGCCTTGGCGGCCTCGGCCTTGTCACCTTGGGCGAACACGGCGACACGCACGGTCTTGCCGGTACCAGCGGGTAGCACGACGGAACCGCGCACCAACTGATCGGATTTACGAGCATCAATGCCCAGATTCACGGCCACGTCGATGGATTCGTCGAACTTGGCGACGGCGGTTTCCTTAGCCAGGGTCAGTGCATCGGCAACGGCGTAGAGCTTGTTGCTGTCGATCTTGCCCTGCAGGGACTTTTGACGCTTGGTCAGTTTTGCCATTTTAGAGACCCTCCACCGTGATACCCATGGAACGGGCGCTGCCCGCGATGGTGCGAACCGCTGCGTCCATATCGGCTGCAGTCAGATCGGGCATTTTTGCCTTGGCGATTTCTTCGCACTGGGCACGGGTCAGCTTGCCCACCTTATCGGTATGGGGCTTGGGGCTACCCTTTTGCACGCCAGCCGCCTTCTTGATCAGAATGGTGGCGGGCGGGGTCTTCATGATGAAGGTGAAAGACTTGTCCGCGAAGGCGGTAATCACCACGGGAATAGGCAGGCCCGGCTCCAGACCTTGAGTCTGGGCGTTGAAGGCCTTGCAGAATTCCATGATGTTCAAACCGCGCTGACCCAGGGCGGGACCGATGGGGGGCGAGGGGTTCGCCTTGCCGGCCGGCACTTGCAGCTTGATGTAGCCGATAATTTTCTTGGCCATGATGGCTCCTATGCTAATGAGTGGTAGCGCGGGTTCGCCGACCGCAGCCGACTACTGACGCTCCTCTTCCGGGATTAGGGGTCCGGCACCCACAAACGCGAGCGGAGCCCGCTCAGGTCGCCCTTAGGCTTTTTCGACCTGACCGAACTCCAGCTCCACCGGCGTAGCACGACCGAAAATGGTCACAGACACGCGCAGCTTGTTTTTCTCGTAATTGACGTCTTCCACGGAGCCGTGGAAATCGGTAAAGGGACCTTCCTTGACCCGCACCACTTCGCCGATCTCGAACAGCACCTTGGGACGGGGCTTCTCCACCCCTTCCTGCATCTGCTGCATGATCTTATCGACTTCCTTTTCGGAAATCGGCGTCGGCTTGGTCGCGGTACCACCGACGAAGCCGGTGACCTTGGAGGTATTCTTGACCAGGTGCCAGGTGTCGTCGTTCATTTCCATTTCCACGAGCACATAGCCCGGGAAGAACTTGCGCTCGGAAATGCTCTTCTGACCCGACTTCATTTCGACCACTTCTTCGACCGGCACAAGAATGCGGCCGAACAGGTCTTCCATTCCAGCGCGCTGAACCCGGTCCACCAGGGCACGCTGTACGCTCTTTTCAAAGCCCGAGTAGGCGTGAACTACATACCAGCGCTTGCTCATGATTTTTTCCAGCCCAGGACCAGGTCATAGAGCACCCATTCCAGGCTCTTATCGGTCAGCCAGAGAAAAATGGCCATCACAACCATGAAGGCAAAAACAATCCCGGTCGTCTGCAAGGTTTCCTTGCGGGACGGCCAGACCACCTTCTTGGTTTCAGCTATCGCCTCCTGGGCGAAGACGAAGAAACGCAGCCCTGGCTCGGTCTTCCAAGCCACAGCTGCCGCGACGGCAACCCCGACGAGAACAACCAGGACACGCAGGATCATCGCCTGCTGGGAAAGCATGTAAAAGGCAGCCACGCCAGCAGCAAGCAATAGAAGCGCCAGCGCAAACTTGATCTTGTCGGCCATTGATCTCGGGTCTTATTGGATGGCAGGGGCGGAGGGTCTCGAACCCCCAACCTTCGGTTTTGGAGACCGACGCTCTGCCAATTGAGCTACGCCCCTGCAGCAGAGACTACAAAAGCGCCCCAGGGAGGGGGCGCTTTCACTTACAACCTGATACCTATTACTCGATGATCTTAGCCACGACGCCGGCGCCGACGGTACGACCGCCTTCACGGATGGCGAAGCGCAGACCTTCTTCCATGGCGATCGGGCAGATCAGCTTGACGGTGATCGACACGTTGTCGCCAGGCATGACCATCT
>DATEZY010000015.1:0-26517 GCA_035255085.1 Azospira sp. | reverse complement strand
CGACGGTGGCCTGGCCGTGGCGCAGCATGTCGTCCATCACCCCCATCATGGCGGTGCCGCCGGCCAGGATCTTGGTCAGGCTGGGCAGGATCAGGATCGGGTCGATGTGGGCCAGGGCCAGCACCGGGGTCAGCCATTGGGTGAGCAGGTCGATGGCGCCGAAGCGCTTCAAGGCCGTCACCGCCACGAGGGACAGCACCAGCATGGGAATGGCACCGACGGCGATCTTGAAGGCTTCGGCCCCGGCCCGGTTGATCACGTCCAACAGCCCCTTGGCGGTCTCGGCTACCGGGTGGTGCAGCGTTTCATCCACCGTCGCCTCCGCGGCGGAAAGCCCCCGGCCGAACAGGTAGTAGGTGGCGGCAGCCGCCGCCAGGCCGCCGATCAGGGAGAACACCAGAGTGGTGCCGAAATTGAGGCCCATGGCCAGCATGGGGAAGGCTGCATTGGCCTGGGCCATGGCAAAGACCATGGCCAGGGTGGCGGCGATGTGCCGGTCCGAGGCACCCCGCTGTTCCATCATGGTCAGGGTGGCCATGGGGGCGGCGAAACTGACGAAGTTGATCTGCAGGGCGGCGAACACCCCCAGGCCGGTGAGGCCGAAAGGCTTGAGAAACGGCGCCAGCCAGGCCACCACCCGATCCACCACGCCTCGGGCTTCCAGCAGGCGCATCAGGGAAAGCATCACCACCATCACCGGCAGCAGGATGAAGAGGGAAAGCTCCACCGCAGAGCGGCCAGCCTTGAGGATGATGTCGATGAGGATTTCCATGGGGCTTATTCTTTTTGGGGCCGGGGAGGCTGAACTCGTTTCCCGCGCCGGGTTCTATAGTGATGTCAGGGCTGCGCCGGAGGATAATCGGCGCAGGTGCAAGCTTGTGTCCATCCATATCGGGAGGTCAATCATGGATTTCGCTACCCACAGCCTGGGCAACCTCTTTGCCCAACTCGGCCTGCCGTCCGACCCGGCGGCCATCAACGGCTTTATCGCCGCCCACGCCCATCTGCCGGAAAGTCTGCCCCTGGCCGAGGCCCCCTTCTGGACGCCGGCCCAAGCGGCCTTCCTGCGGGAAGAAATCCTCGAGGATGCGGACTGGGCGGAAGTGGTCGATCAACTCAATACCTGTTTGCATGGCTGAAGCGACCTCGGCCCTCCGCCTGCCCGTGGCTGTTCCGCCCCGGGCAGTGCTCATCGACCTGGCCGGGGTGCTGCACGTGGGCGACCAGTCCATTCCCGGAGCCGTAGCCGCCCTGGCCCGGCTGCGGGCGGCGGGGCTGCCCCTGCGCTTTCTCACCAACACTACCCGCTCGCCCCGGGCTGCCCTGGTGCGCCTGCTCCACCGCCTGGGCTTCGAGGTGGCGGCAGAGGAAATCCAGACTGCCGTGCTCGCCACCGCCCAGCTGGTACGGCAGCGGGGCCTCCATCCCCATTACCTGGTGCATCCGGACATCGCCGCCGAAGTCGGCCCGAGCCACGCCGAGCCCGACGCCGTCGTGCTGGGGGATGCGGGCCACCATTTCACTTTCGATAAGCTCAATACTGCCTTCCGCCTCGTCATGGGCGGCCGGCCCCTGATTGCCATGGCGCGCAACCGCTACTTCCAGGAGCCCGACGGCCTGACCATGGACCTGGGGGCCTTCGTCGCCGCCCTGGAGTACGCCAGCGGCACCCGGGCCGAGATCGTCGGCAAGCCCGCCGCGCCCTTCTTCCTCGGTGCCCTGGCCGAACTGGGCGTGGCGCCGGAGGAAGCGGTGCTGATCGGCGACGACCTGCGGGACGACATCGGCGGCGCCCAGGCGGCGGGCATTCCCGCCATGCTGGTCCGCACCGGCAAGTTCCGCCCGGCGGACGAGGAGGATCCCGACATCCGCCCGGCCCGGGTGGTGGACGATTTCGCGGCTGCGGTGGCGGCGATCCTGGGGGAGTAGGCGCCTTGCGCCAGGGGGTTCGCAGTTCGCCAACAGCGAACCTGGAATAAAAAACGCCCCGGGGATGCCGGGGCGTTTTTGTTGCTGCTGGGCTTGGCCGAAGGCTTAGGCCATGGCTTCGTACAGCGGCAGGGTGAGGAACTCCGGGTAGTCCGGGGTTAGGCTCATCTTGTCGAAGATTTCAGCGGCCTGGTCGTAGGTCTCGGTCTTCTCGCCCTGGGCGGTGACGGTGGCCTTCACCTTGGCCAGTTCCTCGGCGATCATGGGGCGCACCATTTCCACGGTGACCTTGCGACCGTCGTCCAGGATGCCCTTGGGAGAGACCACCCACTGCCATACCTGGGAGCGGGAGATTTCGGCGGTGGCCGCATCTTCCATCAGGTTGTGGATGGGCACGCAGCCGTTGCCGGCCAGCCAGGAACCCAGGTAGTGGATACCGACGTTGATGTTGTTGCGCAGGCCGGCTTCGGTGATGGGGGTTTCGGGCTGGAAGTTGAGCCAGTCCTTGGGACCGAAGGAGCCTTCCACCTGCTTTTCCCACTGGTTGGGCTTGTCGCCCAGGACCTTGACGAACTCTTCGTGGGCGATGGAGACCAGACCGGGGTGAGCCACCCAGCCGCCGTCGAAGCCGTCGCGGGCGTCGCGGGCCTTGTCGTGGCGGATGCCGGCCAGGGCCTTCTCATTGGCCACCGGGTCGTTCTTGATGGGAATCAGGGCGCTCATGCCGCCCATGGCGGGGGCGCCGCGCTTGTGGCAGGCCTGCACCAGGGCCAGGGCGTAGGAGCGCATGAAGGGCACTTCCATGGTGATGACGCCGCGCTGGGCCAGGCAGAAGTCCTTGTTCTTCTTGAACTTCTTGATGCAGGAGAAGATGTAGTCCCAACGACCGGCGTTCAGACCGGCGGAGTGGTTGCGCAGTTCGTAGAGGATCTCTTCCATCTCGAAGGTGGCGAGGATGGTTTCCACCAGCACGGTAGCCTTGATGGTGCCTTGGGGCAGGCCGATGTGGTCCTGGGCCATGACGAAGATGTCGTTCCACAGGCGGGCTTCCAGATGGGATTCCATCTTCGGCAGGTAGTAGAAGGGGCCGGCGCCGCGGGCGATCTGTTCCTTGGCGTTGTGGAAGAACACCAGGGCGAAGTCGAAGATGCCGCCGCCGACGCGCTGACCGTCCACCAGGACGTGCTTTTCATCCAGGTGCCAGCCGCGGGGACGGATCTGCAGGGTGGCGATCTGGTCGTTGAGCTTGTATTCCTTGCCGGCTTCGTTCTTGAAGGACAGTTCGCGGCGGATAGCCTTGTACAGGTTCACCTGACCCTGAATCTGGTTGTCCCAGTTGGGGGAGTTGGAATCCTCGAAGTCGGTCATGTAGGAATCAGCGCCGGAGTTGAAGGCGTTGATGATCATCTTGGCTTCGACGGGACCGGTGATTTCGGTGCGACGACGCTCCAGGGCCTTGGGCAGGGGAGCGATCTTCCAGTCGCCTTCGCGGATGTGCTTGGTTTCGGGCAGGAAGTCGGGCATTTCACCAGCATCGATACGGGCCTGGCGCTCGACGCGCTTCTTCAGCAGCTCCTGGCGGCGGCCTTCGAAGGCGCGGTGCAGCTTGGCGACCAGTTCCAGGGCTTCAAAGGTCAGGATGCTTTCGTACTGGGGCTGGATGGGGGCGGTGATTTGCACACCGGCGGGCAGGTTCAGGCTCATGGTCTCTCCTTGGTTTGAATCAACAAAAAGGTTCAGAAGTAAGCTTTGGCAAAATAAATTGCCGTTAGTGCGGCGCCCACGGTGATGACCAGGCGCTTCAACCATTGGGCCGGCAGGCGCCGGGCCACGGAGGCCCCGGCATAGCCGCCGGCCATGGCGGTGATCAGCATGACGATGGTGTGGGGCCAGCTGACGGCCCCGGCGATGATGAAGGTGGCCGCCGTGACGAAATAGTTGATGCCGGAGGTCAGGTTCTTCAGGGCGTTGATTTCCTGGATGTCCTCGAAACCCTGGATGGACAGGGCGGCCAGGGTGAGGATGCCCATGCCGGCGCCAAAGAAGCCGCCGTAGACGGCAACGATGAACTGGAACAGGGCGCCGCCGGGGCCGCCCGGGTTGCGCTTTTCTGCGTCACCACCGAAGCGGGTTTTGGTCCATTTGACCAGCCGGGAAACCTGGCCGCTGAAGGCGAACAGGGTGGTGGCCACCAGCAGCAGCCAGGGAATCAGGCGGGAGAAGGATTCGTTGCTGGTGGCCAGGAGCAGCAGGCCGCCGCTGATACCGCCGAGGAAGGAAACCACCATCAGCAGCAGTGCCCACTTGCCATGGCGCAGTGCCTCGCGCCGGTAGGCCCAGGCGCTGATCAGGCTGGCCGGGCACAGGCCCACGGTGTTGCTGGCGTTGGCCATCACCGGGGGCACGCCGGCGGCGAGCAGGGCGGGGAAGGAGAAGAAGGTGCCGCCGCCGGCCATGGCGTTCATGCCGCCGGCGATAAAGGCGCCACCTCCCACCAGGGCCATGGTCTGGGCGTCCATCAGCGCTTGCCCTTCACCCAGGCCACCACGTCGGTGAGCCGGTGGCCTGTCGCAGTCGGTGCGACGTCCAGGGCCTCCAGGGGCTGGCCGGAGCGGTTGATCCAGAAGGTGCTGTAGCCGAACCAGGTGGCGCCGCAGGCATCCCAGCAGTTGGAGGAAACGAAGAGGATTTCCGCCGGCTTCCGGGCGAAGGCGTCCACGCCCAGCTGGTAGGCCTCGGGGGCGGTCTTGTATTTCTGCACCGCTTCCACCGACAGCACGTGGTCGAAAATCCCGCTCATGCCGGCGCTTTTGACGGCGATGTCGAGCATGGCCGGGGTACCGTTGGACAGGATGGCCAGGGGCAGGCCCAATGCCTTCAGCTCCTTCAAGGCGGAGAGGTTCTCCGGGAAGGCGGAAAGGCAGGCGTACTGGTTCATCAGCCGGGAGCGCTGGGCCTCGCCCAGGTCGAGCCCAAGCTTGCGGGCGGAAAAATCCAGGGCGTCCTGGGTGATTTCCCAGAAGGGCTTGTAGCGGCCGCTCATGCTGCGAATGCGGCTGTAGTCGATCTGCTTGTCGCGCCACAAGGTGGTCAGCTCGCTGCCCCGGCCGGGATAGAGTTGTTCCGCCACGGCGCCCACGGAATAGACATCGAACAATGTCCCGTAAGCGTCGAAGGCGATGGCCTGGATGGCAGGAGCGGTAATGGTCATTTCTCTCTTGGGGTTGGGGTGAGGGCGGTCCCGTTTTTGGCCATTTCCCCCTTGGGAACCTGGGGAAGTGGCCATGCTGATGCAGCCGACGAACTGAAGTTTATTATTGCTGGAGGTAAAAGATAAGCTAGGATTGTGCACATTGATCTTTTACTTTAAGTATCGAATGCCATGGACGCCTTCAAGCAGATTTCCGCCTTCGTGAACGTGGCCGGCAAGGGCAGCCTGTCGGCGGCGGCGGCCATGGAGGGCGTCACTCCGGCCATCATCGGCCGCCGCCTGGATGCCCTGGAAGCCCGCCTGGGAGTGAAGCTGATGGTGCGCACCACGCGCAAGCTGTCCCTCACCTTCGAGGGCTCGGCCTTCCTGGAAGACTGCCAGCGCATCCTCAATGACCTGGCCAATGCCGAGGCTTCGGTTAGCCTGGGCGGAGTCAAGGCCAGCGGCCACCTCAAGGTTTCCGCTCCCGCCGGTTTCGGGCGCAAGCATGTGGCGCCCCTGGTGGCGGATTTCCTCTCCGGCAACCCGGAAGTGAGCATTAACCTGGACCTGACGGACCGCCTGGTGGATCTGGTGAATGAGGGCATCGACCTGTCGGTGCGCATCGGCGAACTGGCGGACTCGAGCCTGGTGAGCCTGAAGCTGGGGGAAATGGGCCGTTTGGTGGTGGCCAGCCCCGCCTACCTGGAGCGTTACGGCCGGCCCCTGGCCCTGGAGGATCTGGCACGGCACAACTGCCTGTCCCTGCCCCAGCAGCGGGGCTGGACCTTCCGCCATCCGGAGCGGCCGGGCGAGACCCTCAGCCTCAAGGTGGCGGGTACCCTGGAATGCAACGACGGTGCGGTGCTGCACGAATGGGCCCTGGCCGGCTATGGCCTGGCCTGGCGCTCCCTGTGGGAGATCGGCAGCGACATCGCCGACGGCAAGCTGGTCTCCGTTCTGGACGAATGGACGGCGCCGCCGGTGGGCATCTATGCGGTCTTTCCCCAGCGTCGCCATTTGCCCCTGCGGGTGCGGCTGTTCATCGATTTCCTCAAGAACACCTACGGCAACCCGGGCTATTGGCAGGCCCCGGGCTAGGGGAACGACACCAGGGACGAGCCGGTGCCTTGTCGTTGCCGGATGGGCGGCGCTGGGTTGGGGCGGGCCGTGGATCGGAATGTTAGCCGTCCTCCATGGCAATCCGCCGCCCCGTGAGGCGGGGCGGCGGTCGCCGGCTCACAACGCTACCGCGATCTTTTCAAAATCTTCCAGTTCCCGCTCGAAGGTGACAATCTCCGTGCCCAGGGCGTCCCGGACCGACACCATGCCGATGGGCCGGCCGTCTTCCGTCACCGGCATGTGCCGGTAGCCGCCGATGTGCATCAGGTGCAGGGCGTAGCCCAGGGGGTGTTCCGCGTCGACGCTGCGGGGATCGGGGGTCATGACCTGGGACAAGGGAGTGGTATCCGGGTCCAGGGAGCGGGCCAGTACCCGGTTGAGGGCATCCCGTTCGGTAAAGATGCCTTTCAGCAGGCCGCTCGGCTCCACCACCAGTATGGCGCCGACCCGGGCTTCGGCCATGCGGCAGCAGGCGTCCCGCACCGTGGTGTCAGCGCGGGTGGTGAACAGGGCCTGACCTTGAATGATGTCGCGAATGCTGCGTTGGCTCATGGTCTCTCTCCTCTTTTGTCTTGCCGCGCTGCTCGATCTGCCAGCGCCCTCCGCTGAAATGGACCGGGGCCATCAGGCCTTGTTCCGTATTTCGGCAGGGCCATCAGAAGAATCGATGGCCAGCGCAAACCAGGGGTAGGGAGAGAGGAGGCCTTAATCCCAGCGTTGCCGGTAGGAAAAGGTGGGCAGCTGCCAGCCGCGCCAGATGGCGGCCAGGCGCAGGGCCAGGCCCAGGGCGAAACTGATCAGGGTGTTGAGTTCCGTGCCGACACCCATGTCCCGCAGGATCAGGTAGAGGCCGCATACCGCCAGGGAAACGCTGGCGTAGAGTTCCTGGCGGAAGACCACGGGCACCTGATTGCACAGCACGTCCCGCAGGATGCCGCCGAAAATGCCGGTGATCATGCCGGCCATGATCACCACCACCGGCGCGTAGCCCATGCTCAGGCCCACCTCGCAGCCGATCAGGGAGAAGGCGATGAGGCCCAAGGCGTCCAGGACCAGAAAAACGGTCTTCAGGTGGTGCATGAAGCGCGCCAGCACCGTGGTCAGGAGTCCGGCAGAAATGACCAGATAGATGTAGGGCGGATGCTGGGTCCAGCCGATGGGGAAGTGGCCCAGCACCATGTCGCGGATGGTGCCGCCGCCCAGGGCGGTGACGAAGGCGATGAAGGCCACACCGAAAATATCCATGTTGCGCCGGCCGGCCGCCAGGGCGCCGGACATGCCTTCGGCGGTGATGGCGATGATGTAGATGGTAGTCAGCATTCCAGGCCCTCCCGTAGAGTCAGGGAAGCCAGGAAAGACGGGCGGGACAGCATGGGAATGGCCGGCAGGGGCGCCGGTATTGGGGCGTGGCAGAGCATGGCGGGAGAGCCTTTCAGAGTGCAGGCCGGCGTCACGGATCACGGCAGATCCGCGCCGGCATTGCCTCTCCCCCTGTCCTTGTACCTGAGAGTTTCGGCTCCCGACCTGGTGGCCGTGACCCTGCCCCTTCGGTGGGCCGCACCGGTATTGCCGGTCGACCGCTCTCCAGTCGGCAAATCATGAAATCCGCAGTTCCGGGTGCCTGAGCGATTATGGGAGCTTGCGCCTTCGGCGGGGGCGGGCAGAAACGCTGGCCGGCCCCACTCTCCTGCGGGAGGGCGGATTATCCGCAGAGCGAAGCCCCTTGGCAACCCGGGGCCCCCTGACGGCCATCCCCACCAACGCCATTCGCACCCGGGGCCGGAGTGCGCGACAATGGCGTCCGTTCCCTGCTATTCCATTTCCAGCCATCGCCCTTGCCATGACCACCTTGCCCGCTACCCCGTCACTCCTGCGTTTCCAGGACCTGGATCTGGAAGGGGAGGCCGCGTCCGCCGAAGCCGTGGTCCTGCTGCTTTGCGCCGCCTGGTGCGGGGTCTGCCGGGGCTTCGAAGCGGCGACGGCCACGGTCGCGGTAGACAGCGCGGCGGCCTGGGCCTGGATCGATGTGGAAGATGCGGCCGACGCCCTGCCCAGCCTGGATGTGGAGACCTTCCCCACCCTGGCGGTGATTCGCGCCGGGGAGTTGCGCTTCTTCGGCCCCATCCTGCCCGAAGCCGGCCTCCTCGGCCGCTCGGTGCGGGCCGCCCTGGAAGGCGGGGGGCGGCCGGCCTTGCCGGCGGGCTTCTCCGCTGATGAAGGGGCGGAAATCCTGGCCCTGGCCGCTGCCGTGGCCCGCCGCCAAGGCGCCTAGTTCACCCGGGCCCGGATCAGCCGGGGCCACTTCACCAGCCCGTTGGCCAAGGCCGTCCCCAGGAGCACCAGGGAGCCGCCCAGGAGCAGGTGGGTGCCCAGCTTTTCCCCCAGCAGCAACCCTCCCCACAGTACGCCGAATACTGGAATGAGGAAGGTCACCGAGAGGGCCCCCAGAGGGCCGACCTCGTGCACCAGCTTGAAATAGAGTTGATAAGCCCAGGCGGTACACAGCACGGCCAGGCCCAGCAGGGCTCCCCAGGCCGTGGCAGCGGGGCTGGCCGGCAGGGGTTGGGCCAAAGCCACCGGCAGTACCAGCAGCGCGGCAAAGATCATGCTGCCCTGGGTGGTGGCCAGGGGGGTGATGTTGCTGCCATGGTGGCGGCTGTATACGCTGGCAAAGGCGTAGGCCGACGGGGCCATGGCGGCCGCCAGCAGGGGCAGCCATGGACTGGCGCCGCTGCTGCCCTGCAGGCTGTCCCAGGCCAGGATGGCGACGCCCCCCAGGCCCAGCACCAGGCCGATGATGGTCGCCGGGCGGATGGGCTGGCGCAGCCACAGGGCGCCGATGACCGCGGCGAAGAGGGGTGAGGTGGAATTGAGGATGGAGAGCAGGCCGGCCCCCAGGCTCTGGGCGGCATAGGCAAAGAGCAGGAAGGGCAGGGCCGAGTTGCACAGGCCGATGATCAGGAACTGGCGCCAGTTACGCTTCAGGTGCAGGGATTGTCCCATCCAGCGGGCGGCGAGCATCAGGCAGGTGGCCGCGATGAATACCCGGACTTCCACCGTCCAGACGGTACCGAAAGACGGCACGGAGAGGCGCAGAAATAGAAAGGAGGCGCCCCAGATGGCGGCAAGCAGGAGTAGTCGGGCGAGATTGGCAGCGTTCATGACCGGGGGCGAGAGGGAGCGAGGCGGCGGGAAATGGCGGGAGGAGCCATTTTTCCGCGTTGCCGTCCCGATGTCATGGTTCTTTTTGTGACGGCCCATAAAAAAAGCCGACGCCTTGTGGGCGTCGGCCTGTTCCCCAAGCAAGAGGATAAGGGATGATGCAATTCTGTGTCCGGCGCAGGCCGGTGCGGGAGCCCCAGGCTTTTGACCCGGGGCCCCCTGAGTTCCGTGATTAGTGGAACTGTTCTTCTTCGGTGGAGCCGGTCAGGGCGGTGACGGAGGACTTGCCGCCCTGGATCACGGTGGTGATCTCGTCGAAGTAACCGGTACCGACTTCCTGCTGGTGGGAAACGAAGGTGTAGCCACGGTCGCGGGCAGCGAATTCGGGCTCCTGCACCTTTTCCACGTAGGCAGACATGCCGCGCTTGGCGTAATCCTGGGCCAAGTCGAACATGTTGTACCACATGGAGTGGATGCCAGCGAGGGTGATGAACTGGTACTTGTAGCCCATGGCGCCCAGTTCCTTCTGGAACTTGGCGATGGTGGCGTCGTCCAGGTTCTTCTTCCAGTTGAAGGAAGGAGAGCAGTTGTAGGCGAGCATCTTGCCGGGGTGCTTGGCATGGACGGCTTCGGCGAACTTGCGGGCGAATTCCAGGTCCGGGGTGCCGGTTTCGCACCACACCAGATCGGCGTACTCGGCGTAAGCAACAGCGCGGGAGATGGCCTGCTCCAGACCCTTCTTGGTCTTGTAGAAGCCTTCGGCGGTGCGCTCGCCGGTCAGGAAGGGCTTGTCGTTCTCGTCGTAGTCGGAGGTGATCAGGTCGGCAGCTTCAGCGTCGGTACGGGCGATCACCAGGGTGGGCACGCCATAGACGTCGGCAGCCATACGGGCAGCGATCAGCTTCTGCACGGCTTCGGTGGTGGGAACCAGCACCTTGCCGCCCATGTGGCCGCACTTCTTCACGGAAGCCAGTTGGTCTTCCCAATGCACGCCAGCAGCGCCAGCGCGGATCATGGCCTTCATCAGTTCGTAGGCGTTCAGCACGCCGCCGAAACCGGCTTCAGCATCAGCCACGATGGGCAGGTGGTATTCAACGTGGCCAGCATCGCCCTTGTTGATGTTCTTGGACCACTGGATTTCGTCGGCGCGGTTGAAGGCGTTGTTGATGCGCTCAACGACCTTCGGCACGGAATCCACGGGGTACAGGGACTGGTCCGGGTACATGGCGGCGTATTCGTTGTTGTCAGCAGCAACTTGCCAGCCGGACAGGTAGATGGCCTTGATGCCAGCCTTGGCTTGTTGCACGGCCTGGCCGCCGGTCAGGGCGCCGAGGCAGTTGACGTAGGGCTCGTTGTTCACCAGGTTCCACAGCTTCTCGGCACCGCGACGGGCCAGGGTGTGCTCGACCTGGAAGGAGCCGCGCAGACGCACCACGTCAGCAGCGGTGTAGCCCCGCTTGATACCCTTCCAACGGGGGTTCTCGGCCCAATCCTTTTCCAGAGCGGCGATTTGCTGTTCGCGAGTAGTCATGTTCGGTTCCTCTATAAATAATGTTGCGGAAGAATTCGGAGGCCAGTGTCGTGGTGACGTTTCCTGTGCTCCGATGGGGAAAAAGTATAGCGCTGTTTTTGCAGAGCAACGCATGTCTTATATAAGACACAAGACATTATTTTTTTCCAAAAAAACAATTTGTTGCGATTTATATTTTGCGATGTGAA
Source organism: Azospira sp. (assembly GCA_035255085.1). GTDB lineage: Bacteria > Pseudomonadota > Gammaproteobacteria > Burkholderiales > Rhodocyclaceae > Azospira. The sequence continues at coordinate 15,395 of DATEZY010000015.1, read as the reverse complement.
ACGCCATTCGCTGGAGTGAAATGAAATGGGTGGGCGTTGCCGCATCCTGGGACGAAGAAAATGGCGGCGAGGAAGAGTTGCGGGGAGGGACCTCAGGCTTTGGGTGGCGGTGCGTTGAGCGTGAACCAGTAGGCGTGGATTTGCCGCAAGGCGTCGAGCAAGGCACCGAAGGCCACGGGCTTGACGATATAGCTGTTGGCGCCGTTGTCGTAGGCCCGGGCCCGGTCCCCGTCCTCCCGGGAAGAGGTGAGGATGATCACCGGCAGGCGGCGCAGCCCGGGGGCCGTCTTGATCTGGCGCAGCACTGCAAAGCCGTCCTCCCCGGGCATTTTCAGGTCGAGCAGGATCAGGTCCGGCAATGGCCCGGCACTCTGCCGGGTGCTGCCCTTCCGGTCACAAAGATAGGCCAGGGCTGCCTGGGCGCTGCTGGCCACGTGGATGCAACTGTCCAGGTGGGCCTCCCGGCAGGCGGCCAGGGTCAGCTCCACATCCATGGGGTTGTCGTCCACCAGGAGGATGGTGCTGGCCTCAGTCATGGGCATTGCCTTCGGGCGGCGCCGGCAGGCGCAGGGTGAAGGTGCTGCCGCCGTCGACCGGGGAGTCCAGGCTCACTTCGCCGCCCATGAGCTGGGCCGACTTACGCACGATGGCCAGGCCAATGCCGGTACCCGGGTAAGTGTCCTCGCCGTGGAGGCGCTGGAAGACTTCGAAGACCTTTTCCCGGTATTCGGGGGGAATGCCGATGCCGTTGTCCGTGACCCGCAGCAGCACCCAGTCGCCCTCCCGTTCCGAACTCACGCCTAGGCGCGGGGCCTGCCCGGCGGGCTGGTAGATGATGGCGTTCTCGATCAGGTTGCTCAGGATCTGTTCGAGCAGGGTGGCGTTGCCCAGGGGCGTCGCCAGGGGGAGGGCGATGTCGAGATGGGCTTGGTACTGCTCCAGGGTCTGGGAAAATTTTTCCTGGATGCGGGCGAGGAGCGGCGCCAGGGGCGTGGCTTCGCAGCGCACCGCCTGGCGCCCCAGGCGGGAGTAATGCAGCAGGTCTTCAATGAGCTGGCCCATGCGTTGCGCCGCGACGACGATATTGTCCAGGTAGTGCTGCCCTTCCGTTGGGAGCTCCTGGCGGTAGCGCCGGTCGATAATCTGGGCGAAGCCGGCCACGGCGCGCAGGGGTGCCTTGAGGTCGTGGGAGACGGAATAGGAGAAAGCTTCCAGGTCCCGGTTGGCCGCTTCCAGGCGCGCCGCCCGTTGCTCCAGCTCACGGTTGAGGCTGGCGATCTGCCGCTCTCTGGCCTGGCGCTCGGTGTTGTCGAACAAAGTGCTACGACTGCGCAGATAAGAGCCATCCGGGCCGCTTACGGCTGTGGCGCTGAGGACCACCGGCAGCAGGGAGCCGTCCTTGCGTAAAAAGTCGACTTCCAGGGTGCGGAGCTGGCCGGTTGCCTTGAAACCGGGGAAAGTGGCATCGAACAGCGGGCGGCAATGAGGGGCGAGGAGGTCGCGCACTTTGAGTTGCCCGACTATTTCTTCCCGTCGGTACCCCAGCCAGCCCAATTCCGTATCATTGATCCTCTGCAGCACACCGTTGGCGTCCACGGAATGGTAGCCACAGGGGGCGTGGTTGTAGAGGTCCTCGACCTCGGCGGCATAGGCCGTGAGCCTGGCATTGGCCAGGGACAGGGCGGTGGTGCGCTCGGTGACTCGTTGTTCCAGTTGTTCGTTGAGCCGCTGCAGTTCGGCGCTGGCCCGCTCCTGCAGCTCCCTTGCCAGTAGAGCATCCAGGGCGTAGGAAATGTCCCGGCCCAGCTCTTCCAGCAGGGCGATTTCCTCACGGTCGAAGAAGCCGGGCTGCTCGGTGTGCAGGGCCAGCACAGCCATGATTTCCCCGGACTGGCGCAGGGGAATGCCGACGGCGCCCAGCAGTCCTTCGGCCAGCAGTTTGTCCCGCCAGGGCGAGGCCGGGAGGTTGCGGACATCGTTGCAGATGCCCAGCTCGCCGCTGCGCAGGGCGCCGGCGAAAGGCCCGGTGCCGTCCAGGGGTTCGGGGGCTACCGGCCAGGTACTGGCGACTACCTCTATGGCCTGGCGGCGGTGATTCGGCTCGCCGATCCAGGCGCACTGCATGCCCCCGGCTTCCTTGGCAACGTGGCAGATGCGCAGGAACAGTTCTTCCCGCGTGGGGGTGGCGACGATGACCCGGTTGATGCCGCTCAGCAGGGCGTAGAGCCGGTTCAGCTCGGCGATGCGGCGGGCGTCGGCTTCCTGCTGCTTGGCCCGGGCGGCGATATTGGCGGCCATGGCGTTGAAGGTCTCGGTCAGTTCGGCCAGTTCCCGCAGCCGGCTGGGGGCCTGGGCCTGGACGTCGAGCTTGCCCTGGCCGACGCGGCGGGCGGCGTCGCCCAGGCGTTGGGCCCAGAGGACGACGGAACGGTGGATGCCGCTCCAGCCCAGGAGCGCGGCGCTGGCGGCGACCAGCAGGAGCAGGCCAAAACGCAGCAGGAACTGGCGGTTGATGTCCCCCATGATTTTTTCCTGGGGAGCGCCGATGGAAATGTAGATGTTCTCCAGGCCTGCCGTCAGCGGGGTGATGGCGTAAAGCCGCTGTATCCCATCGACCCCCAGGCCGTCGCGGATGACGATTTCGCCCGGTCGGGCCTGGGCGGCGCGAAAGGTGTCATGCAGGGTCTGGCCGGTCCAGCGCAGGGAGTCTGGCTCCCGGGCCAGGATTTTGCCTTCCTGGTCGAAGGCCGTGATCACCCATCCCGGCGGTACATCCATGCCGGCAATGAGCTGGTGGAACCATTCCAGGCTGACCGCGGCAAAGACCGCGCCCCGCAGCTTGCCATCCGCTTCCATCAGGGGGTAGCCGAAGGTGACACCGGGGCGTCCGGAGATGCGCCCGGTGGTGTACTGGCCTTGCGAAAATTGACGGGTTTTCAGGACCTCGCGAAACCAGGCCCGGTCCGCGATATTGACGTCCTGGCCGGCAGGGTGGCCGCTGCAGACCACCTGGCCGTTAACCGTGACGGCGCCGAAATTGGCATAGAGGCTCTGGGTCGCCAGCAGGCGCTGGGCCAGTTGGTTGCAGTCGTCACCCCGGAGATCCTGGACATCGTTGGCGTTGGCCATGATGCGCAGGAGCTGCCGGGTGTAGTTCACCACATGGCGTTCATCCGCCAGGGCGATTTTCGCCAACTGGCGGAGGTTGGCCTCCATGCCTTGAATCGCCTCTGTCCGACTCTGCCAATAGACGATAAAGGAAAACAACAGGGGCGGCAGGGTGGCCAGGACCACCAGAAGCAGAACACGCCGGCTGAGAGTGGTGAAGCCCATGGCAGTGGGCCTCCACGTGATTGCTGCGGTTTAGAGCAGGGGCGTGCTGCTCACCAGGACGCCATCCTCGTCGGCGTACAGCCACTGTTCGGGGCGGAAGGTAACGCCGCCGAAGGTGACCGCCAGGCCCTGGTCGCCGACGCCCTTCTTGATGCTCTTCTGGGGATGGGTGTTGAGGGCGCGGATGCCGATATCGATGGCGTTGATGGCCCCCGAATCCCGGATGCAGCCATAGACGACGATGCCTTCCCAGCCGTTCTTGTGGGCCAGCACCGCCAGCTGGTCGCCCACCAGGGCGCAACGCAGGGAGCCGCCGCCATCCACCACCAGTACCTTGCCCTTGCCGGGCTGGCCCAGGACTTCGCGCACCAGGGAGTTGTCCTCGAAAATCTTGAGGGTCACGATCTGGCCGGAGAAGCGGGGGCGGGCGCCGTAGCACTGGAACATGGGGGCAACCACCTGCAGGGTGGTGCCGATGGCAGGTTCGTTGGCGTCGCAGAGGTCGGGGGTGGCGAAAGTCATCTAGGGTCTCCCTATGCCGCCCGGGGGGCGGTCGGTTATGGGCCGGCTGCCTGAATAGGCGCTGGGCCGGCAGGTTGAATGGACGCGGCGCCGGCCGGGCGCTATGCCCGGCCGGCGCCTCGCCTTTGGATCAGACTACGGCTTCGGCTTCCTCGGCAAAGCTCAGCTTCACCTTGCCGTCGCTCCCCAGGTCCACGATCACCTTGCCGCCGTGGGACAGACGGCCGAACAGCAGTTCGTCGGCCAGGGAGGAACGGATGGTGTCCTGGATCAGGCGGGCCATGGGACGGGCGCCCATGAGCGGATCGAAGCCTTCTTCGGCCAGGTGTTCCTTGAGCGCGTCGGTAAAGATGGCCTCCACCTTCTTCTCGTGCAGTTGTTCTTCCAGCTGCATGAGGAATTTGTCCACTACCCGCAGGATGACTTCGTGGTCCAGGGACTTGAAGGAAATGATGGCATCCAGCCGGTTGCGGAATTCCGGGGTGAACAGGCGCTTGATGTCCGCCATTTCGTCCCCGGCCTTCTTCTCCGTGGTGAACCCCATGGTGCTTTTCTGCAGGGTTTCCTGGCCGGCGTTGGTGGTCATGATGATCACCACGTTGCGGAAATCCGCCTTGCGGCCGTTGTTGTCGGTCAGGGTGCCGTGGTCCATCACCTGCAGCAGGATGTTGTAGATGTCCGGATGGGCCTTCTCGATTTCATCCAGGAGCAGCACGCAATAGGGCTTCTTGGTCACCGCCTCGGTGAGCAGGCCGCCCTGGTCGAAGCCGACGTAGCCCGGAGGGGCGCCGATGAGCCGGGAGACGGCATGGCGCTCCATGTATTCGGACATGTCGAAGCGGGTCAGCTCGATGCCCATGCAGTAGGCCAGCTGGCGCGCCACCTCGGTCTTGCCGACGCCGGTGGGGCCGGAGAAGAGGAAGGCGCCGATGGGCTTGCTCGGGTTGCCCAGGCCGGAACGGGCCATCTTGATGGCCTTGGCCAGGGCGTCGATGGCCGCATCCTGGCCGAAGACGGTGGCTTTCAGATCCCGGTCCAGGTTCTTCAACGCAGTGCGGTCGTCGCTGGAGACATGGGTGGAGGGAATGCGGGCGATCTTGGCGACGATGTCCTCGATCTCCAGCTTGCCGATGACCTTCTTCTGCTTGGACTTGGGCAGGATGCGCTGGGCCGCGCCGGCCTCGTCGATGACGTCGATGGCCTTGTCCGGCAGGTGCCGGTCGGTGATGAAGCGGGCCGACAGTTCCACGGCGGAGTTGATGGCAGCCGCCGAGTATTTGACGCCGTGGTGGGATTCGAAGCGGGTCTTCAGACCCTTGAGGATATCCACGGTCTCGGCGACGCTGGGCTCATTGACGTCGATTTTCTGGAAGCGACGGGAAAGGGCGTGATCCTTCTCGAAAATGCCCCGGTACTCGGTGTAGGTGGTGGCGCCGATGCACTTCAGCTGGCCGCCGGAAAGGGCCGGCTTGAGCAGGTTGGAGGCATCCAGGGTGCCGCCGGAAGCGGCGCCGGCGCCGATCAGGGTGTGAATCTCATCGATGAACAGGATGGCGTCCGGGTTGTCCTGCAACTGCTTGAGCACGCCCTTGAGACGCTGCTCGAAATCCCCCCGGTACTTGGTGCCGGCCAGCAGGGCGCCCATGTCCAGGGCGTAGACGTTGGCATTGGCCAGGATGTCGGGCACCACGCCTTCCACCACGCGACGGGCCAGGCCTTCGGCGATGGCTGTCTTGCCCACGCCGGCTTCGCCCACCAGCAGGGGGTTGTTCTTGCGCCGGCGGCACAGGGTCTGGATGACCCGCTCCAGCTCCTTCTCCCGGCCAATGAGGGGGTCGATCTTGCCTTGCAGGGCCAGGGCGTTGAGGTTGATGGTGAAGCTTTCCAGGGGGCCGGCATCGTGCCGGCCTTCGCTGTCCACTTCCTGTTCCGTTTCCGCCTTGGCCGGCTGGGCTACCTTGCTGATGCCGTGGGAAATGAAATTGACCACGTCGAGCCGGGTCACCCCCTGCTTTTGCAGGAAGTAGACGGCATGGGAATCCTTTTCGCCAAAGATGGCGACGAGCACGTTGGCGCCGGTGACTTCCTTCTTGCCGGAGGACTGGACATGGAGGATGGCACGCTGGATGACGCGCTGGAAACCCAGGGTCGGCTGGGTGTCGATTTCGTCGTCGCCCGCCACGGTGGGCGTGTGCTCGGTGATGAAATTGCCCAGGTCGCGGCGCAAATGCTCGATGTTGGCAGCGCAGGCGCGTAGCGCTTCGGCCGCAGAGGGATTGTCGAGCAGGGCCAACAGCAGATGCTCCACGGTGATGAACTCGTGGCGCTTCTGCCTGGCCTCGACAAAGGCCATGTGCAAGCTGACTTCCAATTCCTGCGCAATCATCAGTTTTCCTCCATGACGCACACCAGTGGATGCTGGTTCTGGCGTGCAAATGCAACGACCTGCTCAACCTTGGTGGCGGCGATGTCGCGCGGGTACACCCCGCACAACCCACGGCCCTCGTTGTGAACTTTGAGCATGATTTGGGTTGCTTGTTCTCTGCTCATGGCAAAAAACTTTTGCAGCACCAGAATCACGAAATCCATGGGCGTGAAATCGTCGTTCAAGAGCAGTACTTTGTACATGGGAGGCGGCTTCACCCGGGATGTCGCTTTTTCAGTGACGACGCCGCTGCGACTGTCTTCGTGCATAGTGGCCATGCGCCCAATTCTAAACAGGTTTTGCCAATCTGCAATAGAAGTCCAAAGCCAGTACCCGCTTGCCTTTGCTACCGGCATGAGGGGCAAGAATCATGGCTTGCCGAGGGGTGGTAAAACAAAGCCGCTGAAAGTTGTTGACGTATGCAAACAACTTAGCGTAAAAAGCTTGCTGTGTTTGGCTTCAAGCCGTACTGGTTTTGTCTTGTGTCACCTAGTGCCGTAGCATGCCGTCCTTGAAATCCAAACATGCCCGTCGGGGAGACAACGCAAAGTAGTTCCCGGTTTAAGTTTATTTAGAAGGATGTAGCACTATGGCAACTGGTACGGTTAAGTGGTTTAACGACGCCAAGGGTTTCGGTTTCATTACCCCGGATGATGGTAGCGAAGATCTGTTCGCTCACTTCTCCGCCATCACCATGAACGGTTTCAAGACCCTCAAGGAAGGCGAGAAGGTTAGCTTCGACGTGACGCAGGGCCCGAAGGGCAAGCAAGCGTCCAATATCCAGAAGGCCTAAGCCTCGGATTCGTAGCATAGAAGAGCCCGCCTGGTTTCCAGGCGGGCTCTTTGTCTTTGTGGCCGCCGATTTTGTGCGGCAGCTGGGGGCGGAGCTGTTGGCTCAGCCCTGGGTCACCACCGCTTCGTCGCTGCGACTGTCGCCGCGATTGTCCTTCCAGGCGGCGCTGACCCGGTCCCCGGCCTTGACTCCGAGCAGCCGGAAGGCCATCACCGGATTGGCGGAAACCGCCGTGTTGAGCTGGCTCTGGAGCATGGGTTTGCCATTGATGGCCAGGGTAAAGGTCTGGATGAAGTGGGCCGGGATCAGGGTGCCGCTCCTGGGGTCATGGCGCATGCCGTTTTCCATGGGATGTTGCAGCAGGACCTTGATTTCGGCGTGTTCGCCCTGCTGCACGGCGCGGATCTTGATCGGTTCAGCCATGCTTGCCTCTTCGTTGTCGCCTAATTGCCGCAGCCGCCGATGGTCACCTTGACCTCCCGGCTGGCGCTGTAGGTCTTGCTCTCCGTCTTGACCACCACCCGGACCCGGGTGGTCTCGGCCAGTTTTACCGGCAGCCGCCAGTAGGGGAGTGCGCCGGGGAAGAGTTCCAAGCTGGCGAGCAGGGGCAGGGGATTCTTGTCGGCAAAGATGGCGATGCTCTGCACCTTGGGCAGATTGACGCTGATTTCGATGGGGACCTGGGCGCCGTTTTCCGCCACCTCGGGCGCGTTGATGACGATTTCACGACTCTCCGGCGCTGCCGGGGTGCCATAGGCCTTCAGGGCGTCGGCCAGGGAGGTGGCGTTGAAGGCGTTGCGGTTCCAGTCGGCGGCCAGCACCCGTACCGGGGTCAGCAGGCCGGTACCGACGAGGGCGCTCAGGGCGGGCAGGGCTGAGCCCCGGAGCAGCAGGCGGCGCAGGGGATCCATGGCTGTCTTGCCTAGCCTTCTGCCGTCCAGTGGCCGGATTTTCCACCGGCCTTTTCCAGCAGGCGAATGCCTTCGATCCGCATGCCCCGGTCGGCGGCCTTGCACATGTCGTAGATGGTGAGCAGGCCGACGCTGGTGGCGGTCAGGGCTTCCATTTCGACACCGGTACGGCCGGTGCATTCGGCAGTGACGGTGCAATGAACGGCGGAGCGCTCCGGATCCGGGTTCAGTTCCACCGTCACCCGGGTCAGGGCAATGGGATGGCACAGGGGGATCAGGTCGGCGGTGCGCTTGGCACCCTGGATGGCGGCCACCCGGGCGATGCCCAGGACGTCGCCCTTCTTGGCGCTGCCGCTCTGGATCAGGGTCAGGGTCGCCGGTTCCATGAAAATGCTGCCGCAGGCCACGGCGCGGCGCTGGGTTTCGACCTTGTCGCCCACGTCCACCATGTGGGCCTGGCCGGCGGCATCGAAATGTGTAAATTGTGTAAAGCTCGGGTCGTTGGCCATGGCGTGGGGGAACGGGCAGGGGAAGCGCGGTATCATAGCACCATGATTTTTTCTCCGTGAAATCCGGCTCCTCCATGATTCGCTCCCCCCGTGCGTTCTTCGCTCAGCCCCGCCTGATGCGGCCGCTGGCCTTGCTGTTGTCCGCATCCCTGGTGCTGACGCCGCCCGTCCTGGCCGATGGCCTGCCGGATCTGGGCGATGCTGCCCAGAGCGAGCTTTCGCCCCAGATGGAAAAGCAGGTGGGGGAGAGCATCATCAACGAGATCCGCCTGCGGGATCCCCAGTATCTGGATGATCCGGAGATCACCGCCTACCTGGAGCAGATCGGTGGTCGCCTGGTGGCCGCCAGCCCGGACCCGGCCTTCGGCTTCACCTTCTTTGCCATGGCCGACACCACCATCAACGCCTTCGCCACCTTCGGCGGCTATGTGGGGGTGAATACGGGCCTGCTCATGTCGGCCCAGACCGAGTCGGAACTGGCGGGGGTGCTGGCCCACGAAATTTCCCACGTCACCCAGCATCACCTGGCCCGAGGTATCGCCAAGGACAAGCAGCAATCCACGGTGGCCATGATCGCCATGGCCCTGGCCCTGCTGGCCGCACGCAACAGCGCCAACGGCGCCATGGCGACCATGGCCGGTACCCAGGCGGCGGTGGTGCAGTCCCAGTTGGCCTTCTCCCGGGACTTCGAACGGGAGGCGGACCGCATCGGCTTTCAGACCCTGCAGAAGGCCGGCTTCGACGTGCGCGGCATGGGGGATTTCTTCCAGCGCCTGCAGCAGGCTACTCGGCTCTACGAAAATAATGCCCCGGCCTACATGCGCACCCACCCCCTGAATACCGAACGTATCGCCGACATGCACAACCGGGCCCAGCAGGCGCCCTACAAGCAGATTCCGGACAGCCTGGACTTCCACCTGGTGCGGGCCAAGCTGCGCGCCCAGCAGGGAACGCCCCAGGAGGCACAGGCGGACTTCGAGGCTTTGCTCAAGGAGCGCAAGTTCGCCAACGAAGCGGCGGTGCATTACGGCCTGGCCCGGGCCCAGTTGCGGGGCCGCAACTACGCTGGAGCGGAACGGGAGATGCAGACCCTGCGCCGCCTCAAGGTCGCCTCGCCCATGGTGGAGAATCTGGCAGCAGAAATCCGCAGCGCCCAGGGCGATCATGCCGGGGCCGTCGCCATCTATCGCGCTGGCCTGAAAAACTCGCCCTTCTCCAAGGCGCTGATTTACGGCTATACCGAGGCCTTGCTGGCCGACCACCAGTATCCGCGGGCCCTGGCCTTCATCGAGACCCAGCAGCAGCTCTATCCCCAGGACTACAAGCTGTTCGGCCTGCAGGCCAAGACCGCAGCCGCCATGGGGCGCCGCCTGCAGCAGCACCGGGCCCAGGCCGAGTTCTATGCCCTCCAAGGGCAGACCCTGCCGGCCATCGAGCAGTTGCAGCTGGCCCAGCAGGCGGGAGACGGGAATTTCTACGAAATGTCGGTGGTGGACGCCCGTCTGCGGGAACTCCGGGCCCGCCAGGCGGAGGAGATGAAGAAGCGGCAGTAGCAGCCACGGCCATGGGACGGCTGCACGTTGCGCGTCGTGCCGGGCGGCTCCTGACCGATGCCTTGTAGCAATTGGCGCTAGAATCCGACCTTCTGTTTTTTGCTCACCGATGCCTTCATGAACTACGACCGCGAACTCGACGTCAAGGGCCTCAACTGCCCCCTACCCATTCTGCGCACCAAAAAAGCCCTGGCGGAGATGCAGACGGGCCAGCTGCTGCGGGTGCTGGCCACGGACCCGGGGGCGGTGAAGGACTTCCAGGCTTTCGCCAAGCAGACTGGCAACGAACTGCTGGCGTCCTCTGAACAGGACAAGGTGTTCGAGTTCCTGTTCAAGCGCAAGTAAGCGGCCCAGCCTTCCTGCACTTTTTCCATGATTACGCCCCTGCCGGCGGCCTTTGCCCTGCTCGAGCAGCCCGGCGGGGCTTGGCTGTTCACCGAACTCACCGCCGCCCTCTCCCTGGCTGATGCGGCCGACCTGGCGCGGGCCGAGGCCCTGGTGGCAGAGTCTGCTGCCCAAGGGGCGTGGACGGTGGTGGCCCTCAATTACGAGTTGGCGGGCGTGCTGGAGCCGGCTTCCGGCCTGGCAGCCAAGGGCTCCCTGGGGCATGTCTGGCGCTTTGCCCGGCGTCAATGGCTCGATACCGCTGCCCTCGATGCCTGGCTGGCAGCTGGCGTTGCCGCCCTGCCGGCGGCGGACCAGGTCTGTGGCATCGCCGACCTGGTCCCGGGCCTGGCCGAGGCGGATTATCTTGCTGCCGTGGCGCGCATCCGCGACTACATCGCAGCCGGGGACTGCTATCAGGTCAATTTCACCTTCCCCCTGCATTTCACCGCCTTCGGCCATCCCCTGGCGCTCTACGCCGGCCTGCGCCGGCGCCAGCCCACGTCCCTGGGGGGGCTGGTATTGACGCCCCTGGCCACCATCCTCTCCCTGTCACCGGAGCTGTTCGTCGAGCGTCAGGGCGAGCGCCTGATCACCCGGCCCATGAAGGGCACCGCGCCCCGGGGCCGGAATGGGGCCGAGGACGAAGCCCTGCGGGTGGCCCTGGCCGCTTCGGAGAAGGACCGGGCCGAGAACGTGATGATCGTGGATCTGCTGCGCAACGACCTGGGGCGCCTGGCGCCACCGGGGGCCGTACGGGTGGAGGAGCTTTTCCGTATCGAAACCTATCCCACCTTGTTCCAGATGACCTCCACCGTGGTGGCCGACATGCAGGCCAATCGGCCAGGGGCGGATTTTGCGGCGGTGCTGCGGGCCCTCTTTCCTTGCGGCTCCATCACCGGGGCGCCCAAGGTGCGGGCCATGCAGATCATCCGGGAGCTAGAGGTAGGGCCCCGGGGGCTGTACACCGGCAGCCTGGGTTGGGTGGCGCCGGATGGCGATTTCCGCCTCAACGTCGCCATCCGCACCCTGGAATTGTCGGCTGACGGCAGCGGACGCATGGGGGTGGGCAGTGGCATCGTCATCGACTCCGAGCCGGCCCGGGAGTACCGGGAGTGCCTGCTCAAGGCCCGTTTCCTGACCGACCTGGATCCTGGCTTCCAGCTGATCGAAACCCTGCTCCTGGCCGATGGGCTTTTCCCCGATGCGGTGCTGCACCGCCAGCGCCTGGCGGCCTCGGCCCAAGCCCTGGGCTTTGCCCACGACGACGGGGCGGTGCTGACCGCCCTGGCGGAGCTTGCGGCCGGCCACCCCACGGGGCGCTTCCGGGTACGCCTGACCCTGGACAAGGCCGGCCAGTTGCGCCTGACGGCGGTTCCCCTGGAGGAAGGGGGCGGGCCCTGGCAGGTGCTGCTGTCGCCCCATCGGCTCGACTCCCGTCGTTATCTGTTGCGCCACAAGACTACTGCCCGGGCCCTCTACGATGCCGAGTTGCAGCGGGTGATGGCCTTACCCGGTGGTTTCGACGCCCTCTTTCTCAATGAGCGGGAAGAAGTGAGCGAAGGGGCACGCAGCAATGTTTTTGCCCGTATCGACGGCCGGCTGTATACCCCGCCCCTGGCTTGCGGCCTGCTGCCGGGCATCCTGCGGCGGCGCCTGCTGGAATCCGGTGCAGCGACGGAGCGGGTGCTGAGTCTGGCGGATTTGCAGGGGGGCGAGGCGATCTACATGGGCAATGCCCTGCGCGGCCTGGTGCCGGTGACCCTGGCGCCCTAGCCGGTTTTCAGTCCATGGGCTGGGAGCCAATAAGGACGGGTATCTTCAGGTGCAGGGTCAGTGTAACGGCATCAGTATTGCCTCCCGGCGAAGAGGGCTGGGGCCATTCTCTTTATTCCCCTCAGTTCCTCGTTGTTTCCCTTGTTCCACTCCCCGCCACAACTACCCCGCCACAAAATAAAAACGCCCCGGACCAGCCGGGGCGTTTTGCTTGCTGCCAGGGCGATCAGGCCTTGTTCAGCTTTTCCAGCTGGGGCTTGAGCTTTTCCACGGTGGCACTGAAGTTGGCCAGGCGCTCCTTCTCCTGGGCCACCACGGCTTCCGGGGCCCGGGCGACGAAGCTTTCGTTGGAGAGCTTGGCCTTGGCCTTGGTGATTTCCCCTTCCAGGCGGGCGATTTCCTTGGCCAGGCGTTCCTTCTCGGCGGCCACGTCGATTTCCACCTTGAGCATCAGGCGGAAGTCGCCGACTACGGAGACGGGGGCCGGTTCGTCGCTGGAGATGTCGTCCACGATCTGCACTTCGGAAAGCTTGGCCAGGGACGCCAGGTAGGGGGCGAAGCGAGCCAGCATTTCCTTGTCGCCGACGGCGAGCAGGGGCACCTTGGTGGCCGGGGACATGCTCATCTCGCCGCGCAGGTTGCGGCAGGCGCCCACCAGCTCCTTGAGCAGGGCGACCTGGGCTTCCGAGGCCTGGTCCAGCTTGGCCGGGTTGGCTTCCGGGTAGCGGGTGAGCATGATGGACTCGGCGTCCTTGCGCCCCGCGATGGGGGCCACGGCCTGCCACAGTTCCTCGGTGATGAAGGGAATCAGCGGGTGGGCCAGGCGCAGGATGGTCTCCAGCACGCGCACCAGGGTGCGGCGGGTGGCCCGGGCCTGGGCTTCGTTGCCGCCATTGATCTGTACCTTGGCGATTTCCAGGTACCAGTCGCAGAACTCGTCCCAGACGAAACGGTAGAGGCTCTGGGCCAGCAGGTCGAAGCGGTATTCCTCGAAGTGCTTGGCCATTTCCTGTTCCACCTGCTGCAGGTGGCTGACGATCCAGCGGTCGGCGAAGGAAAACTCCAGGGCGCCGCTGCCGCCGCAGGCCGCCTCGGTCGGGGCGTTGATGCCCAGGTCGTGGCCTTCCACGTTCATCAGCACGAAACGGGTGGCGTTCCACAGCTTGTTGCAGAAGTTGCGGTAGCCATCACAGCGGTTCAGGTCGAACTTGATGTCGCGGCCCGGGCTGGCCAGGGAGGCGAAGGTGAAACGCAGGGCGTCGGTGCCGAAGGCGGGAATGCCCTCGGGGAATTCCTTGCGGGTTTTCTTGGCGATGCTCTCGGCCTGCTTGGGATTCATCAGGCCGGTAGTGCGCTTTTGCACCAGGGCCTCGATGTCGATGCCGTCGATGAGGTCGATGGGGTCCAGCACGTTGCCCTTGGACTTAGACATCTTCTGGCCTTCGCCGTCCCGGATCAGGCCGTGCACATAGACGTGCTTGAAGGGGATCTTGCCGGTGATGTGCTTGGTCATCATGACCATGCGCGCCACCCAGAAGAAGATGATGTCAAAGCCCGTGACCAGCACGGAGGAGGGCAGGTAGAGGTCCAGGGCCGGGTTGGACTTGGCCGGGTACTCGGGCGTCCAGTCCAGGGTGGAGAAGGGCCACAGGGCGGAGGAGTACCAGGTGTCGAGCACGTCCGCGTCCCGGTCCAGCTGGCCGGCGTAACCGGCGGCATCGGCCTGGGCTCGGGCCTCTTCCTCGTTGTGGGCGACGAAGACTTCGCCGTTCACGCCGTACCAGGCGGGAATCTGGTGGCCCCACCAGAGCTGGCGGGAGATGCACCAGTCCTGGATGTTGTTGAGCCACTGGTTGTAGGTGTTCACCCAGTTTTCCGGATAGAACTTGATCTCGCCGGACTGGACCACGTCCAGGGCCTTCTCGGTGATGGACTTGCCGTCCTCGCCCGGCTTGCTCATGGCGACGAACCACTGGTCGGTGAGCATGGGCTCGATGACCACACCGGTACGGTCGCCGCGGGGCACCTTGAGCTTGTGCTTGTCGGTCTTTTCCAGGATGCCCAGGGCTTCCAGGTCGGCCACCACGGCCTTGCGGGCGTCGAAACGGTCCAGGCCCCGGTACTTCTCGGGGGCGTGCTCGTTGATCTTGGCGTCCAGGGTCAGGATGCTGATGATCGGCAGGTTGTGACGTTGGCCCACGGCGTAGTCGTTGAAGTCGTGAGCCGGGGTGACCTTCACCACGCCGGTGCCGAATTCCATGTCCACATAGGCGTCGGCGATCACCGGGATTTCCCGGTCGGTCAGGGGCAGCTTCACCATCTTGCCGATGAGGTGCTTGTAGCGCTCATCTTCCGGGTGGACCATGACGGCGGTGTCGCCCAGCATGGTCTCGGGCCGGGTGGTGGCCACGGTCAGGGTAGCGCTGCCGTCCGCCAGGGTGTAGCGGATGTGCCACATGAAGCCGTCTTCTTCCTCCTGCACCACTTCCAGGTCGGAGACGGCGGTGTGCAGCTTCGGGTCCCAGTTCACCAGGCGCTTGCCGCGGTAGATCAGGCCTTCCTTGTAGAGGCGTACAAAGGACTCGGTGACGATCTTGTTGAGGCCGGCGTCCATGGTGAAGCGTTCCCGCTTCCAGTCCGGGCTGGTGCCCATGCGGCGCATCTGGCGGGTGATGGTGCCGCCGGAGTATTCCTTCCACTCCCACACCTTCTCCAGGAACTTCTCCCGGCCCAGGTCGTGGCGGGAAATGCCCTGGGCGTCCAGCTGGCGCTCCACCACGATCTGGGTGGCGATACCGGCGTGGTCGGTGCCCGGCTGCCACAGGGTGTTGTGGCCCTTCATCCGGTAGTAGCGGGTGAGGGCGTCCATGATGGTCTGGTTGAAGCCGTGGCCCATGTGCAGGGTGCCGGTGACATTGGGCGGCGGCAGCAGAATGCAGAAGGACTGGTCAGCGGGCTTGGAGGTGTCCAGGCCGGCGGCGAAGTAGCCGCGCTCTTCCCAGAGGGGGTACCAGTGGCGCTCGACGGCCGCCGGCTCAAAACTTTTGGCGAGTTCCATAAAAATCCAGGGGAAAGGTGCCGAAATGGGGAAAGGGCAGGATTATACCGGAAGCCGGGGTGGCCTCCGGTGGGGCAGCAGGTGGCGCCGGAAGCCGGCAGTGGTGCTTGGTTCGTGCAGGCCTCGTTCGC
>DATEZY010000014.1:0-26491 GCA_035255085.1 Azospira sp. | reverse complement strand
CTCTTCCCGCCCCAAGCTCCGTTGCTCGGCGCCGCACAGGGCTATTTGGGGGGAAGGCTGACAGGCAGGAAGGACGCCATTCTCGCCCAACCTTAATACCAAGATAGCCGTCCCTATTGCCTCCCAGGCCAACAGCCCCTTTCGGTTTTAATTTCGCCCTTTACGCCATCGCCGAGCAGCGGAGGCGGGACGGGGGGCTGTCGGCGAGGACTGTCTGAGGCCGTAGGCCGAGTTCCGCAGCCGCCCCGGCCTGCTGAGCAGCACAGGGCACCCTGGGAGCAAGGCCCTGCCTTGCTCCCAGGGCGGTGGCGAGGGTCACCTTTTCTTTGGTTACTCTTCTTTTGGCGAAACAAAAGAAAGTAACCCGCGCGTCAGGCGCGGAAACCAGCGGTCGATGCCTCAACCACGCGGGAGGCGAAAAGCCCCCCATCCCCACCCCAACCTTCCCCTTCAGGGGAAGGGGCGGCAGCCTCTCAGACAGCGGAAGAGCCAGCGGCACTCCGCCGCACCATCTCCACCGCCTGCGCCACAGCAGTGAGCAAACTCCCCGAATCCGCCTTGCCGGTCCCGGCCAGGTCCAGCGCCGTACCATGATCCACCGAGGTACGGATGATGGGTAGCCCCAGGGTAACGTTGATGCCCTGGCCAAAGGTCGCGAACTTGAGGGGCGCCAGCCCCTGGTCGTGGTACATGGCCAGGACACAGTCGCCCCGGGCCAGCTGGGGCGGTGTGAACAGGGTGTCGGCCGGCAGGGGGCCGAGCAGGGTCATCCCCTCGGCCCGCAGCTTCTCCAGCACCGGGGTGATGACCTCGATCTCCTCCCGCCCCATGTGCCCGCCCTCCCCCGCATGGGGATTGAGGCCGGCCACCAGGATGCGCGGTGCGGCGATGCCGTACTTGCGTGCCATGTCGGCGTGAAGAATGCGCAGGGTCTCCTCCAGGGCCGCCGGAGTGATGGCATCGGGAACTTCGCGCAGGGCCAGATGGGTGGTGACCAGGGCCACCCGCAACGGCCCGGGCTGGCCCTGGGGGCCGTGGCCGCCCAAGGGCGAGGTGCCGGCCAGCATCATCACCACCCGGGGGGTATGGGTCTTTTCCGCCAGGTATTCGGTATGACCGGTAAAGGGAATGCCGGCTTCGTTAATCACCCCCTTGTGCACCGGCGCCGTGACCATGGCGGCGAACTCGCCGGTAACGCAGCCATCCAGGGCCCGGTCCAGGATGTTCAGCACATAGGTGGCATTGGCCGGGTCGAGATGGCCGACCTGGGCCGGTACCGCCAGGGGAATGTGCAGCACCTCCAAGACGCCGGGGGGCGGTAGCGTATCGGCACGGTAATCGACCAGGGCCACCTGACGCCCCAGGGCCAGGGCCCGTTCGGCCAGGAGCCCGCGGTCCCCCAGGATGACCACCCGGGCACCACAATCCCGGGCCAGGTCGAGGCAAAGTTCGGGACCGATGCCGGCGGGCTCGCCGGAGGTGATGGCCAGGGGACGGGAGATGGTCATGAAGGCTGGGACGGCGGGGCCGCGGCGCACCGGGTCAGCGTTCTTCCAGGCGATATTCCACGTAGGCCCGGTCCCGCAACTGGCGCAGCCAGTCCTGGTAGGCCTCGTCGGACTTGCGCTCGCGCAGGGCCTGGCGGGCCAGGGCCCGGGCCCGGTCCTGAGACACATCCTGCACCCGGCGCTCCAGGACCTGGATCAGGTGCCAGCCGAACATGGACTGCACCGGCTGGGCCGTGGTTTCGCCGGGCTTGAGGCTGTCCATGGCGCGCTCGAACTCGGGCACGGTATCACCGGGATAGAGCCAGCCCAAATCGCCGCCCTTGGGGGCCGTGCCGTCCTGGGAATAGAGTCGGGCCAGTTCGGCGAAATCACCACCGTGGTCCAGGCGCTCCTTCACCGCCAGAAGCTTGCGCTTGGCCTCGGCTTCGGACACCACCTCATTGACCTTGATCAGGATGTGGCGGGCATGGGTCTGCTGCACCGGCGGCAGGGCGGCACCCCCCTTCTTGGCCACCAGCTTGACGATATGGAAGCCGTTGGGGCTCTTGAGGATGGCGGAGATCTGGCCCGGCTTCATCTTGCCCACTACATCGGCGAAGATGGTCGGCAGGCGATCCAGGGGGCGTAGCCCCAGGTCGCCACCCTTGAGGGCATCCGGCGCGTCGGAGTAGGCGGCTGCCACCTGGGCGAAATCCTCACCCCGGTTCAGGCGCTCGACGATCTGCTCAGCCTTGGCCCGCAGCTTCTGCAACTGCTCGGGGCTGGCCGCTTCCGGCGAGCGCACCAGAATGTGGGCCACCTGGAATTCCTCGGCGGCGCCGCCGGCACTGGCACCGGCCAGGTAGTTGTCGATCTCGCCCTCGGAAATGAGCAGCTTGTTCTCCACCTCCCGGTCCCGCAGGCGGGCGATCATCATTTCCTGGCGGATTTCCTCCCGGAACTTGACGAAGGGGATACCGTCCTTTTCCAGGGCCCGGCGGAAGGCATCCAGACTCAGATTGTTGTTGGCGGCGATACGGTTCAGGGCCATGTCCAGCTGGGCATCTTCGATGCGGATGCCGTTCTCCTTGGCGAACTGGATCTGGACCTTGTCCGTGATCATGCGGTCCAGCATCTGGCGTTCCAGCACCTCCTGGGAGGGCAGGGGCGTGCCCTGGCGCTTCAACTGGCTCAGGGCCGAGTCCAGGCGGGAACGCAGCTCGTGAAGGGTGATCACCTCGTCATTGACCACGGCGACGATGCGATCAGCCTCAAGGGGCTCCTGGCGCGACGAGCGGGAAGCCTGGGCAAGCGCCCCTTCAGAGGCAAGCAGCAGGCACAGCAGCAAGGGTAAGCAACGTTTCATGGAAAGTCTCAGTATTGCTCGCCGCCGAACACCGGATCGGCCATGGGCTGGTTGATGCGGCCATAGCCGGGAACGGTACGACGCAGCAGATCGAGGGGATTGGAGCCGATACGGGAGAAGTCGTTCAGTTCCAACTGGAAGAAGAGCGTCGTGCTGGAGGTATCGGCAGTGGTGGCATAGCGATGCATCGCGACCCGGCCCACCCAGCAACCGCCGTTGTATTCCAGGCCACCAAGGGTCTCGATGACACGATTTTCCTTGAGGGAATAGTTGTAGCGCCCGACGCCGTACCAGCCACGCCCCAGGGGCCACTGACCGGAAACATCGAATTGGTCGAGGATGTCCCGGGTAAAGCGGTAGCCGGCATTGAACACCTTGCCCATTTCCGGCTGGTAACGGCCGACCACGCTCAGGCGGTCGGTGCGCTTGTCCGAGGGATTGTATTCAACCGCCGCATCCAGGTAGGTCTTGGGCATTACCTGGCCGGTCACCGCCCCCAGCCAGTTGGTGTTCTTGCGCACCCGGGCAATTTCCCCAGGCAGGGTCACCCGCTGGTCGGCAAAGTAGTAGCGCTGCCCGGCCATGGCGCGGAAATACTCGAAGCCGGTCTGGGGGTTGATGAAGCGGGTGCTTACAGCAGCGGTCAACTGGTTGGCATCACCGATGCGGTCCTGGCCCACATAGCGGTTGGGCGAGAAAATCTGGGCGAAGTTGAAGTCGGCCAGGCCAGAATCAAAGTTTACGCTCCCCTGGTTGAGCATGCTCTGGTCCCGGTAGGGGATGTACACGTAGTACAGGCGGGGCTCCAGGGTCTGGGTGAAGTTCCGCCCGAACATGCTCATCTCGCGCTCGAAGGTCACCCCGGAGTCCAGGCTGAAAATGGGCACGTTGCGGCTGATGCTCTCCGGCACCCCCTCGGTTTGCCGGGAGAGGCTGTACTGGGTGACGTGCACGCCGACCTTGGGGGTCACGTAGAACGAGGGATAGATAAGCGGGAAGGCTACCTGGGGATAGAGCACGGCCCGCTGGCCGATCACCTGGGTCGGATGGTCGAAGGACGTGTACTGGCCCATCAGCGAAATATCCGCACCGTAATAGTCAGGCCGGCGGGCATTCAGGGTGAGTTGCGGCACCAGGGCATAGGGCTGGGCGACTGGATTGGCAGGGTCCGGCTGAATGGTCTGGTAACGCTGCACGTTGGCCGTGGCGTTCCACCACATGGAACCGTAGGTCAACGTTCCCTGGCGCAGCAGATAAGTCTGGGAGCCAATACCGATGCGGCTGGCGAGGTCGGTGTAATAATTGTCGTCCGACACCGTATTGAGGTTCAGCTGCCCGGAGAAACCATCGCCAATGTTGGTCTTGTTCAGCCAGATATTGTAGGCGTAGCGATCGATCTGCCGCAGCCGGTCGCTGGGCAGGTATTCGCCCCGGGCATAGCCCTCGTAGCCATAATTGAGGTAGCGCAACTCAGCGCCCACCTGCATCCCGCGCTTGGACAGGATGCGCGGCGCGATGGTGGCGTCCATGTTGGGCGCGATGTTCCAGTAATAGGGCGTAGTCAGGTCCAGGCCGCTGACGGAGTTGCTGCCGAAGGTAGGCGCAAGGAAGCCAGACCGGCGCCGATTGTTGAGGCCGAAGCTCACCCCCGGCATGTAGAAAATCGGCACGTCCTTGAAGTACAGGGTCCCCTGGTCGCCTTCACCCTCTTCCCGCTCGTAGTTCAGGTCCAGGTTATCCACCCGGGTATACCAGTCGTTGTTGCCGGGAGCACAGGTGGTATAGGTGGCATTGGCCAGGCGCATATGGTTCTCGCCCAGGAAATCAATGCGGTCCGCCGTGCCACGCCCCTCCGTCACCTGGGTGCCCGTGGCAATGGGCCGGCCCATCACCCCCCACACCGGCACCTTCTTTTCCTGGCGCACGAAATAGGTCGCCTGGTCGAAGACCCCAGTCTTTTCCCCAAGACGCATGAACAGGCGCGGGCCGATGACCTTGGTACCCTCCTGGGTATAAACCACATTGCCGGTAGCCTCGACTTCATCGTCGGCCTGCCAGTAGACCAGCTTGTCAGCGGTCAGGACCGTGTCGGATTTGCGCAGTTCGGCATCCCCCTCCATGACCGCCTCCCGGTCGCTGATGCCGTACATGCGCTGGGCAGCGAGGAAGGTGGGGCGAAGATCACCATTCTTGGGCAGGGGCGTCAGGCCGGAAGCGCGGCGCAGGGACAGGCTGGGCCCGGGATCGCGGGTGCCATAGAGCGAGGGTTCGCCCTCTTCCTCGAGGGAAGCAGCCGCGTCGCCCCCGGCTCGGGCCGGAGCAACGACGGGAGTGACCACCAGGGGAGCCCCGGCAACCGGAGCCAGGCCCAGCAGCGCCGGGTCCACCCGGAAGGGGGCCAGATTGCCGGCTGCAGTTTGCGCCACGGCCGGCGCGGCGGCAGGAGCGGGCGTCGGAGCAGGCGCCCCAACGGGAGCGGCAGTAGCCGTCGCGGTGGAAGAATCGGCCGCAAGCGGAGCGGTTGGCTGGCGCGGTGATGCGGGAGATGCTGGCGCTGCCGGAACCGGAGCAGGGGCAGTCGTGGCAGCGACAGGTGCCGTGGCGGGGGATAGGGTTTCCCGCACCGGCGCCGGCCGGGTGGCGACGGTTGTAGCGGGAACTGCTGCGGGCAAGCCGAGCAGCGCCGGGTCCACCTGGAGTGGCGCCAAGACTTTGCCGGATGAAGTTTCACGGCTGGCGACAGGCGCCGGATAAGCCACCGCCGCGGGGCGTAGTGCAGCCGGGGCTGGGGCTGGGGAAGCAGGAGCAGGTTGGCTTTCGCTTACGGCCGGCGCTAGAGGAGGCGCCGGTTCGCTGCGGCGCGCGGGCGGCGCAACGACAGGTGCCACCACCGGAGCAGCGGGGGCAGCCGCTGCCGGAGCCACCGTTGCCGGGGACTGAACCGCCGGCGTCGCGGTACGTTTTTCCCCCAGACCGCTATCGCCGGCCGTCGGCAATGGTTCCGCCAGCACCGGTTCGGGCGCTGCCACAGGAGAGGCTACGGCCGGAGACGCCGGCGCTGGCGTCGGCTCGGCCCGGGGCGTCTGACTCGGCTGTTTCGGGGCCGGCGCCGCCGGCGGCAGACCGAGCAGGGTCGGATCCACCACCAGGGGCGTCAGCCCCTGGGCGTGCGCTTCCCCCGCCAGGGGGCCAACAACGGCCCCGGCAAAGCCGCAGCACAACAGGAGCGCCAAGGGGCGACGGGGGAAAGGCATTTTGATTATTCGAGAGGGCCCGGCCAAGCTCGCCTGACGCGGATGGTAAAATCGCGGCATTTTAGCATCTTCGCCAGAGGAGAAGCGGCATGCCGCGAAACGAGAAGCTCAACGCCTGGCTGGCCCGGCAATTCCCAAACGACGAACTGGAGATCAGCCCGGCTTCCGCCGACGCCAGTTTCCGCCGCTACCTGCGGGTCGCCTTCAAGGACGGACGGCCCTCGAGCATCATCATGGACGCCCCTCCCGAGCACGAGGACTGCCGACCCTGGCTGCACGTAGAACAACTGCTGCGGGCCGCCGGCGTGCATGTACCGGAGGTGCTGGCCGCCGATCTGGACCAGGGCTTCCTGCTACTTTCCGATCTGGGTTCCACCACCTACCTGAGCGTCCTGGAGAATCCGGAAACCCAGGTGGCCGCCCCGGCCCTCTACGGCGAGGCCGTGGACGCCCTGATCGCCATCCAGGCCGCCAGTCAGGAAGGCCAGCTGCCCGCCTACGACCAGCCCCTGCTGCGCCGGGAACTGGATCTCTTTCCCGACTGGTACGTAGCCAAGCACCTGGGCCTCAGCCTCAATGAGACCCAACGCCAGACCCTGGAAACCGCTTTCGCCAAAATCCTCGCCAACAACCTTGCCCAGCCCCGGGTGACGGTGCATCGGGACTACCACTCCCGCAACCTGATGGTCACCCTGCCCAACCCGGGCATCATCGACTTCCAGGACGCGGTCTACGGGCCCATCACCTACGATCTGGTGTCCCTGTTCCGGGACGCCTACATCAGCTGGGAAGAGGACCAGGAACTGGACTGGGTCATCCGCTACTGGGAAAAGGCACGTAAGGCGGGCCTGCCGGTACGGGAAAATTTCGACGATTTCTACCGGGACTACGAATGGATGGGCGCCCAGCGCCAGCTCAAGGTACTGGGCATCTTCGCCCGGCTCTGCCACCGGGACGGCAAGGACGGTTATCTCAAGGACATGCCCCGGGTCATGGGCTACCTGCGCCGCACTTGCAACCGCTACAACGACCTGCGTCCCCTGCTGCGCCTGCTGGAAGAGCTGGAGCCCCAGGCCGAAGTGCAAGTGGGCTACACCTTCTGATGCGCGCCATGATCCTAGCTGCCGGCCGGGGGGAACGCATGCGCCCCCTGACTGACACCTGCCCCAAGCCCCTGCTGGTGGCAGGGGGCAAGGCGCTCATCGTCTGGCACCTGGAGCGCCTGGCGGCCGCTGGCTTCACCCAGGTGGTGATCAACCACGCCCACCTGGGCGCCCAGATCGAAACCACCCTGGGCAACGGTAGCGCCTGGGGCCTCGATATCACCTACTCCCCCGAACCCCCGGGCGCCCTGGAAACCGCCGGCGGCATCGCCCAGGCCCTACCCCTACTGGGTGACGAGCCTTTCCTGGTGGTCAATGGCGACATCTATTGCGACTGGGATTTTCGCCGTACCCGGGACCTGTCCCTGGCAAACGATCTAGCCCACCTGGTACTGGCCCCCAACCCCCCCCAGCACCCGGCCGGGGACTTTTCCCTGGCAGGAACGCGGGTAAGGAGCGAGGGTGCCATATGCCATACCTTCGCCGGCATCGGCGTGTACCGGCCCGAACTGTTCACCGGACTGACACGGGGCCAACCGGCCAAGCTGGCGCCGTTGCTGCGCCACGCCATGACGGACGACCGAGTCAGCGGCGAACTCCATCAGGGGCGCTGGGAAGACGTGGGCACCCCGGAGCGCCTGGGCAAACTCGACCAGGAACTCCGGAATCCGGCGTCACACTAACTCGAGGAGTGGAGGCAGCTGCTCTTGTGCTCGGCATCCCGGCGTAGATAGGAGCCACCGGGGCAGTTCTGAAGGGTCATGTGCTGCCGCACCCGGTCGGCTACTACCGCCGGGGATTCGCCCGGGTTGCTAGCATGGTTGAGCACCAGTTGGCGGCATTCCAGGCATTGGGGACCATGGGAGCCGAAGCGATCCTTGATGGCCAGGCGGCACACCTCGGGCAGGCGAGAGATAATCTGCTCCTTGTGCGCCTCATGCTTTTGGATGTTCTGAATCATGGTTTGTCTCCGAGGGGCGCGTGGATGCGTGAATCGCGAGAATTTGCAGCTTCCGCCCACGGCGTCGTGTTTTGGCGCCAATATACCCCTCACCGCGGCACAAATCATTACGACAAAGGTCGTATATAAACAAGGCTATACGAGCGATTTTTAATGACAAACACATCATTTTCGCAGCGTCGCCAGCGTCTGCTGCAGGAACTGGGCGATGGCGTGGCCATCATTCCCACCGCTCCGGAGCGGGTGCGCAATCGGGATACCCACCACCCCTACCGCTTTGATTCCTACTTCTGGTACCTGACCGCCTTCCCCGAGCCGGAAGCCGCCCTGGTGCTGGTAGGCGGCAAGGAACCCAAATCCATCCTGTTCTGCCGCGAGAAGAACGAGGAGCGGGAAATCTGGGACGGCTTCCGCTACGGCCCCGAGGCCGCCCGGGACGCCTTCGCCATGGACGAGGCCTACCCCATCCAGGAACTGGCCACCCGCCTGCCCGAACTCCTGGCCGACCGGCCAGTGCTGTGGCACTCCCTGGGCCACGATGCGGAATGGGACACCCGCATCGCCAACGCCCTGAACGATGTCCGGGCCCAGGCCCGGGCCGGCAAACGCGCCCCGGGGGCAATTCACGACCTGCGCGCCAAGCTCGACAGCCTGCGCCTAGTAAAGGATGCCCACGAACTCGACACCATGCAGCGCGCCGCCGCCATCGCCTCCGCCGGCCACGCCCGGGCCATGGCCGCCTGCCGGCCGGGCATGGCCGAGTACGAACTGGAAGCGGAACTGAGCTACGAATTCCGCCGTCGCGGCGCCGACGGCCACGCCTACCCGCCCATCGTCGCCGGCGGCAGCAACGCCTGTGTCCTGCACTACGTCGAGAACAACCGCCTGCTCAACGACGGCACCCTGGTGCTGATCGACGCCGGCTGCGAGGTCGAGGGCTACGCCTCGGACATCACCCGTACCTTCCCGGTGAACGGACGATTTTCCGGCCCCCAGAAGGACGCCTATGAAATCGTCCTCGCCGCCCAGGCCGCGGCAGTCGCCGCCACCCGTCCCGGCGCCCACTTCATGGCTCCCCACGACGCGGCGGTGCAGGTACTGACCCAGGGCATGGTGGACCTGGGCCTGCTGCAGGGTAGTGTCGATGCCCTGATCGAGGGCGGCGCCTACCGCCGCTACTACATGCACCGCACCGGCCACTGGCTCGGCCTCGACGTCCATGATGCCGGCGAATACAAGCAGGGAGAGGACTGGACCGTGCTTACCCCGGGCATGACCCTGACCGTGGAACCCGGCCTCTATATCCGGCCCGGCGACGACGTGCCCCCCCACCTGCACGGCATCGGCATCCGCATCGAGGATGATGTGGCCGTCACCGCCACCGGCTGCCACGTCTACACCACCGCCCCCCGCAGCGTGGCGGAAATCGAGGAAGTCATGAGGCAACAGCCATGAGCCAGGCCAGTTTTGAATCCAAATCAGATCTCAGCACCGACATCCTGATCCTGGGCGCCGGCCCCGTCGGCATGACCCTGGCCCTCGCCCTGGCCGGCAGCCCCCAGCGGGTCACCTTGGTAGACGCCAAGCCCCGCAACCTTGCCGCCAACGATCCCCGGGCCCTGGCCCTGTCCCACGGCACCCGGCAATTGCTGGAATCCCTGTCAGCCTGGAATGCCAAGGCCGCTACCCCCATCGACCACATCCACGTTTCCCAGCGCGGCGGCTTCGGCCGCACCTGCATCCAGGCCGAGGATTACCGCCTACCCTCCCTGGGTTACGTGATGCGCTACGGCGACCTGGCGGCGGCGCTGGATGCCCAGGTCACAGCCAATCCCGGCCTCACCCTGCTGACCGACACCCAGGTCGTCGCCAGCCACTGCGATGGCGAAGGCCTGCGGGTACAACTGGAGCAGCATGGAGAGACCCGGCACATCCACACCCGCCTCCTGGTCCACGCCGAAGGCACGCCCTACGACGACCCCCAGGTCAGCGTCCAGGACTACCGCCAGCACGCCGTTCTGGCCGAGGTGCAAACTACCACGTCGCACCAGCGGCGAGCCTGGGAGCGCTTCACCCCGGACGGCCCCCTGGCCCTGCTGCCCCTGGAAAGCGGTTACGCCATCGTATTCACCGTTCCCCCGGCCAAGGCCGACTGGCTCATGGGCCTGGATGACCAGGCCTTCCTCGCCGCCCTGCAGGAACAATTCGGTCCCCGCCTCACCTTCACCGCCGCCGGCCCCCGGGCCCGCTTTCCCCTGGCCCTGCGCCTGCGGGAGCAACTGGCCAAGGGACGGGAAATCTGGGTCGGCAACGCCGCCCAGACCCTGCATCCGGTCTCCGGCCAGGGTTTCAACCTGGGCCTGCGGGATGCCTGGGAGCTGGCCCAGCAGCTGCTGCCGGCGACGGATCCCGGCGCCCCGGAAGGCCTCACCGCCTACGTTCGGGGCCGCCGCGGCGATCGCCGGGGCAGCGTCGCCTTCACCGACGGCATCGTGCGCCTCTTCTCCAACGATATCGCCCCCCTGCGCCTGTTCCGGGGTCTGGGCCTGACGGCCCTGGACCTGTTCCCACCGGCACGGCATTTTGTCGCCAAGCGCATGATCTGGGGCGCCCGCGCTTGGCCTTAAAGGGCGATTGACTTGCCATTGTTTCGTTGCGCCGGGGCTTGTTGGCATTGAGCCAACGGCGCCCCGGCGACGCCTCGCACTGGCTGCGCCACTCACCCTTTCGGCCAACGGTATTGGGGTATCTGGCGCCAGGGCTTTTCGTGAAATATTTCAACGCCATTCTTTTCCTCCGCCTAGGAACACCCCTCTAAACCGCGCCCCTATTGGTGACTATTTTTTAAGCAGCGCTTGGGGTAGAATCCGCCCCCTTCCCCACCCCGTTCCCAGCGATACCCCGGCCATGGAATTCTGCGGTTTTACCTTGCGCAACAATCTGTTCGTCGCCCCCATGGCGGGCGTCACCGACCGGCCTTTCCGCCAGTTGTGCAAGACCCTGGGCGCGGGCCTGGCGGTGTCCGAGATGGTCACTTCCAACTCCCTGCTCTACGGCAGCAAGAAGACCCAGCGCCGGGCCAACCACGAAGGGGAAGTCGCCCCCATTTCGGTGCAGATCGCCGGCGCCGACCCGGCCATGATGGCCGAGGCTGCCCGCCACAACGTGGACAACGGCGCCCAGATCATCGACATCAACATGGGCTGCCCGGCCAAGAAAATCTGCAACGTCATGGCCGGCTCCGCCCTGATGCAGGACGAACTGCTGGTGGCACGCATTCTCGAGGCCGTGGTGGGCGCCGTGCCGGAGACCCCGGTGACTCTCAAGTTCCGCACCGGCTGGAATCGGCAGAACAAGAACGCCCCGACCATCGCCCGCATCGCCGAGGAATCCGGCATCCGCGCCGTGGCCATTCACGGCCGCACCCGGGCCGACCAGTACACCGGCGAGGCGGAGTACGAAACCATCGCCCTGGTGAAGAGCCAGATCGGCATCCCGGTGATCGCCAACGGTGACATCACCACCCCGGAAAAGGCCAAGCTGGTCCTCGACGCCACCGGCGCCGACGGCATCATGATCGGCCGTGCCGCCCAGGGCCGCCCCTGGATCTTCCGGGAAATCGAACATTTCCTGAAAACCGGCGAACACCTGCCGCCGCCCAAGGTGGCGGAAATCCATGAAATCCTGCGGGCCCACCTGGAAGATCTCTACACCTTCTATGGCATCGAGACGGGGGTCCGGGTCGCCCGCAAACATATCTCCTGGTACACCAAGGGCCTGGTGGGTTCTGCCCACTTCCGCCACGCCATGAACCAGTTGCCGACCCTGGAACTACAGCAACAGGCAGTGAATGACTTCTTCTTCGGCCTGGCGGCCCAGGGGGAACACCTGCAGTACGGGGAAGGCGAGCAGCACCCAGGCAGCACCGCAGCACATCAAGAACAGGATCTCGCCGCCTAGGCCCAGAGCCAGGCGAGTGGGACCAAAGCAACGTTTTTAGAGAGGTAGGGGGGCCATGAGCCGTCACAACAACGATATATCCGCCTGCGTCTATGGCGCCTTGGAGCAGTACTTCCGGGACCTGGACGGGGAAAAGCCGGCAGCGATTTACGACATGGTAATGAAGAACGTGGAAAAACCCATGCTCCAGGTCGTCCTGCAGCAGGCCGGGGGCAACCAGACCCTGGCTGCCGACATGCTGGGCATCAACCGCAACACCCTGCGCAAGAAGCTGGTGGATTACAAGCTCATCTGAGCCTGGGTTCCAGGCACTGCCCACGATGGGCCGGCCAAGCTTCTGCCACGTTTTTTGCCACACTCCCGACATTACCGATTTATCCCGATTCAACTTCCATCACCGAACCGACCATGAAAATCCGTCAAGCGCTGATCTCCGTCTCCGACAAGCGGGGCGTCCTCGAATTTGCCCAGGGCCTCGCCGCCCAGGGTGTGCAACTCCTGTCCACCGGCGGCACCGCCAAGATGCTGCGGGACGCGGGCCTGGCCGTCACCGAAATCGGCGACTACACTGGCTTCCCGGAAATGCTCGACGGCCGGGTGAAGACCCTGCACCCCAAGGTCCACGGCGGCATCCTGGCCCGGCGCGACCTGCCCGAGCACCTGGCCACCATCGAACAGCACGGCATCCCCACCATCGACCTGGTGTGCGTGAACCTCTACCCCTTCCGTGAGACCGTGGCCAAGCCTAACGTCACCCTGGAAGACGCCATCGAGAACATCGACATCGGCGGCCCCGCCATGGTCCGTTCCTCCGCCAAGAACTACGCCGGCGTGGCCATCGTCACCGACCCCGCCGACTACCAGCCCCTGCTGGACGAGATGAAGGGCAGCGGCGGCGCCCTGACCCTGAACACCCGTTTCGGTCTGGCCAAGAAGGCCTTCACCCACACCGCCCGCTACGATTCCGCCATCGCCAACTGGCTCACCAGCCTGGACGAGCAGAACAAGCCCCAGCAGTTCCCCGCCGCCTTCCACACCGCCTTCGACCGCATCGAAGTGCTGCGCTACGGCGAGAACCCCCACCAGCAGGCCGCCTTCTACAAGGACCCGACCCCCACCGCCGGTGCCATCGCCAACTACACCCAGCTGCAGGGCAAGGAACTGTCCTACAACAACATCGCCGACGCCGATGCCGCCTGGGAATGCGTCAAGACATTCGCCGCCCCGGCCTGCGTCATCATTAAACACGCCAACCCCTGCGGCGTGGCCATCGGCGCCAAGCATCTGGAAGCCTATGAAAAGGCCTTCAAGACCGACTCCACCTCCGCCTTCGGCGGCATCATCGCCTTCAACGGCACCGTGGACGTGGATGTGGTGAACGCCATGAACGAGCGCAAGCACTTCGTCGAAGTGCTGATCGCCCCGGGCTTCACCCCCGCCGCCAAGGAACTGCTGGCCGGCAAGACCAACCTGCGCGTCCTCGAAGTGCCCCTGGAGCGCGCCTACCACGCCTTCGAACTGAAGCGCGTTGGCGGCGGCCTGCTGGTGCAGACCCCGGACATGTTCAACGTCCAGCCCTCCGACCTGAAAGTGGTGACCAAGAAGGCCCCCACCGACGCCCAGCTGGAAGACCTGCTGTTCGCCTACCGCGTCGCCAAGTTCGTCAAGTCCAACGCCATCGTCTTCTGCGGCGGCGGCATGACCCTGGGCGTGGGTGCCGGCCAGATGAGCCGGGTGGACTCCACCCGCATCGCCGCCATCAAGGCCCAGAATGCGGGCCTCGCCCTGGCGGGTTCCTGCGTGGCCTCCGACGCCTTCTTCCCCTTCCGCGACGGGGTGGATGTGCTGGCCGAAGCCGGCGCCGTGGCGGTGATCCAGCCCGGCGGCTCCATGCGTGACGCCGAGGTGATCGCTGCTGCCGACGAACACGGCCTGGCCATGGTGTTCACCGGCGCCCGCCACTTCCGTCACTAAAAAAGCGCTATCCTGACACCATGATGCGTCCTTTCCTCCCCCTCATTGCCGCTATTGCCCTTGCCGGGTCTGCCGCTGCCGTGGCGGGGGAGGCTGATTCCTGGCTCGAACGGGCCTGGAGTCCGGTGGCCGAGGCCTACCAGAAGGGCAACACCGAAATCTACCTGCCCTTCCGTACCTATCACCTGCGCTCCGCCTATTCCCGGGAAAAGATCGACTCCTATCAGGAGCATCCTCCCGGCTTTGGCCTGGGCCGCGGCTTCTACAACGAGAACGGCAACTACCAGGGCGTCTACGCCATGGGATTCCAGGACTCCCACTTCCGTCCCCAGTGGATGGCCGGCTACGTCTGGCGCGCCATCTGGCGCCCGGCGAACGAGGTCAAGCTGGGACTGGGAGCCACGGCCTTTCTCATGGCCCGCACCGATTTCGGCCACTACACGCCCTTCCCCGGCGTGCTGCCGACGGCATCTGTCAGCTACAAGAAACTCAGTCTCGAAACCACCTTCATCCCGGGTGCCCGGGGTTACGGTAACGTGCTCTTCTTCTGGGGCAAGTGGGAATTCGGGCAATAAGGAGGAAACCCTGTGAAACTTTTGGTTATCGGCTCCGGCGGCCGCGAGCACGCCCTGGCTTGGAAACTCTCCCAGACCCCCGGCCTGCAGAAGGTCTATGTGGCACCCGGTAACGCCGGTACGGCCCGGGAATGGGAACTGGAAAATATCGCCATTACCGATCCGGTGGCCCTGGCCGACTTCGCCGAAAAGGAAAAGGTCCATCTGACCCTGGTCGGTCCCGAGGCCCCCCTGGCTGCCGGCGTGGTCAATATCTTCCGCGCCCGGGGCCTGAAGATTTTCGGCCCCACCAAGGAAGCCGCCCAGCTCGAATCCTCCAAGGACTTCGCCAAGCGTTTCATGGCACGGCACAAGATCCCCACCGCCGGCTTCGAGACCTTCTCCGACCCCACTGCCGCCCATGCCTACGTGGAAGAAAAAGGCGCCCCCATTGTCATCAAGGCTGACGGCCTGGCTGCCGGCAAGGGCGTGGTGGTGGCCATGAGCCTGGAAGAGGCCCATCAGGCCATCGACCACATGCTCTCCGGCAACGCCCTGGGCGACGCCGGCGCCCGGGTGGTGATCGAGGACTTCCTCGATGGCGAGGAAGCCAGCTTCATCGTCATGGTGGACGGCAAGAACGTGCTGCCCCTGGCCTCCAGCCAGGATCACAAACGCATCGGCGACGGCGACACCGGCCCCAACACCGGTGGCATGGGGGCTTACTCCCCCGCCCCCGTGGTGACCCCGGAAGTGCACGCCAAGGTGATGCGCGAAATCATTCTGCCTACGGTGCGCGGCATGGAAGCCGACGGCATTCCCTTCACCGGCTTCCTCTACGCCGGCCTAATGATCGGCAAGGACGGCTCGGTGAAGACCCTGGAATTCAACTGCCGCATGGGCGACCCGGAAACCCAGCCGATCATGATGCGCTTGAAGTCCGACCTGACCAAGTTGCTGGAGCACGCCATCGCCGGCACCCTGGACCAGGTGGAAGCCGAGTGGGACCGCCGCGTCGCCCTGGGCGTAGTGCTGGCCGCCGCCAACTATCCGGAGACTCCCCGCAAGGGTGACGTCATCACCGGCCTGCCGGCCCAAGGCAATGCCTTTGGCGACGATGCCCAGGTTTTCCACGCCGGTACCGTCACCGGCCCTGAAGGCCAGGCCCTCACCGCCGGCGGCCGGGTGCTGTGTATCACGGCCCTGGGCGACAGCGTCAAGCTGGCCCAGAAGCGGGCCTACGAAGTGCTCAACGGCGTGCGCTTCGAAGGCATGCAATACCGTCGGGACATTGGTTACCGGGCCGTTGCCCGCTGACCCTTCCAGGCCCGGAGTGCAAGAAACAGGCAAGCAGGGGGCTGCCGCCAGGGTGTCTGGCTGGACAGCCCGGGCCTGGCGCACCCTGCGCCCGGGCACCCTGAAGGGCCGCATCGCCGTGGTCGCCGCCCTGCTGTTCATCATGGGCGGCGCCAGCATCACCCTGGTGGCGACCCATCGCCTCCAGGACGGCATGGCCCAGGTCCTGTCCCAGCAGCAACTGGCCACCACCACCTATATCGCCCGGGATATCGGCAGCAAGCTCTCCCTGCGCATGGAGGGGCTGAAAAAGGTGGCGGAGAACATTCCCACCAAGCTGCTCCGGGACCGACCGGCCCTGCAGCACTGGCTCGAAGACCGGCGCGCCATCCACACCCTGTTCCCCACGGGCCTAATGATCATCCCGCCGGATGGGGGGCCAACCCTGGCGGAAACCCCGGTACTGCCCACCCGCCCCAAGTCCTTCGCCGACCGGGACTGGTTCATCGGCGCCGTCACTACCGGCCGCCCCTATTTCAGCAAGCCCCTGATCACCCGGGCCACCGGCGAGCCCGCCCTGGTGGCCGCCGTGCCCCTCTACAACGCCCAAGGCCAATTGCTGGCGGTGGTAGCGGGCATCACGCCCCTGCAGACTCCTGGTTTCCTCGACCAGATCACCGATGCCCGGCCGGGCCAGAGCGGCAGTTACGAACTGATCGCCCCGCACCACGGTCAGTTCGTCATCGGTTCCGACCCGGTCCTGACCCTGACCCCGCTGCCGGCCCAGGGCAGCGATCCACTGCATGACCAGATCGTGGCGGGAATCCGCGGCGTCGGCAGCGCCCGCAATGCCCAGGGAATCGAGGAACTGGTAGCCAGCGTGGACATTCCCCACGTGGGCTGGGTCCTTACCGCCCGCCTGCCGACGGCGGAAGCCTTCCTGCCGGTGGATAACGCCATCCGCAATACCGTGACCCTGGCGGCGGCGGTCGCCATTCCCCTGATCCTGCTGCTGCTCCTCGCCCTGGACCGCCTGATGTACCCCCTGGAACGCCTGGCCGATCAGTTACACGACATGGCCGAGGGCCGGCGGCCGATGCGGCCGGTCGCGGTGGCCAAGCGCGATGAGATTGCCAACGTCGCCAACAGCTTCAACCGGCTCCAGGCCAAGCTCCTGGCCCAGGAAGAACGGCTGGCCGCCCTTGCCCGGCACGACCCCCTGACCGGGCTGGCCAACCGGGAGCCCCTGAACGAGCGCCTGACCCATGAACTGCAGCGCCTTAGCCGCAGCGGCAAGACCCTGGCCCTGCTCTTCCTCGACCTCGACGGCTTCAAGGCGGTCAACGACAACTACGGCCACGACATGGGCGACCGGCTGCTGTGCGAGGTGGCCCAGCGCCTGTGCGCCTGCGTGCGCGAGACCGACATGGTGGCGCGCCAGGGCGGCGACGAATTCATCATTCTCCTCACCGAAGTGGAGACCGCCCAGCACGCCGCCGAGCGCGTCGCCCAGGCCTGCCTGACGGCCATTGCCGCCCCCTATGCGATGGACGGGGAGGAGATTCGCATCGGCGTTTCTATCGGCATCGCCAGCATCGGCCCCGAGGACGTGCCGCCGGAAAGCGCCGCCACCCTGATCCGCCGCGCCGATGCCGCCATGTACCTGGCCAAGAGCGGCGGCCGCAACCGTTACCAGATCGCCCCTGCCGTGGCTGATCCTGCCACTTCCCCTGCCGCTGCCAGCCCCCAGGGCTGACCAGGGTCTTTGATTCAGGAATATTCCCCATGTCCGCCTCTTTCCCCACCCCCCAGGTCCTGGCCTATCTGACCGGCCTCCAGGACCGCATCATTGGCGCCCTGGAAGCCTTCGACGGCGGCACCTTCCGCCGCGATACCTGGGAGCGCCCCCAGGGCGGCACCGGCGACAGCCGGGTGATCGAGGAGAGCCACTTCTTCGAGCGCGGCGGCGTCAATTTCTCCCACGTCACCGGTGGCAGCCTGCCAGGCTCCGCCACCGCTGCCCGGCCGGAGCTGGCGGGCCGGGCCTTCGAGGCCATGGGCGTGTCCCTGGTGCTGCACCCGCGCAATCCCTACTGCCCCACGGCCCACATGAACGTGCGCTTTTTCATCGCCACCAAGGAAGGCGCCGAGCCGGTCTGGTGGTTCGGCGGCGGCATGGACCTGACGCCCTACTACGGCTACGCCGAGGACGCCCGGCACTTTCACCAGACCTGCAAGGACGCCCTGGTCCCCTATGGCGAGGGCGTGCATCAGCGCTACAAGCAGTGGTGCGACGAGTACTTCTTCCTCAAGCACCGCAACGAGCCCCGGGGCGTCGGCGGCATTTTCTTCGACGACCTGAATGAAGGGGGCTTCGAGCACTGTTTCAACCTCGTCCGTAGCGTCGGCGATGCCTTCGTGCCGGCCTATCTGCCCATCCTGGAGCAGCGGCGGGATACCCCCTACGGCGAGCGGGAACGGGACTTCCAGGCCTATCGCCGGGGGCGCTACGTGGAATTCAACCTGGTGTGGGACCGGGGCACCCTGTTCGGGCTGCAATCCGGCGGCCGCACCGAATCCATCCTGATGTCCCTGCCGCCCATCGTGAAGTGGCGCTACGACTGGCAGCCGGAAGCGGGCAGCCCGGAAGCGGCCCTGTACACCGACTTCCTGCCCCCGCGGGACTGGGTCTAAGGCCATCGGCCTGGAAAGCAGTAGGGACGCCACTCTTCACGATGACCCTAGCGAAGAACGGCGTCTTTCCTGACTCTGCGGCAAGCAGCAATAAAAAAGGAGCCCTCGGGCTCCTTTTTTATTGGCGGGGTCGCGCTTACTTCAGCTTGCCCTTGACCACTTTTACCCGCGCCGGGTTCTTCACCGTCAGGCTGCCGCCGCCACCGGCAAGGTTGCCGCAGGCGCAGGCGCTCTTGATGTGGGGCACGGAGTTGATGACCGTCGTGCAGTCCAGGCATTCGTAATAGATGTCGCCGCCGGTGGGCAGGCTGGCGGGATCCGGTGCCGGCTCCACCGGGTAGAAATTGTAGATTTTGCGCAAATCGATGTTCAGCATGTGTCCCACTCCGTCCTTGGTTCTTATATGCCCTGCACAGGGCCGTCAATTCTAGCCGGGATCGGCCCCGCCTGGAATATTCACCAGGCATTGCAGCGGCAAAACTCCTACTGGCAGAGTCCGGGACGCGCGCTTTCCCGATAGTGGCGGTTGGCCTCTTCCGGACGCTCCAGCTGGTCGAACAGGCGGGCCAGCTCGAGATGGGCATCCCGGCTTTCCTCCACCGAGAGGGAGGCCTCCAGGTAATTCTGGGCCTTGCCCCACAGGCGCTGCTGCAGACACAGGCGCCCCAGGGCGAGAAGCAGTCCGGCGTCCTGGGGACGCTGCCCC
Organism: Azospira sp.; assembly: GCA_035255085.1. Classification (GTDB taxonomy): domain Bacteria; phylum Pseudomonadota; class Gammaproteobacteria; order Burkholderiales; family Rhodocyclaceae; genus Azospira. The sequence goes on along the minus strand of DATEZY010000014.1, from coordinate 7,136 downwards.
AGCCACTTCTCGGCCCGGGCGATGCGGGCGGTGGCATCGCCATCCAGGCTCTCGCCGTAAAGGCGTACCAGGTCCGGATTCCAGTCGTCGCCTTCGGCCTTCTCCAGCTGGGCCTCGACGATGCGCTGGGCCTCGGCGTGAGCGCCGAGCTTGAACAGGGCCTCGGCCACCGACGCCGCCAGACGCGGGGTGGTTTCGCTGCTCGGCAGGGCCTTCAGGTAGGCCAGCAGCTGGCCTGCATCGCCCTGACGCAGGCGCAGGTTTTCCCGATGGGCCTTGAGCTTGATTTCCCGGGCCAGTTCCGGCGCCAGGGCATCGCGCTTTTCCAGCTGCCGCACCAGGCGCAGCACCTGCTCCCAGTCCTTGCGCCCCTGCTGCACCTTCAGGTCCAGGCGCAGGGCGGCGATGTGGCGCCCGGAGTTTTCGTGCAATTGGCGCAGGGCCTCGGCGGCGGCATCAAACTGGCGGTTTTCCAGCTGCATTTCCGCTTCCAGCATCCAGGCGGCGTTGCGGGCAGCACTGTCGTCCTGGGTGGCGCGGCGCAGCCAGTCCGCTTCCTTGTCGGTCTCGCGCATGGCGTGGGCCGCCTTGGCGGCGAGCAGGGCCGACAGGCCCCGGGCATAGCCGGCGGCGCTGGCTTCGCCGGCCCGCTTCAGGGACTGGCCGTAGCGGCCTTCGAGAAACAGGCGCAGGGCATCGAGGAAGGTGGCCGCGGCCTTGTCCCGGCTGCGCTGCTCGCGAAACGCGCTAACCCGCTTGGGCAGGGCCAGGGCCAGGGAAAGGGCGCGCAACAGCAGGTGCAGCACGGCGAAGCTGGCCACCAGGAGCAGCAGCATCAGGTTCAGGGAAATTTCCAGGCGCCAGGGCGGAAACACCAGCAGCACGTAGCCGTCATTCACCCGGGCGGCCAGGGCCAGGCCGGCGGCGGCGGCGAACAGGGCCAGGAGCCAGAACAGGCCTCTCATTTGCGCTCCTTGGCGAGTTTCAGGTTCTTCAGGGCGGTGAGGCTGTCGTTGAGGGTCGGCAGTTCGATGACGATATCGGTGCCGGCCAGCTGCTTCACCGAGCCGAGGGCAGTCTGCACCGCCTTGTCATTGGCATTGAAGTAGCGTTCCATCCAGGCCTGGGACTGGCGCAATTCGCTGCGAAAAGTCCATTGGTCCCGGGACAGTAGGGCCAGGCGGGCGTTGAGCAGGCGCAGCTTGAGGTTCTCGCGCAGGAAGAAGGTCTGGGAGGGCGCCAGCAGGGCCGGTTCCGGCCGGTCGAAGCGCTGGATGCGCACCAGGCCCTTGACCTCACCCCACAGGTCCAGCCCCAGGCGCTGCCAGAAGCCGGGCACATCGGCGCCGTCCTTGGCACCATCCTTGGACGCCTCCTTGTTCTCCTTCTCCGGCTTGGGGCGCTCGTCGAAGGCCAGGGCCAGGGTATCTACCGCGCCCAGGACATTTTCCAGGCGCAGGCTCATGCCGGAGACGTCCACGTAGGGGGCGGCGCGCAGCTTGTCCAGATCCCGGTTGATGGTCTTGCGCAGGGCGACGAACTGGGGCCGGTCGCTGCGGGCCAGACGGGAATCTGCCGCCTGCAGGGCCAGCAGGGCGCCCTGGACATTGCCGGCCAGCTGCAGCTGCTGGGCGGCCAGGGTGACGTTCTGCTCGATCTCGGTCAGGGCCCATTCATCCCGGTTGCGGGCCAGGTCCTGGTAGAGGCTTTCCAGGGCGGCCTGCTGTCCCTGGGATTCGGCCAGCTTGGCTTCCACCGCCCCGAGCTTGCCCTGGAGCTTGCCCACCTCGTCCTGGGCCTGCTTGGCCAGCACCCGGGTTTCCTTGGACAGGGTGTCGGCCTCGGCCAGGCGCTTGCCCAGCTCCTGCTGGGTGTCGGAAAGGCGCAGGCGGGTTTCCACCCACTGCCAGCCGGCCAGGCCCAGGGCCACCACGGCCACGCCCAGCCAGGGGTTGCGCCAACTGGCCCCGGCGGACTTCTGCGGCGGCGTGGGCAAGGGAATAGGCGAAGGGTCAGGTTCGGCACTAGGCGTGCTGGAGGCGCTGGGGGGCAGTTCTTCGTTCATGGCGATTTCTTATTGGTGAGACACGGCAAAGCAAGATTATTGGGGCCAATTATAGGCACATAAACCGGCTATGAGGCCGGCATCGGCGGGCGGGGTCAGCACCACCTGCGCCAGACCCAGCCCCCGGGCTGCGTCGGCGATGCGGGCATGGGGCACGAACACCGGGGTGGCGGCCAGGCGACCGCGGCCTTGGGCATCGAGCAGGTCCCACAGGTAGCGCAGGGCTTCGCTGGAGGAAACGGTCAGCGCATCGAGCCGGCCGGCGGCCCAGGCATCGAGCAGGGGAGCCGGTCCCTGGGCCGGGGGGCGACGGTGGTAGCAGGTCAGCACATCCACCGTGGCCCCCCGGGCTTCCAGGGTATCCCGCACCAGTTCGCGGCCACCGTCGCCGCGCAGGATCAGCACCTTCTTGCCATTTACGGCCTCGGCCTGGAATTCGGGCAGTTCCAGCAAGGCTTCGGAATCGAAGCGCTCCCTGGGGGCGATCACCTGGGTGAGGCCGAAGCGGGCGTAGGCCTTCTCGGTGCCGAGGCCGACGCTGGCCGGGCGGGTCGCCGCGGGCCAGGGGCCGGCCGCCAGGAGGGTGGGCAGGGCATGCTCCACCGCATTGGGGCTGACGCAGAAGACGATGGCGTAGTCCGCCAGATGGGGCGCCACGGCTTGCAGCGGCCCCAGGTCGGCGGCATCGATTTCGAGCAAAGGGTAGATCAGGGGAGTACCGCCGGCAGCGGCGATGGCCTGGGCCAGGCTGGCCGCCTGGGCCCGGGGGCGGGTGACAACGATGGTGCGCTGAGCGAGGGGCTGGGCTGGGTTCATGGGAACTCCCCCCGGCCTGGCGGGGGGATCAGGCTCCAGCGATCAGTGCTTGGCGCAGGCCAGGGCGGCGAGGATGTCACCGGCGCCCTTGGCCTTGAGTTCTTCGGCCAGTTGCCGGCCCAGGGCGGCGGCTTCCACCGGGGTGCCCCAGACTTCACCTTCCACCATCTGCTGGCCATCCACGCTGGCGACGAAGCCGCGCAGCCAGACCTGGCCGTTCTTCAGCTCGGCGTAGCCGCCCAGGGGAATCTGGCAGCTGCCACCCAGGGCCCGGGAGAAGGCCCGCTCGGCGATGACGCAGGCGGCAGTGGTGGCATCGTTCAGGGGGGCCACCCAGGCGGCAGCATCCAGCCGGTCGGCCCGCACTTCGATGCCCAGGGCGCCCTGGCCGGGGGCCGGCAGGGACTGCTCGGGGGTGAGCACGGAGCGGATGCGGTCCTTGAGGCCCAGGCGGATCAGGCCGGCGGCGGCCAGGATGATGGCGTCGTACTGGCCTTCATCGAGCTTGCGCAGGCGGGTGTCCAGGTTGCCGCGCAGGCTGCGGATCTGCAGCTTGGGGTACTTGGCCCGCAGGATGGCTTCCCGGCGCAGGCTGGAGGTGCCCACCACGGCGCCTTCCGGCAGGTCGTCCAGACCGCGGAATTTGTTGGAGACGAAGGCGTCCCGGGGATTTTCCCGGGCGGAGATGGCCACCAGGGCGAAGCCTTCGGGCATGTCCATGGGCACGTCCTTGAGGGAGTGCACCGCCAGGTCGGCCCGGCCTTCTTCCATGGCCACTTCCAGTTCCTTGATGAACAGGCCCTTGCCGCCGATGGTGGAGAGGGGGCGGTCGAGGATCTGGTCGCCCTGGGTGGTCATGCCCAGGATGGCCACTTCGGCGCCGGCGTGGATCTCGGCCAGGCGGTCGCGCACATGCTCGGCCTGCCACAGGGCCAGGCGGGACTCCCGGGAGGCGATGACGATACGGGAAGGAGTGGTTACGTTAGCAGGCGTGGTAGCAGTCAAGGCAGTCCCCGGGGCAGAATCTGGTGAAAAAATCGGTCTCCATTCTAGCACGCAGGCCCATGCTGGCCTTGATTCGCCTCAGGTCTGCCGGCCCCGGCCGGAAGGTCTGCCGCCCATGGGTGAAAACCCCCATAGGCGCCCCTGCTGCAGCGCAGTAATCTGCGCTTGTCATCGTACCCTTACCCAGGATTTGCCATGAGTCAGGCCATGAATCAGCCCGCTGCCCTCGCCAACGACAAGGATCAACCCCAGAAGGATCTTCCCCTGTGGCAAGACATCCGCCTGCTCGGCCGCCTGCTGGGCGACACGGTGCGGGAGCAGGAAGGGGAAGCCACCTTCACCGTGGTGGAGACGGTGCGTAAGATCGCCGTGGGTTTTGCCAAGGAGCAGAATCCGGCGGCCCGGGAGGAACTGGCCCGGGTCCTGAATGGCCTGTCCCGGGATACCACCCTGGCGGTGGTGCGGGCCTTCACCTACTTCCTGCACTTTGCCAACATCGCCGAGGACCAGCACCACATCCGCCGCCGTCGGGCCCACGACATCGCCGGCTCCGAGCCCCGGGAGGGCAGCCTGGCCCTGACCCTGGAACGGCTGCAGGAAGCCGGCATCAACGGCGAGCAGCTGGCCGACTGCCTGGCCCATGCCCTGGTGAGCCCGGTGCTCACCGCCCACCCCACCGAGGTCAGCCGCAAGAGCATCCTGCACAGCCAGCGGGAAGTGGCCCGGCGCCTGGACCTGCGGGACCGGCTGCAGATGACCCCGGAAGAGCGGGAAGACAACGACGACGCCCTGCGCCGCGCCATCCTCACCCTGTGGCGCACCCGCATGCTGCGCCCCAAGCGTCTGGCGGTGGTGGATGAAATCAAGAACGGCATCAGCTACTACGACGACACCTTCTTTGCCGAACTGCCCCGGCTCTACTGCCAGTTCGAGGACCAGCTCAAGTCCCGCTACCCGGGCCAGGAATGGCAACTGCCCAGCTTCTTCCGCATCGGCAGCTGGATCGGCGGCGACCGGGACGGCAACCCCTTCGTTACCGCCGACATCCTGCAGGAAGCCCTGCGCCTGCAATCTTCCGCCGCCCTGGATTTCTATCTGGAGGAATTGCACGGCCTGGGGGCCGACCTGCCCCTGTCCCAGCTGCTGGTGCCGGTCACGCCGGAACTGGAAGCCCTGGCCAACCACTCGCCGGACCACACCCACCGCCGCGACGACGAGCCCTACCGCCGCGCCCTCACCGGCCTCTACGCCCGCCTCGCCGCCACCGCCGCCAGCCTGGACCAACACCAGCCGGTACGCCATGCCCTGGCCGCGGCGGAGCCCTATGGCCATGCCGGGGAACTGGCGGCCGACCTGTCCATCCTGGCCCGCTCCCTCGCAGCCCACGGCGCCGGCCTCCTGGCCCGGGGCCGGCTGCGCCGCCTGATCCGGGCGGTGCAGGTGTTCGGCTTCCACCTGGCACCCATCGACCTGCGCCAGAACTCGGACGTGCACGAGCGCTGCGTCGCCGAGCTGCTGGCCCAGGCCGGCCGCCTGCCATCCATCGAAGCCTATTCGGCCCTCGACGAGGCCGGCCGCATCGCCCTGCTGGCCGAGGAAATCGCCAGCCCCCGGCCCCTCTATTCGCCCTATCTGGATTACTCGGAAGAAACCACCGGCGAACTGGCCATCTTCTTCGCCGCCCAGGGCCTGAAGGAGCGCTACGGCGACGCCGCCCTGCCCAACTGCATCATCTCCAAGACCGACGGCGCCTCAGACCTGCTGGAAGTGGCCCTGCTGCTCAAGGAAGCCGGCCTGCTCATCCCCGGCCAGGGCGGCGGAGAGCCCCGCCTGGCCATGAACATCATCCCCCTGTTCGAGACCATCGACGATCTGCGCCGCTCCGCGCCGGTGATGCAGCGCCTGTTCCAGCTGCCCGCCTACCGGGCCCTGGTCCGCGCCCGGGGCGAGGAGCAGGAAGTCATGCTCGGCTACTCCGACAGCAACAAGGACGGCGGCTTCCTCACCTCCGGCTGGGAGCTGTACCAGGCCGAGATCGACCTGACCCGGGTGTTTGCCGCTGCCGGCGTGCGCCTGCGCCTCTTCCACGGCCGCGGCGGTTCCGTCGGCCGGGGCGGCGGTCCCAGCTACCAGGCCATCCTGGCCCAGCCCGCCGGCGCTGTCTCCGGCCAGATCCGCATCACCGAACAGGGCGAGGTCATCGCCTCCAAGTACGCCAACCCGGAAGTGGGCCGGCGCAACCTGGAAATCCTGGCCGCCGCCACCCTAGAAGCCACCCTCACCGACCACGAGAACCGCGTCGAGCCAGCCCGGCCCTACCACGCGGTGATGGACCGGCTCTCCCAGCTGGCCTTTAGCGCCTACCGGGGCCTGGTGTACGAAACCCCGGGTTTCACCACCTATTTCCGCGAATCGACGCCAGTGTCCGAGATCGCCGACCTCAACATCGGCAGCCGCCCGGCCTCGCGCAAGAAGTCCGATGCCATCGAAGACCTGCGGGCCATTCCCTGGGTCTTCTCCTGGGCCCAGTGCCGCCTCATGCTGCCCGGCTGGTACGGCTTCGGCAGCGCCGTGGAAGCCTGGCTGGGCGAGCACCCGGAAGGCCAGGAGGCGGGCCTTGCCACCCTGAGCAAGATGTACCGCAACTGGCCCTTCTTCCGCACCCTGCTCTCCAACATGGACATGGTGCTGGCCAAGAGCGACATCGCCATCGCCTCCCGCTATGCCGAGCTGGTCACCGATGCCGAATTGCGGGCCGCCATCTTCGGCCGCATCAAGGCGGAATGGGAGCGCACCCGAGCCCTGCTGCTGGCGATCGAGGAACAGGAGGAGCTGCTGGCGGACAACCCGCTGCTCAAGCGCTCAATCCGCAACCGCTTCCCCTACATGGATCCCCTCAACCATCTCCAGGTGGAACTGCTGCATCGCCACCGGGCCGGAGAAACGGATGAACGGGTGCGCCGGGGCATCCATCTGACCATCAACGGAGTCGCCGCCGGACTCCGCAATAGTGGATGATTTTCTTAATGCGTAATCATGCTGCGCTGCGCAATTGACTGAAAATAAACAACCTTTATAGTGTCGGCCGAGGACCAGGGAAAGCAGTTTTATATTTCATAATCAATTCCCCCTGGTGATTGTGACAAGGCGGTACGCGTGCAGGAACCGCCGGCAGTACCGGGACAGAGGAGTCCCGGCCTCGGCTCATCCAACCACTAAAAGAGGGAGTTTTTATGCAGCAGCAACCGCA
>DATEZY010000013.1:0-4361 GCA_035255085.1 Azospira sp. | reverse complement strand
GGCTCACCGAGGCCCTGGGCCTGGGCACCCTGCCGTTCACCTTCCCCGGCCTGGTGCTGGCCTCGGTGTTCTATTCCCTGCCCTTCGTCGTGCAGCCCCTGCAGCAGGCCTTCGAGGCCCTGGGGGAGCGCCCCCTGGAAGCGGCTGCCACCCTGCGCGCCTCACCCTGGGACACCTTCTTCTCCGTGGTGCTGCCCCTGGCCCGGCCCGGCTTCATCACCGCCACCATCCTGGGTTTCGCCCACACCGTCGGCGAGTTCGGCGTGGTGCTGATGATCGGCGGCAACATCCCGGATAAGACCCGGGTGGTGTCGGTGCAGATCTACGACCACGTGGAGGCCCTGGAATACACCCAGGCCCACTGGCTGGCCGGGGGCATGCTGCTGTTCAGCTTCCTGGTGCTACTCACCCTCTACGCCGGCAAGGCAAGGAACCGCCATGGCCTCTGACACTTCTTCCGCCATCCAGGCCCGCTTCGCCATCGCCTATCCGGGCTTCCGCCTGGAGGCAGATTTGAACCTGCCGGGCAAGGGCGTCAGCGCCCTGTTCGGCCACTCCGGCTCGGGCAAGACCACCCTGCTGCGGGCCATCGCCGGCCTGGAGCGGCACCCCGGCGGCTACCTGGCGGTCAATGGCGAAGTCTGGCAGGACGAGGGGACCTTCCTCCCCACCTACCAGCGCCCCCTGGGCTACGTCTTCCAGGAAGCCAGCCTCTTTCCCCACCTGTCGGTGCGGGACAACCTGGAATACGGCCGCAAACGCATCCCGCCCGGAGCGCGGCGGGTAGACCTGGAGCAGGCCCTGGCCCTGCTCGGCATCGAACCCTTGCTGCAACGCCGCCCGGACAAGCTCTCCGGCGGCGAGCGGCAGCGGGTCGCCATCGCCCGTGCCCTGCTCACCTCGCCCCGGCTGCTGCTCATGGACGAGCCCCTGGCCGCCCTGGACCTGCAGCGCAAGGCCGAGATCCTGCCCTACCTCACCCGCCTGCGGGAAGAGTTGGACATCCCGGTGCTCTACGTCTCCCATTCCCCGGACGAAGTGGCCCGCCTGGCCGACCACCTGGTGCTGCTCGACGCCGGCCGGGTGGTCGCCTCCGGCCCCCTGGCCGAAACCCTGGCCCGCCTCGACCTGCCCCTGGCCCTGGGGGACGACGCCGGAGTCGTGGTGGAAGGCACGGTGGCCGAGCACGACCCGGTTTACCACCTGCTCACCCTGGACTTCCCCGGCGGCCAGGTTCAGGTCGCCCACGGCCCCGCCGCCCCGGGCCAGCGCCTGCGCTTCCAGATCCGGGCCCGGGACGTCAGCCTGGCCCTCACGCCCCAGACCGACAGCTCCATCCTCAACCGGGTCCCCGCCACCGTGGTCGCCCTGGTCGAAGCCGACACCCCAGCCCACGTCCTGGTCCGCCTCAACGCCGGCGGCACACCGCTACTCGCCCGCATCACCCGCCGCTCCCAGGACCAGCTCGGCCTGGAACCGGGCAAGGCGGTGTGGGCGCAGATCAAGGCGGTGGCGCTGCTGGCCTGACAGCCAATAACGACGCCATTCTCCACAGAGTACCAAGCTAACAAGCCCGTCCTTCCTGCCTCCCAGCCCTCCACTCGGTTTTCACTCCCCTTGCGCCATCGCCGAGCAGCGGAGGCGGGCCGGGAGCAGTCGGCGAGGACTGTCTGAGGCCGCAGGCCGAGTTCCGCAGCCGCCCGGCCTGCTGAGCCGCGCAGGGAACCCCCGCAGGGGGCGATGGCGAGGGTCGCCTTTTCTTTGGTTACTCTTCTTTTGGCGAAGCAAAAGAAAGTAGCCCGCGCGTCAGGCGCGGAAACCAGCGGTCGATGCCTCAGCCACACTTGAGGCAAAGCTCCCACGACGGTACGGAATTCGCTACACCAGCGAATCCCCCCCTCCCTTTGTAGGACTCCCAACAAAATGAAAATCGCCATCGCCGCCAAGGACTACGCCACCGTCTCCAGCCACGCCGGCCAGGCGCGCCACTGGCTGCTCTACGACTGCCAGCCGGGCCAGGCCCTGCCGCCGGGACAGCGCATCGAGCTGGCCCAGGAGCAGGTGCTGCACCACTTCGACGACCAGGGCCCCCATCCCCTGGACGGGGTGGCGGTGGTCATCGCCGCCAGCGCCGGTGACGGCTTCATCCGTCACATGGCCAAGCGCGGCGCCCAGGTGCTGCTCACCGGCGAGACCGATCCCGCCGCCGCCCTGGCCCGGGTCATGGCCGGCGAGGTGCTGCCCGATACCCGCTTCGACCCGAGCCTGATCCTGTGCAAGCTGAAGGATCTGCTCACCTCCCGCCACTAGCGGGGCTTGGGGCCCGGCGTCAGCGCTCCGGCAGGGGGATGAACTCCGTTTCCCCGGGGATGGTGCCGAGGCGCTGCTGGCGCCACTCCTCCTTGGCCGCCTCGATGCGCTCCCTGGTCGAGGCGACGAAGTTCCACCAGATAAAGCGCCGGGACTCCAGGGGCGCGCCGCCGATGACGGCGCAGCGGACCGGGCCGTCAGCCTCGGGCGCCGCGGCAATGCGGGCCGCCTGGCCGGGTTCCAGGACAGCCAGCTGGTGGGGCTCCAGGCGCTGGCCGTCGATGTCCAGGGCGCCTTGGACGCCATAGACCGCCCGCTCCGCCACCTCGGCGCCTAGGGTGAAGCTGGCGCCGGCTTCGAGGGCCACGTCCAGGTACAGGGTGGCGGCACAGGTGCGCACCGGCGAGGTGAGGCCGCCGGCGCTGCCGATGAGCACCCGCACCGTGGCGCCCCCTTTTTCCCAGACCGGGATGGCGGCGGCCGGGGTGTGAGCGAAATCCGGCTCCGTGGCTTCGTCCGCCAGGGGCAGGGCGGCCCACAGCTGCAGGCCGTGGATGGTGTGGGGCACGGCCTGCAAGTCCTCCGGGGTGCGCTCCGAATGGACGATGCCCCGCCCCGCGGTCATCCAGTTGATGGCGCCGGGCTCGATGCGCTGCACGCTGCCCAGGCTATCCCGGTGCAGCATGGCGCCCTCGAACAGATAGGTGACCGTGGCCAGGCCGATGTGGGGATGGGGGCGCACATCGGTATGGCTGTCGGGGCCGTGCAGCACCGGCCCGAAATGGTCGAAGAAGACGAAGGGCCCCACCGCCTGGCGAGCGGCGGCGGGCAGCAGGCGGCGCACCGTCATGCCGCCGCCAAGATCGGTGAGGCGCGGTTGGAGCAGGGTCTGGATGGGCATGGCGGGTCCTCCGCTGGCGGTGTGGGTATGGAGCCTGATAAGTGAGCCTGGTCCTTTGTCTTACTTCCAGGCCGTCTCCACCTCGGTTTTCACCTCGGTCATCAGCTTGTGCAGGGGGCAGCGGGAGGCCACGGCCAGAAGCTGCTGCCGCTGGGCCTCGCTCAGGTCGCCGCCGAGGCTCAGCAGGGTGCGCAGGCGATAGAGCCCCTCCTTTTCCTGGGAGGCGTCACGCTCGACGGTGACCTCCACCTCCGCCAGGGGAATGCCCTTGCGCTTGGCATACCAGACCAGGGTCAGGGCCTTGCAGGCGCCCAGGGCCGCATCATAGATATCGTGGGGGCTCGGCCCCGTATCCTCGCCGCCGTTGTCCGGCGGTTCATCGACGGCGAAGGCGTGGTCGCCGATATGGACGATGTGGCGCATGGCGCCGGAGAGGTCGCGCTTGACGGTGATGGCCATGGAATCTCCTTGCATCCTTGGAATGGGTGAATGGGTGCGTGGCCGGCCGGCAACGCCGGCCAGGCTTGCCTAGGGGAGAGTTCGGCGGCGGCGGATTAGTTCCGCGACAACAGGTACGGGGAGGCGGCGTGGAAGCCGCCTCTAGCGGGGTCGGCGCAGGGGCAGGATGGTCGCACCGTCCTGGGGCACGACCCACTGGCGGGTAAGCTGGGCCATCCAGCGGTTCAGGGGCTGGCTCAAATGGGGCGGCAGGCCGGCCCGCAGCAGCTGCTCGTTCCAGCCGATGAGCCAGGCCTGGCGCTGGGATTCGTCCAGGGCCAGGGGGCCGTGGCGGCCGGTGAGGCGGGCCCAGGCCTGGGCGGCCCGGGGCTGGCGACCGGGAGTGAGCCCGCTCAGCACCAGTTCGGCCAGCTCCGCCGCCAGGTCGGAGAAGGCATCCACTTCAATGTCCCATACCTGGGCCAGGGCCCCGGCCTGGAGCTTTTCCGCCAGCCGCAGGCAGAGCCAGCGCAGCCGCTCCTCGCCGACGCTGCTCACCACCCCCGGCAGGGGCGGCGGCAGCATGACACCGGGAACAATACGGCTGGCCGTGGTCGAAGCAGACTGGGGCGGCTGCTCCTGGGGCAACGGCGGGGGGAAATTGTCGGAATTGTCGTGTGGCGTTTGCGACATGGCGCCTGCTCGCTATTGC
>DATEZY010000012.1:0-32363 GCA_035255085.1 Azospira sp. | reverse complement strand
GAGGGATTCCTTGTTGGCGTCCACCAGGGCGTCCACCAGTTTGGGGTCGATACGGGTCATAAGGTGCTCGTAGGGCTGAATGGTGTGGCCGGCGGCCAGCACGGCATTGACGTCGTCCCAGGCAAAGGGGGCGACGTTGAGGAAGGTGGCGACCTTGTCCGCCAGCACCGGCAGCACCGGCTTCAGGAGCACGGTGAGCAGGCGGAACAGGTTGAGGGCGTTGGTGCAGGCGGCGTGCAGTTCGGCATCCTTGCCTTCCTGCTTGGCCAGCTCCCAGGGCTTCACCGTATCCACATACTGGTTCACGCCATCGGCCAGGGCCATGATTTCCCGCAGGGCCCGGCCGAATTCCCGATTCTCGAAGTATTCGGCGATGCGCGGGGCGGCGGCGCGGATGGTGGCGTAGGGCGCCAGGGCCTCATTGGCGACGGTGAGCTGGCCGTTGAAGCGCTTGCTGATGAAACCGGCGGAGCGGCTGGCGATATTGACGTACTTGCCCACCAGGTCCGAATTCACCCGGGCGATGAAGTCCGGCAGGGAGAGGTCGATGTCCTCCAGGGTATTGGTCAGCTTGGCGGCGAAGTAGTAGCGCAGCCATTCGGGATTGAGGCCCTGCTTGAGGTAGCTCTCGGCGGTAATGAAGGTGCCGCGGGACTTGGACATCTTTTGCCCGTCCACTGTAAGGAAGCCGTGGGCAAAGACCTTGGTCGGTGTGCGGAAGCCGGCCTGCTCCAGTTCGGCGGGCCAGAACAGGGCGTGGAAGTAGAGAATGTCCTTGCCGATGAAGTGGTACAGCTCTGCCTGGGAATCCTTGGCCCAGTATTCGTTGAAGTCCAGACCCTTCTTGGCACACAGGTTGGCGAAGGAGCCCATGTAACCGATGGGGGCGTCGAGCCAGACGTAGAAGTACTTGCCCGGAGCGTCCGGGATCTCGAAACCGAAATAGGGGGCGTCCCGGGAGATGTCCCAGTCGGTGAGCTTGTTCTCGCCTTCGGCGCCCAGCCACTCCTGCATCTTATTCGCGGCCTCGGTCTGCAGGCGCCCTTCCTGGCGGGTCCAGCGGCGCAGGAAGTCCTGGCAGCGCGGATCGGAGAGTTTGAAGAAGTAGTGGTCGGAGGTGCGCATTTCCGGCTTGGCGCCGGAAACGGCAGAGTAGGGATCCTTCAGGTCGTTGGGGGTGTAGGCCGCGCCGCACACCTCGCAGTTGTCGCCGTACTGGTCCTTGGCACCGCACTTGGGACACTCGCCCTTGATGAAGCGGTCCGGCAGGAACATGGACTTCACCGGATCGTAGAACTGCTCGATGGAGCGCACTTCGATCAGGCCGGCGGCCTTTAGCTTGCCGTAGATGTCCTCGGCGCAGCGACGGGTTTCCGGGGTGTTGGTGGAATAGTAGTTGTCGAAGCCCACCAGGAAGCCAGCGAAGTCCCGGGTGTGCTCGCCATAGACCCGCTCGATCAGCTGTTCCGGGGTGACGCCCTCTTTCTCGGCCCGCAGCATGATGGGGGTGCCGTGGGTGTCGTCGGCGCAGACGTACCAGCAGTCGTGGCCCCGCATCTTCTGGAAGCGCACCCAGATGTCGGTCTGGATGTATTCCACCAGGTGGCCCAGGTGGATGGAGCCGTTGGCGTAGGGGAGGGCGGAGGTGACGAGGATCTTGCGCTTCATGGGGGCGTTTACCGACGGGAGCAAACCGCCAGTTTAGCAAATCCCTCGCCCCTTCCGGCAGAAGGGCGTGTCTGTCGCCCCTTCCCTCGTCCCTTCCTTCGGCTTTCTACTTCTATTCGCCGCGGAACATGGGCTTGCGCTTTTCCTTGAAGGCCCGCAGGCCTTCCCGGTAGTCCTGGCTGTTATAGACGATGCGCCGCAGGTCCTGGATGCGCTCGAAATCCTGGGGGGTCAGGCTTTGGGCGCCGGCCAGGATGCGCAGTTCCTCCTTCATCACCGCCACCGCCAGGGGGGCGTTGTGGGCGATCTGGCGCGCCATGTCCATGACGAAGGCCTCGATCTCGGCGCTGGTCACTACGTGATTGACGATGCCCAGGCGTTCCAGCCGCTGGGCGTCCACCGGGCGGGCAGTGAACAGCATTTCCTTGGCGATATGCAGATGGGCCGCATTGAAGAAGGTGAGCAGGCCCGAGGCGTTGTAGGGCACACCCAGCTTGGCCGGGGTGGCGGCGAAGGTGGCTTCCGGGGTGGCGACGATGATGTCGCAGGCGAACACCATCTCGCAGGCGCCGCCCCAGACGCTGCCTTCGATCAGTGCAATCACCGGCGCTGGAAAGGCTTCGATGTCACGTACCAGGGAGCGCAGGGGGTCGCGCCAGCTCAGGGGGTCGTGGCCGCCGGCAGGCAATTCGTCGATGTTGTGGCCGGCCGACCACACCTTGGCTTCGGGCTGTGCGCGTAGGACCAGGCTGCGTACGCCCTGGGACTCGAAGCTGGCGAAGGCGTCGCTGATTTCCCGCACCAGGGGTTCGGACAGGGTGTTGCGCTTGAGGCTGTAGTTGAGTGTCAGGGTGCCGACGCCGTCGGTCACCTCGGTCAGTACCAGGGACATGGAGCTTCCTGTGGAGGCAATGGGAGCTATTGTGCACTGCCGCAGGTGACTTGGGGCACTCCCGGGGTGTCATCGCCGGGGCTTTCGGTTATACTCGACAAAATTGGTCAAGTATAACCCTCCGGAGCACACAATGAGCGTTAGCGTTGAAACTGTCCAGGCCGCCCTGAAGGCGCTGGTGGACCCCAATACCCAGAAGGATTTCGTCAGCAGCAAGGCAGCCCGCAATATCAAGGTGGAAGGGGGCGACGTGACCCTGGACATCGAGCTGGGCTACCCGGCCAAGACCCAGATCGATGGCATCCGCCGGGATGTCATCGCCTGCCTCAAGGCCATTCCCGGGGTCGGCAACGTTTCCGTCAATGTCACCAGCAAGATCATCTCCCACACCGTGCAGCGGGGGGTGAAGCTGCTGCCGGGGGTGAAGAACATCATTGCCGTGGCGTCCGGCAAGGGCGGCGTGGGCAAAAGCACCACCGCGGTCAATCTGGCCCTGGCCCTGGCCCAGGAAGGTGCCACCGTGGGTTTGCTGGATGCAGATATCTACGGCCCCTCCCAGCCCCAGTTGCTCGGTCTGGCCGGGAGGCAGCCGGAGTCGGTGGATGGCAAGAGCCTGGAGCCCCTGGAGGCCCATGGCGTGCAGGCCATGTCCATCGGTTTCCTGCTTGAAGACGTGGAAACCCCCATGGTCTGGCGCGGCCCCATGGTCACCCAGGCGCTGGAACAACTGCTGCATGACACCAACTGGCGTGACCTGGACTACCTGATCGTGGACATGCCCCCGGGCACCGGCGACACCCAGCTGACCCTGGCCCAGAAGGTGCCAGTGACTGGGGCCGTGATCGTCACCACGCCCCAGGACATCGCCCTGATCGACGCCCGCAAGGGCCTGAAGATGTTCGAGAAGGTGGGTATTCCCATCCTTGGCATCGTCGAGAATATGTCCATCCACATCTGCTCCAACTGCGGCCACGAGGAACATATCTTCGGCCACGGCGGCGGCGAGCAGATGTGCAAGGACTACGACGTGGAATTCCTCGGCAGCCTGCCCCTGGACATGGCCATCCGGGAGATGGCCGACGGCGGCAAACCCACCGTGGTGGGCGCCCCGGATTCCCGGCCGGCGGAGATCTACCGGGCCATCGCCCGCCGGGTGGCGGTGCGTATCGCGGACAAGGCCAAGGACCTGACCTCCAAGTTCCCCAGTATCGTGGTGCAAAACACCTGAAAAAAAGCGCTTTTTGTGCACCCCAACACCAAGTAGAATCCGCTTTTTTTAACGGTGTTGGGGTATCCCGGGATGTCCATCAAGTCTGATAAGTGGATTCGCCGCATGGCGGAGCAGCACGGCATGATCGAGCCGTTCGAGCCGGGCCTGGTGCGCGAGGTGAATGGGGAGAAGATCGTCTCCTACGGCACCTCCAGCTACGGCTACGACATCCGCTGCGCCCGGGAATTCAAGGTGTTCACCAACATCAATTCCACCATTGTCGATCCGAAGAACTTCGATCCCCAGTCCTTCGTCGAGATCGAGGCGGATTACTGCATCATCCCCCCCAATTCCTTCGCCCTGGCCCGCACCGTGGAATACTTCCGCATTCCGCGCAGCGTGCTGACCGTCTGCCTGGGCAAGAGCACCTATGCCCGCTGCGGCATTATCGTGAACGTCACCCCCTTCGAGCCGGAGTGGGAAGGCTACGTGACCCTGGAATTCTCCAATACCACCCCCCTGCCCGCCAAGATCTACGCCGGCGAGGGCTGCGCCCAGGTGCTGTTCTTCGAGTCCGACGAGATCTGCGAGACCTCCTACAAGGACCGGGGCGGCAAGTACCAGGGCCAGGTGGGCGTCACCCTGCCCAAGATCTAGCCGCTTATCTAGGCACGCTTTCCAGACACTTTCACCGGCCTGTCACCTCATACCGTCATGCTTGCGACGCCCCGTCCGACGGGGCGTTTGCCTTAGGAGTCCGCAATGAAATTCCGCTTCCCCGTCGTCATCATCGATGAGGACTTCCGCTCCGAGAATGCCTCCGGCCTGGGCATCCGCGCCCTGGCCAATGCCATCGAGGCGGAAGGGCTGGAAGTGCTGGGGGTGACCAGCTACGGCGACCTGACTTCGTTCGCCCAGCAGCAGAGCCGGGCCTCCACCTTCATCCTGTCCATCGACGACGAGGAATTTTCCTCCGCCGAGGCTGCCCACAAAGCCATTGCCGACCTGCGGGCCTTCGTCAGCGAAATCCGCCTGCGCAACAGCGAGATTCCCATCTTCCTGCACGGCGAGACCCGTACTTCCCGCCACATCCCCAACGATGTGCTGCGGGAGCTGCACGGCTTCATCCACATGTACGAGGACACCCCGGAGTTCATCGGCCGCAATGTGGTGCGGGAGGCCAAGGCCTATCTGGAATCCCTGCCGCCGCCCTTCTTCCGGGCCCTGACCCATTACGCCTCGGACGGCTCCTACTCCTGGCACTGTCCCGGCCACTCCGGCGGCGTCGCCTTCCTGAAGAGCCCGGTGGGCCAGATGTTCCACCAGTTCTTCGGCGAGAACATGCTGCGGGCCGACGTCTGCAACGCGGTGGAGGAGCTGGGCCAGCTGCTGGACCACACCGGCCCCGTGGCCGCCTCCGAACGCAATGCGGCGCGCATCTTCAATTGCGATCACCTGTACTTCGTCACCAACGGCACCTCCACCTCCAACAAGATCGTCTGGCACTCCACCGTGGCTCCCGGCGACATCGTGGTGGTGGATCGCAACTGCCACAAATCCATCCTGCACGCCATCATGATGACCGGCGCCATCCCGGTCTTCCTCATGCCGACCCGCAACAACTTCGGCATCATCGGCCCCATCCCGAAGAGCGAGTTCGCCTGGGAAAACATCCAGAAGAAGATCGCCGCCAACCCCTTCGCCACGGACAAGAATGCCAAGCCCCGGGTGCTGACCATCACCCAGTCCACCTACGACGGCATCCTCTACAACGTGGAAGCGATCAAGGAAGAGCTGGACGGCAAGATCGACACCCTGCACTTCGACGAAGCCTGGCTGCCCCACGCCGCCTTCCACGACTTCTACGGCGACTATCACGCCATCGGCGCCGATCGGCCCCGCTGCAAGGAGTCCATGGTCTTTTCCACCCAGTCCACCCACAAGCTGCTGGCGGGCCTTTCCCAGGCCTCCCAGATCCTGGTGCAGGATGCGGAGAACAGCCACCTGGACCGGGACGTGTTCAATGAGGCCTACCTCATGCACACCTCCACCAGCCCGCAATACGCCATCATCGCCTCCTGCGACGTGGCTGCGGCCATGATGGAAGAGCCGGGCGGCACCGCCCTGGTGGAAGAGTCCATCGCCGAGGCCCTGGACTTCCGCCGCGCCATGCGCAAGGTGGACGAGGAGTGGGGCGCCGACTGGTGGTTCAAGGTGTGGGGTCCGGACGATCTGTCCGAGGAAGGCATCGAGGAGCGGGAAGCCTGGATGCTCAAGGCCGGCGAGCGTTGGCACGGCTTCGGCAACCTGGCCGAAGGCTTCAACATGCTCGACCCGATCAAGGCCACCATCATCACCCCGGGCCTGGATGTGGACGGCGAATTCGCCGAGCGCGGCATCCCGGCGGCCATCGTCACTAAGTACCTGGCCGAGCACGGCGTGATCGTCGAGAAGTGCGGCCTCTACTCCTTCTTCATCATGTTCACCATCGGCATCACCAAGGGCCGCTGGAACACCATGGTGACCGAGCTGCAGCAGTTCAAGGACGACTACGACAAGAACCAGCCCCTGTGGAAGGTGCTGCCTGAGTTCGTGGCCAAGCACCCGCGCTACGAGCGGGTCGGCCTGCGCGACCTGTGCAAAGAAATCCACGCCGTATACCGAGCCAAGGACGTGGCCCGCCTGACCACCGAGATGTACCTCTCCGACATGGTGCCGGCCATGAAGCCGGCGGACGCTTTCGCCAAGATGGCCCACCGGGAAATCGACCGGGTGCCCATCGACGAGCTGGAAGGCCGCGTCACCTCGGTGCTGCTTACCCCCTATCCGCCGGGCATTCCCCTGCTGATTCCCGGTGAGCGCTTCAACCGCACCATCGTTGAATACCTGCGCTTCGCCCGGGAATTCAACGAGAAATTCCCCGGTTTCGAAACCGATATCCATGGCTTGGTGAAAACGGACAAGGACGGGAAGGTGGGCTATTACGTGGATTGCGTGCGCTGAGCGCTTCAGCCAGCCATCGCCAGCAAAAGGGGCCGTAACGGCCCCTTTTGCATTTCCTGTCCTGCCGTTCTGGCTCAGTCCGGGGCGTAGGCCTCAAGCACGACGAAGGCGTAGGCTGGAGTGTCCGGAGTGTTGCCGCTGCCCTGGCGGCGAGACACTTCCCGCCATTGGCTTGGCAGCACGGCAGGGAAAAAGGCGTCGGCGGCTGGTGTGTCGGCCACTTCGGTCAGATACAGGCGTTGGGCCCGGGCCAGGGCCTGGGTATAGAGTTCGGCGCCGCCGATGACGAAGACCTCCCCCGCCCCGGCGGCCGTCAGGGCCTCTTCTAGGGAATGGGCAACGGTCGCCCCCGGGGCCAGGTAATCGGCGTTGCGGGTGACGACGATATTGTGCCGCCCCGGCAGGGGGCGAAAGCGTTGCGGCAGGGACTCCCAAGTCTTGCGCCCCATGATCACCGGCCGCCCCTGGGTGGTCTGCTTGAAATAGGCCATGTCCTCCGGCAGGCTCCAGAGCAGCCGGTTGCCCAGGCCGATGGCGCCGTTGGCGCCGACGGCAGCAATCAGGGCAACGATCTGCTCAGAGCTGGCCATGGCGGCGGCAATAGGCGATGAGACCCCGGGTAGAGGCATCCAGGTCGTCGTCCGGCGTGCCCTCCAGGGCGGGAAGCAGGCGGCCGGCCAATTTCTTGCCGAGTTCCACCCCCCATTGGTCGAAGGAGTTGATGCCCCAGATGACCCCCTGGACGAACACCTTGTGTTCGTAGAGGGCGACCAGCATGCCCAGGTGGTAAGGGTCCAGGCGTGGCAGGAGCAGGGTGGTGGAGGGCTGGTTGCCGGCGAAGACCTTGTAGGGCAGTAGTTCCCTGATTTCATCTTCGCTCCGTCCTTCTCCCCGGAGCTCTTCCCGGGCTTCAGCCTCGGTACGGCCGAAGGCCAGGGCCGAGCTCTGGGCCAGGCAGTTGGCCAGGAGCGGGCCGTTGTGTCCGGGCAGGGGGTAGTCGCTGCTGGCCGAGACGATGAAGTCACTCGGCACCAGCCAGCCGCCCTGGTGCAGCAGCTGGAAGAAGGCGTGCTGGCCGTTGATGCCGATTTCACCCCAGACGATGGGGTTGGGGTGGAATTCCAGGGGGCGGCCGTTGCGGGTGACGGTCTTGCCGTTGCTTTCCATCTCCAGCTGCTGCAGGTAGGCCGGCAGGGAGCGCAGGGATTCGTTGTAGGGCAGGATGGCCAGGGTCTCGGCGCCGAGGAAGCTGGTATTCCAGAGGCTGAGCAGGGCCATCAGTACCGGCAGGTTGCGCTCCAGGGGCGCCTCGCGGAAATGCTTGTCCAGGGCCTGGGCGCCGCTGAGCAGGCGCTCGAACTGGTTCATGCCGATGGCTACCGCCAGGGCCAGGCCCACGGCGGACCACAGGGAGTAGCGTCCGCCGACCCAGTCCCACATGGTGAAGATGTTGTCTTCCGGCAGGCCGAACAGGGTGGCGTTCTGTGTTGCGGCGGTGACGCCGACGAAGTGACGCGCCAGGGCCATGTCTGCATTTTCCATCCCGGCGGCTGCCAGCAGCCAGTCCCGGGCAGTCCGGGCATTGCGCATGGTTTCCTGGGTGGTGAAGGTCTTGCTGGCGATAATGAACAGGGTCGCGCGCGGGTCCAGGGTCTCCAGCAGGGGGGCCAGTTGGGCTCCGTCCAGGTTGGAGACGAAATGCACGTGGAGGCCCGGGTGGTCATAGGCGGAAAGGGCCCGGGCGGCCATCTTGGGCCCCAGGTCCGAGCCGCCGATACCCAGATTCACCACGTGCTTGATGGCATCCCCGGAGTAGCCGCGCCACAGGCCGCTGCGTATCCGGTCGGCAAATTCGCGCATGCGGGCGCGCACGGCGCGTACGTCCGGCATAACGTCCCGCTCCGCGGAGGGGAAGGGGCCGGTACCGAGAAAACGCAGGGCAGGGTGCAGGGCGGCCCGCTGCTCGCTGGCGTTAACCTTTTCTCCGGCAAAGAGGCGGTCGCGCCAACCTTCCACGTCCGCCCGGCGCGCCAGCGCGGTGAGCAGGGTCACGGTTTCGCTATCGATGCGCTGCTTGGAAAAATCGGCCAGGAAATCCCCCAGGCTCACCGACAGGTGGGTGAAGCGCTCGGGATCGGCGGCGAAGAATTCCCGCAGGTGGCGTTGGCCGATGGCCTGGCGATGGGCCGTGAGGGCCTGCCATTCCGGGGTGGCGGTGATATCCATGGGCGCCTCAGACCGCCACGGGGGCGGAGATATGGGGGTGGGGGTCGTAGCCTTCCAGGCTGAAATCCTCGAAGCGGAAGCCGAAGATGTCCTTGACCGCCGGGTTGATGCGCATCTGGGGTAGGGCGCGGGGCTCCCGAGAGAGTTGCAGCCGGGCCTGATCCAGATGGTTGTTGTAGAGGTGGGCATCGCCCAGGGTATGCACGAAATCGCCGGGCTGGTAACCGCAGACCTGGGCTACCATCAGGGTTAGCAGGGCGTAGGAGGCAATGTTGAACGGCACCCCGAGGAAAATGTCGGCGCTGCGCTGGTAGAGTTGGCAGGACAGCTTGCCGTCGGCTACGTAGAACTGGAACAGGCAATGGCAGGGCGGCAGGGCCATGGCGTCCACCTCGCCCGGGTTCCAGGCACTGACGATGTGGCGGCGGGAGTCCGGGTTGTGCTTGAGGCTGTGGATGACCTGGCTGATCTGGTCTACCACTCGGCCATCCGCCGTTTCCCAGCGCCGCCATTGCTTGCCGTAGACCGGACCGAGTTCGCCGTTCTCGTCGGCCCATTCGTTCCAGATGGAGACGCCGTTTTCCTTCAGGTAGGCAATGTTGGTGTCGCCCTGCAGGAACCACAGCAGCTCATGCACGATGGACTTCAGGTGAAGCTTCTTGGTGGTGAGCATGGGGAAGCCCCGGGCCAGGTCGAAGCGCATCTGCCAGCCGAAGACGGAACGGGTGCCGGTGCCGGTGCGGTCGCCCTTGGCGTGGCCCTGGTCCAGCACGTGGCGCATGAGGTCGTGATACTGCTGCATGGGAATTTGGCCTGAAGGTAAGCCCGTGGGCGGTTGTAATGATCGGCCGCATTATAACAATGCAGCTCTGTTTCAGCGGAGCCTCCGGGGTAGGTGACGCTCTTGGCTCAGAACCTTGTCATGGTCGGTGCCGGCCGGCGGCAGGTCTAAGCGTGGTGGTGCTGGATGCCGGCCTGCGTACGTTGTTGCGCGGAGTTTAGGGGGCAACTGCAATAGTGTAGTATTACGCCGTTTGCATATCTGGCCGGCGTTGTCGTTCCAGGTTTTTCTCCAGGGCGGTTAGCGACCGGGCACCAATAAAAATAAATTCAGCTTGGCTGGCAACGCTTGGGGGGCGCCGTGATTCTCAGTCTATTTTCCCAGAAACCCGATCATCCGCTGGCGGATGCCAGGGAGGTGCGCCGCATCATCGCCCAACTGCCCCTGGACAACACCTATAAGGCGGTGGATGAGATCGTCGGCTGGCTGGAGTCCCTCCAGGATGCCGAGGGGTTTCGTCTGGATCGCTATTTCGACACGGTGTGCGCTCTGGATGAGGCGGCCCAGCCCCATCTCCGGCGCCTGGCCCGGGACTACCTGCACACCGCCCGCTTGTCCAAGAGCGAGGAAAAACGTTTGTGGACCGTCAGCGTGGCTTTCTGGGAGCGGCTGGCCCGCCTCTACGAAAGCTGCCTCAAGCAGTACGAGCAAAAGGAGAAGGGGGCCGATAACCTCAAGGAACATCTGCCCCTGCTCCTGGCCCGGCTGATGGGCGCCCTGGGGGCCAAGCTGAAATGGCAGAAATACCGCTATGGCCCGCCCCGGGGGGATTTGTGGCAGCGCCTGGGGCTTGCCTATCTGGCCGCCGAGCGGGAAAAGATAGCGGCCCGGGCGGTCGAGCTTTATCCGGGTCAGCCTGACCACACCAGCGCTGAGGCCGAATACGTGAAGGTGCTGGTATTTCACGCCTCTTCCCCGGATAGCCTGCTGCCCCTGGAAATCGAGTTGGCGGAGCGCCTGATCGCCCACTTCCAGCCCCTGTTTGTCTTCAGCAGCACCTCCCGGCCCGATAGCGTCTATTGGGTGGATCCCGCCCAGCCCGCGGGGCCTCTGCGCCTGGTTCGTGAACCCGCGCCAACCCTGACCCTGCATTTCTTTTCCCCCGGCGAAGCGCCCCAGGCCTTGGCCGAACTCATACGCCAGGTGGCGCGAGGCGATGTGCCGGCCGGCCTCAACCTGGGCGGGCAATATTCGTCCCGCATGCTGTTGCCCCTGCTGCGGCATCTGAGCCTCTACTGGGCGTCCACGCCGCCCCAGCGCGAGCATCCCCGGCACCGGGTCAAATCCCGGCTGACGGTGGTCAATGGCTTCGATGGTGCGGTTCGGGCCTTCGCCGGCTCGGTCGAGAAGGCCGAAATGGAGGGCGGGGCGGAGAGCTGGATCGTGGACAACGTCAGCCTCGGCGGTTTTGGCGCCTCGGTGCCCCTCGCGGTGCCGAACTTCCGCGGGGACTGGCTGCGCATCGGTGCTCTCCTGGCCATGCAGCCCGAGGGCGGGGACAACTGGCTGCTCGGCATAGTGCGGCGCCACGGCAAGGAAAGTGACTCCCTGGCCAGCGTCGGTATCCAGACCCTGGCGCGGCAGGCGCAAAGCGTCGAGTTGCGGCCTCTCAGCAGCTCCGCCTATGCGGCAGCGGCGACGATTCCGGGGGTGCTGTTGCAGGATGGGGGTGAGGTGCAAGAACTGCGGGCGGTGTTGCCACCGGCGACTTTCGATCTCCGCGAAAGCCTGGAGTATGTCGCCGACAGCCAGCGTTTCCTGCTGGTGCCGGTGGAGTTTCTGGAGCGGGGCGCCGACTATGAAATTGCCCGTTTCCGTAAGCACGTGGCGGAAAATTAGGGCTTTACAGGAGTTTTCGGGTATGCCGGGGGCAGCCGAGCCAGGTCCTCGGTGCTTACCTGGCCAGGGCGTTGGGGCATGGTCCCGCCCGGTCCGGGGCGGGACGTTTGGGGGCGAGGCTCAGGCCGTCTTGGGCTTTTGCGCCGACTTGGGGCGGAAGGCGGCAACGACTTCCTCCCGGGTTTCCACATAAGGCCCGCCGATCAGGTCCAGGCAGTAGGGCACGGCGGCGAAGATGCCTGGTACCAGGGGTTTGCCTTCCCCGTCCCGCAGGCCTTCCAGGGTTTCCTTGATGGATTTGGGTTGCCCCGGCAGGTTGAGGATTAGGGACTGCTTGCGGATGACCCCCACCTGGCGGGAGAGAATGGCCGTGGGCACGAAGTGCAGGCTGATCTGCCGCATTTGTTCGCCAAATCCCGGCATGATCCGATCTGCTACCGCCAGGGTGGCTTCCGGGGTCACGTCCCGGGGCGCCGGGCCGGTGCCGCCGGTGGTCAGCACCAGATGGCAACCGAGCTCATCCACCAGTTCCTTCAGGGTCTGCTCGATCACCGGTTGCTCGTCCGGGATCAGGCGTGCCTCGATGCTCCAGGGCGAGGCCAGGGCGGCGCCGAACCAGGCCTCCAGGGCCGGCAGGCCCTTGTCCTCATACACCCCGCTGGAAGCTCGGTCGCTGATGGAGACCAGGCCGATCTTGAGTTGTCCTTCGGCGCTCATTCTTCCGCGCCGCCTTCCGGTTCCTCCGCGGTGCTGCCTTCTTCCAGCTCCTTGAGTATCTGGAAAATGTTGCGGAAGCTGCGGGGCGGCTTGTTCTGCTCCTGTTCCTTCAGGGCGCTACGGCGCAGCTGGCGCAGATGGGTGAGGTCGGCGGCGGGGTAGGCGGCGGCGATGTCCGCCAGGGCACCGGCCTCATCGTCCAGGAGGCGGTTGCGCAGGCGCTCGAGTCGGTGCAGCTTGGCGTTTTCGGCGGCGGAGACGCCGTTAACCACGTCCAGGGCGGCTTGGATAGGTGCCGGGTCGGTATCCCGCATCAGCTTGCCGATGTATTGCAGGTGCCGGCGTCTGGCGCCGTGGGCGGTGATGCGTTGGCATTCCCGCAGGGCATCGGCCAGGGTTTCGGGCAGGTCGAGTTTTGCCAGGATTTTTTTCAGCCGGTCTCCCGGCAGTTCCGCCAGCTGCTCCCCCAGGCTCTGTAGTTCTTCCATCGCCTGTTTCTTGCGGGTCTTGCTCGGGGTGGCATCGGGGTTGTTGTCGTGTAGGTCTTCCATGGGGCGGGCCAGGCGGTGAGGAGGGGGTTGAAAAAAAGCGGGGGGCGGCGAGGCCCCGGCTCGGGGTGTCCGAGGACCGTGGGGGCTGCCGGCAAGCTGCTATGATAGCGGCTTTCCCTGCATCCCTGCGTGTTTCCCATGGCCAAACCCCGCTCCGTGGCATCCCGGCGCCCCGCCGAAGACAGTCGTTTTTCCCTTCCCCTGGGTGATTTGCACCAACTGGCCCGGGATACGGTGGCCGCCGCCATGAAGGGGGGGGCCAGTGCCTGCGAGGCCGACGTGTCGGAGGGCTTCGGCCAGTCCGTCACGGTGCGGCAGGGCGAGGTGGAGACCATCGAATACAACCGGGACAAAGGCATCGGCGTCACGGTCTATCTCGGCCAGCGCAAGGGCTATGCGTCCACCAGCGACTTTTCCCCTGGCGCCGTGCAGCAGACGGTGGAGGCGGCCCTGGCCATCGCCCGGTTTACCGCCGAGGATCCCTGCGCCGGCCTGCCGGAGCCGGAGCTGCTGGCCCGGGACTGGGTAGATCCCGAGCTGTACTACCCCTGGCGTGCCCCGGTGGAGGAAAGCATCGACCTGGCCCAGCGCTGCGAACAGGCGGCGTTTGCGGTCAGCCCCCTGATCAAGAATTCCGAGGGGGCCACCATTTCCATGCAGGAAGGTCAGTTCGCCACCGCCAACAACCTGGGTTTTTCCGGCGGCTATCCCACCTCGCGGCACTACATCGCCTGCTCCGTCATTGCCGGCAAGAGGGGCAAGCGGGCGGCGATGCAGCGCGACGACTGGTATTCCACCCACCGGGACCCGGCAGACTTCCCCGCGCCGGAAGAAATCGGCGATTACGCCGCCCGCCGCGCCCTGTCGCGCCTGGATTCGCGCAAGGTGAAAACCTGCGAGGTGCCGGTCATTTTCGAGGCCCCCATCGCCTGTGGCCTGCTTGGCAATTTCGTCTATGCTGCCAGCGGCGGCAGCCTTTACCGCAAGGCCTCCTTCCTTGTGGATAGTCTGGGCAAGCAGATTTTTGCCCCTGGAGTCACCATCAGCGAGCGTCCCGATCTGCCCAAGGGGCTGGCCAGCGGCCCCTTCGACAACGATGGGGTGGCCACCCGGTCGCGCCAGGTGGTGGAGAACGGGGTGCTCAATGGCTACTTCCTCAGCGTCTATACCGCCCGCAAGCTGGGCATGCAGACCACGGGCAATGCCGGCGGCTGCCACAACCTCATTTTGCAGTCGGGCAAGCAGGATCTGGCTGCCATGATCAAGAGCCTGAAGCGCGGCCTGCTGGTGACGGAATTGCTGGGGCAGGGCGTCAATTACGTCAATGGCGACTATTCCCGCGGGGCGGCCGGCTACTGGATCGAGAATGGGGAAATCGTGCATCCGGTGGAGGAGGTCACCATCGCTGGCAACCTGAAGGACATGTTCCGGCAGATCGCCGGTATCGGTAACGATGTGGTGGTGCGGGGCTCCAAGCAGTCCGGTTCGATCCTGATCGAACGCATGACCGTGGCCGGCGACTAAGTCCTTAACCGTGCCCAGTTCCCCTTTCCGGGGCTGGGCTGCTAAGGCAGGGCGGCGCTAAGGTTGCCGGTATGCCATTGTTTACCGAGGGACGTTTTACCGTGGATAGTTTTAATAATGCCGCCCCGGCGACTATTACCCGTCTCTGCCTAGTCCGCCATGGCGAGACCTTCTGGAACGCCGAGCGGCGCCTGCAGGGGCACCAGGATATCGGTCTCAATGCCGCCGGGCTGCTGCAGGCCCGGGCGGCAGCCCGGCGCCTGGCCGGCGAGCCGGTGGCCGCCCTCTATGCCAGCGACCTTTCCCGGGCGCGTCTCACGGCCGAGGCCATCGCCACCCATCTGGGCTTGCCGCCCCGCCTGCTGCGGGACTTCCGGGAACGCTGCTACGGCATTTTCGAGGGCTTGACCTACGACGAGGCCCGGGAGCGCCATCCGGCCGAATACGCGGCTTTCGAATCCCGGGACCCGGATTTCGCCTTCCCTGGCGGCGGCGAGAGCCTAGTGGGCTTTTCCGCCCGGGTCACCCGCCAGCTGGCCGCCGTCGCCGCCGCCCATCCGGGGCAGACGGTGGTGATCGTCACCCACGGCGGGGTATTGGACGTGGTCAATCGCTTCGTGCGCGGCAACCCCCTCCATACTCCCCGGGATTTCCACATTCCCAACGCCGGTCTGAACTGGCTGGAAGTCGGTGGCGCTGACGCCCAAGGCCCCTGGCGCATCGCCCTGTGGGGCTGCACCCGGCACCTGGAGGGTGGGGCCCTGGACGAGTTGCCGGGCGCCTAGTTGGCAGCTCCCCGGGGCTGTTTTGTGCACCGCACACATCGCAGCAAGGGGCGTGGTATGCTTTCCCCTCGGTGCCCGAGGGGTGCCGTCCGTGATACAATTCGCCCCCTTTTTTCAACGGCTTGAGAGGCTCCCCCGATGTTTTCCGCGCAAGATACCCTGGCGAAAGTTGATCCCGAACTCTGGCAGGCGATTCAAGACGAGAATCGTCGGCAAGAGGACCACATCGAGCTGATCGCCTCCGAAAACTACGTTTCCAATGCGGTCATGGAAGCCCAGGGCTCCCAGCTGACCAACAAGTACGCCGAAGGCTACCCCGGCAAGCGCTACTACGGCGGCTGCGAATACGTGGACGTGGCCGAGCAGCTGGCCATCGATCGCCTGAAGAAGCTGTTCGGCGCCGAAGCCGCCAACGTGCAGCCCAACTCCGGTTCCCAGGCCAACCAGGCCGTACTGATGGCCTTCGCCAAGCCCGGCGACACCATCATGGGCATGAGCCTGGCCGAAGGCGGCCACCTCACCCACGGCATGGCCCTCAACATGTCCGGCAAGTGGTTCAACGTCGTCTCCTACGGCCTCAACGAGAAGGAAGAGATCGACTACGACAAGATGGAAGCCCTGGCCCGCGAGCACAAGCCCAAGATCATCGTCGCCGGTGCCTCCGCCTACGCCCTGCGCATCGACTTCGAACGCTTCGCCAAGATCGCCAAGGAAGTGGGCGCTATTTTCTGGGTGGACATGGCCCACTACGCCGGCCTCATCGCCGCCGGTTTCTACCCCAACCCGGTGCCCTTCGCCGACGTGGTGACCTCCACCACCCACAAGACCCTGCGTGGTCCCCGTGGCGGTGTGATCCTGATGAAGGCCGAGCACGAGAAGGCTCTCAACTCCGCCATCTTCCCGGGCCTGCAAGGCGGTCCCCTGATGCACGTCATCGCCGCCAAGGCCGTGGCCTTCAAGGAAGCCGCGACTCCCGAGTTCAAGGCCTACCAGGAGCAGGTGATCAACAACGCTCGCGTCATGGCCAAGGTTCTGGGTGAAGAGCGCGGTCTGCGCATCGTCTCCGGCCGTACCGAGTCCCACGTCTTCCTGATCGACCTGCGCGCCAAGAAGATCACCGGCAAGGCCGCTGAAGCCGCCCTGGGCAAGGCTCACATCACCGTGAACAAGAACGGTATCCCCAATGACCCGGAAAAGCCCTTCGTCACCTCCGGCATCCGTATCGGTTCCCCGGCCATGACCAGCCGCGGCTTCACCGAGATCGAAGCCGAGCAGATCGCTCACCTGGTGGCCGACGTGCTCGACGCGCCGGAAGACGAAGCCAAACTGGCTGAAGTGCGGGCCAAGGTGGCGGCGCTGTGCGCCAAGTTCCCGGTCTACGGTAAGTAAGATAGTAAGACTTAGGCGCCTGGACGATGAAATGCCCCTTCTGTGGTGCGGCGGACACGACGGTTGTCGATACCCGCATCAATGACGATGGGGACATCGTCCGGCGCCGCCGTCGCTGCCTGAACTGCGACAAGCGTTTCACCACCTACGAGCGGGCGGAGATCCGCCTGCCCCAGGTGGTCAAGAAGAATGGCTCCCGGGTCGATTACAACCGGGACAAGCTCTCCGCCAGCCTGTGGCTGGCCCTGCGCAAACGGCCCGTATCCACCGAAGCGGTGGACGGCGCCATCGCCCGCATCGAGGAAAAACTGCTGGCCCTGGGGGAGCGGGAAATCCCCTCCGAAAAGGTCGGCGAAATGGTGATGCGGGAATTGAAGAAGCTGGACAAGATCGCCTACGTCCGCTTCGCCTCTGTTTATCGCAACTTCGAGGACGTGGACGAGTTTTCTCACGCCGTCCGCGAAGTCACCCCTGGCAAGCCCGTTCGCCGCAGCCGCGGCGAATAAACGCTGCATAGCTTCCCTATGACCGCCCTACCCGTCGACCACGACTTCATGGCGCGGGCCCTGCGGCTGGCTGAACAGGGGCTCTATTCAACCTCGCCCAATCCACGGGTCGGCTGCGTCCTGGTCAAGGACGGCGCCATCGTCGGCGAGGGCTGGCACGTCCGGGCCGGCGAACCCCATGCCGAAGTCCATGCCCTGCGGCAGGCCGGTGAGGCCGCCCGGGGCGCCACCGCCTACGTCACCCTGGAACCCTGCAGCCATCATGGCCGCACGCCACCTTGCGCCGAGGCCCTGGTGGCCGCCGGGGTGGCCCGGGTGGTGGCGGCCATGGAGGATCCCAATCCCCTGGTGGCCGGCAAGGGCCTGTCCATCCTGCACCAGGCCGGCATTGCCGTGCATTCCGGCGTGCTGGAAGCGGGCGCCCGGGAGCTCAATATCGGTTTTGTGTCCCGCATGACCCGGGGGCGTCCCTGGGTGCGCCTGAAGGCGGCTGCCAGCCTGGATGGCCGTACGGCCCTGGCTAACGGCCAGAGCCAATGGATCACCGGGGCGGCCGCCCGGCAGGATGGCCACCGTTGGCGCGCCCGGGCCTGCGCCATCCTGACCGGCAGCGGCACCGTCCTGGCCGACGATCCCCAGCTCTCTGTGCGTGGCGTCGATACTGAGCGCCAGCCCATGCCGGTGGTGGTGGATAGCCGCCTGGAAACCCCGCAGTCGGCCCGCCTGTTGGACGGCCGGCCGGTGCTGATCGCCACCGCCAGCTCCGATGTCGCCAAGGCCCAGGCCCTGGCGGCCAAGGGGGCGGAGATTCTCAGCCTACCGGGCCTCGCCGGCCGGGTGGATCTGGGCGCCCTGATGCAGGAACTGGGGCGGCGGGGCGTCAACGAGCTGCACGTGGAAGGGGGGCGCGGCCTTAACGGGGCCCTGCTGGCTGCTGGCCTGGTGGATGAATTGCTGCTCTACCTGGCGCCCACCCTGTTGGGTGATACGGCTCAAGGGCTGTTTGCCCTGCCACCACTGACTTCCCTGGATGAACAGCAACGCTTGGTCTGGCGGGAAGTCAGCCAGGTGGGCGGCGATCTGCGCATCCTGGCCCGACTGGCCTGAGTACGCCTGCCCCGTTGCCGAGGGGCAAATTCTTCTGCAAGCAGTGATCCTGGAAGGCAATAGGGACGCCATTGTTCGCCAATCCAAGGCGGATAGTGTCGTCCCTATTGCCTTTGCGGCTGCCAGGCTGGTGGCCGTGCCGGCTCAGCGGCTGCCGCATACCGGGCAGCCCGGATCCTTCTTCAGGCGCACGCTGCGCCACTCCGCCGTCAGGGCATCGTAGAGTTGCAGACGCCCGGCCAGGGATTGGCCACAGCCGGCCAGCACCTTTAACGCCTCGGCTGCCTGCATGGCGCCGATGACGCCGGTGAGGGGGGCAAAGACGCCCATGGTGGCACAGCGCACCTCTTCCACGTCCTCCCCCTCCGGAAACAGGCAGTGGTAGCAGGGTGCGTCCTTGCGGCGCAGGTCGAAGACGCTGACCTGGCCATCGAAACGTACGGCAGCGCCGGAGACCAGGGGCTTGCCCTGAGCAACGCAGGCCCGGTTCACCGCATGGCGGGTGGCAAAGTTGTCGCAGCAGTCCAGCACCACGTCGGCAGCGGACACCTGGGCGGCCAGGACCTTGCCTTCCAGGCGCAGCTTCAGGGCATCAACCAAAATCTCCGGGTTGAGCCGCAGCAGGCTGTCCCGTCCCGATTCTGCCTTGGGGCGCCCCACCGCACTCTCGATGTGCAGGATCTGGCGCTGCAGATTGGTGAAGTCCACCGTGTCGCCATCGGCCAGCACGATGTGCCCCACGCCGGCCGCTGCCAGGTAAAGGGCTGCCGGGGAACCCAGGCCGCCGGCGCCGATGATCAGGGCCCGGCTGGCGAGGAATTTTTCTTGCCCCTCAATGCCGATGGGGTCGAGGAGAATGTGGCGGCTGTAGCGCAGGAGTTGCTGGTCGTTCATGGTCTGGGCAAAAGAAAGGGGCCGCAGTTTGCGGCCCCGTTGTGCGGGATCGGGTCAGCCTACTTGTATTCGCGCCATTCGGGTGGGGTGTCGTCATGGTCGCCGTGGGGGTGTTGCTCCCAGGCCTTGACGTAGCCTTCCGGGGCAGACTTGAGGGGGCGGGATGGGGCTCCCAGATTGTGCAGCTGGATTTCTTCCACGTAGTAGATGAAGGTCCGCATGAGCTTGCTCATGAGGGTATTGTCCAGGTGGAAGCCCTGGTCGATCAGGCCCGCTTCCAGGCCCTCCAGGGTGTACTCGGTGAGGTTGTAGCCGACCGCGATGGCGCCCTTGGCCAGGTCGGCTTGGGCATCAACCCCCTCCAGGCCGGCCAGGAGGTCGGCCGCTTCGGGAATCTGGCCGGGAGGGAAGCGGGAAAAGAATATTTCCCGCTTCTTTTGGGTGTCCAGACGTCGTGTCAGCTTGGCTGCAACTCGTTTCATGGGCCTCTCCCGGCAGGGTAAGTCGCTACGGCTTATTCTGCATGATCTGCAGACCCTTGAGAAGGTTGAGGGCCTGGTTGAGCTGGTAGTCGTTCTTGGAGGCAAATTCGGGAGGCGGGGGCAGGTCGGCCTTGTCCTCTTCGTCCTTGCCCTTGCCTTTGGCGCCGGCCTTGGCATCCTTGCCTTCCTTGGCCCGGGGGGCAGCTTCCTTTTCCTTGTCGTTGCTCAGGTGGCGCTCCAGGTCGGCTTCCCGCAAGCGCTCTGCCGAGGCGCCGTTGGCGCTTTCTTCCACGGCGATGTCCGGCACGATGCCCTTGGCCTGGATGGAACGGCCGCTGGGGGTGTAGTACCGGGCGGTGGTGAGCTTGATGGCGGTGTTGCCCGGCAGGGGCAGTACGGTCTGTACCGAGCCCTTGCCGAAGGTCTGGGTGCCGAGCACCACGGCGCGCTTATGGTCCTGCAGGGCGCCGGCGACGATTTCGGAGGCGGAGGCGGAACCACCATTGACCAGGACCACCATGGGCACCTTTTTCACTTCGGCGGGCAGTCCCTTCAGGTAGTCATCCTTGCCGCCACGCAGGTAATCGTCAGCGCTGGCGAAGTACTGGTGCTTGGCGTCCGGGGTGCGGCCGTCGGTGGACACTACCAAGGCCTTGGGTGCCAGGAAGGTAGCAGAGACGCCGACAGCGCCGTTGAGCAGGCCGCCCGGGTCATTGCGTAGGTCGAGCACCAGGCCTTTCAGGGCGCCTTCCTTGTACAGGTCGGAGAGGTGCTTGGCCAGGGAGGGGCCGGTGTTTTCCTGGAACTGGGTGATGCGCACGTAGCCGTAGCCCGGCTCCACCAGCTTGGACTTGACGCTCTGGACCTTGATCACTTCCCGGGTCAGAGTAACGATGATGGGCTTTTGCTCACCCTTGCGCACGATGGTCAGGGTGATGGGGGTCTTGGGCTTTCCGCGCATGCGCTTGACGGCGTCGGACAGGGTCATGCCCTTGACCGGGGTGTCGTCCAGCTTGACGATTAGGTCGCCGGCCTTGAGCCCGGCGCGGTAGGCCGGGGTGTCCTCGATGGGGGAGACGACCTTGACGAAGCCATCTTCCATGCCCACCTCGATGCCCAGGCCGCCGAATTCGCCCTGGGTGCCGACCTGCAGTTCCTTGAAGGAGTCGGCATCGAGATAGGCGGAGTGGGGGTCCAGGTTGGAGAGCATGCCGGAAATGGCATTGGTGATGAGCTTCTTGTCCTCCACCGGCTCCACGTAACCTTGCTTGATGGCGTTGAACACCTCGGCGAAGGTGCGCAGTTCCTCCACCGGCAGGCCGGTGCGGCTTTCCTTGTCCGCCAGGGCGGAAATCTGCAGGGACAGAAGGACGCCGGCGACAAAACCGAATCCCACCAGACCAACCCGTTTCAACTGCTTGCCCATCTTGCCTCTTTCTCCTACCTCAAGCTCACCCATTTGAGCGGGTCGAGCGGTTGCCCTTGATGGCGAAGTTCAAAGTATAAACCGGATTCCGGGTTGCCTCCGCTGTTGCCGATGACGGCGACAACTTCCCCGGATTTCACGTTTTCCCCTGCCTGCTTGTAGAGGGATTCGTTGTTGCCGTAAATGGTCAGATAGCCGTCGCCGTGATCGACGATCAGCAGGTTGCCGAAACCCCGCATCCAGTCGGCGAATACTACCCGGCCCGGGGCGATGGCGTGCACTTCGCCGCCGCTGGCGGCGCGGATGAACAGGCCCTTCCAGGTGTTGCCTTCCTGGCGTTGGCTGCCAAAGCGATTGGTGACGGTGCCCTTGACCGGCAAGCGCAGGTTGCCGCGCAAGCGACTGAAGTCGCCGCCGCTATTGGCGGTGCTGGTTTCCGGAGTCTTGTTGTTGTCGATTCCAGGCGTGGTCGTACGGGGTGGCTCGGTGCGTTCCGGTCGTTCGCCATGTTGGGGGCGTGGTGCCGCTGTTGCGGCCGGGGCCGGCGGCGTCGGCCGAGGCTTGGCCTTTTGCTGGGCGATGATGCGCGAGAGGCCATCGATCAGCTTGGTCAGGCGCTTTTCATCCTGCTGCAGGGCGCCAAGCTCCCGCCGCCGGGCTTCTATCTGCTGGGAAATCTTGGCCAAGGTCGCCTGCCGCTGCTGCTTTTGCTCCAGCAGCTGGGCGTGCTGTTCCTTCTGTTTGTTCTCCACGGCCGCCAGTTCCTCTTCCCTGTCCTTGGTGTCAGCCATCAAGGCCTTTTTCTGCTTCAGGGTGGTGGCTACCTGTTGCAGCAGGGACGAGCGGGCCCGGGCGATGGCGCCCAGGTAATAGAGGTCCCGGGCCGTCTGGTTTGGGTCATTGCCATTGAGCATCAGGCGTAGGGAGTCGGCGCTGTCGCCACCCTGCATGTACTGGCGCACCAGCACCTGCTCCAGCTGGGAGCGCTGGCCGGCCAGAGTGGCTTCCAGGTCCCGGGACTGGTTGGAAAGGGCGCGCAGGGTCTCCTGCAGGTCGCCCCGCTGGCTGGAAAGCTGGCGCAGATCCCGGGATAGGGTGGAAATGCCTTTTTCCGCGTCCTTGAGTTGGTCCGCCACGTCGGCCCGGGATTCCTCGGCCCCGGCGACCTCCTTGCGCAGGCTGTCGATGCGGCCGTGCAACTCCTGCAGGTCGGCCTTGGAGCTTTCTGCCTGGCGTTCCGGATTGCCGCTGGCGGAGCTGGTGGTGGCTGCGGCTTTGGGGGCCGATCGGGCTGGCGCTTTAGGGGGCGTTTTGGTGCTGGCGGCTTTGGTGCCGGCCTTTACCGGAGTCTTGGCGGCCGGGGCTGTTTTGCCCGGCTTGGTGGATTGGCCGCTTTTGCCTGTCACCACTGCCTTGCCGCTGCCGCTGGCCTTGCTACCGTGGGCGGGGGCCTTGGTGTCGCTGCCAGCTGCAGTGGCGAGGCCGGGGAGGGCAATGCAGGACAGCGCCAGCAGCAACGGCGCGATGCGGAAGAGCATGGCCGCTACGGACGGGGCGGGGCTACTGGTTTTGGGCGTGGTTGGCAACGACTGCGACGGCCGCGGTGGCCGCTTTCTGATCGGTTAAGTCTTGATCGGTCCAGCCCACGGTCTTATTCCTGGCCCGATATGCGTGCCGGTGAGGACGGTGGTGGGTTGAATTTGGATCAAATCGGCCTGGCCCTTGATAGGCTAGATTAACGGATTATTTTATAATGATTTCGCCCCAATCACGAGTCTTGCGGGAGTCCCCGGTGATTCGCGTCAGTAACATTCCCCCGGGGCGCTTTCCTGGAGATCCGCCGCGGTGGACAAAAGCATCAATCTCATAGAAAAACAAGAACATATCGAATTGGCGGCCCGGGCGTTGAAGGCCATTGCCCATCCCCTGCGTCTGAAAATTCTCTGCGTCATCGGCGATCAGGAAGCCTGCGTGCAGGAAATCGTCGAGGCCGTGGGTACTTCCCAAAGCAATATTTCCCAGCATCTGGCCATCCTGCGGGAAAAAGGCGTGTTGCTTACCCGCAAGGACGCCAACCGGGTCTATTACCGCGTTGGCGATGCCCGTACCCTGCAACTGATCGGCATGATGCGCGAGGTGTTCTGCGGCGTCGCCCCGGGCGAAGGCTTCTGAGCGCCAGCCGTCGCCGGCTTGCGCCTTAAGCCCTATACTTCCGGCTTTGCCTTTCCGTTCCCTGTTTGTTACCGGAGCCTAGTTTGGAATTCATCACCCAGAACATTTTGCTCGTCGCCCTGGTGGTTGCCAGCGGCGCCGCCCTCATTACCTCCCTGCTGCGCCGCTCCGGCGCCAGCGTCTCGGCCGTGGATGCCACCCTCCTGATCAATCGGGAAGATGCGGTGGTGCTGGATGTGCGGGAGCCGGCGGAATTCGCCGGCGGTCACCTGCCCAATGCACGCAACATTCCCCAGGGCAAGCTGGCGGAGCGCCTGGGGGAATTGGAGCAATTCAAGGAGCGCA
The DNA here is from genome assembly GCA_035255085.1 of Azospira sp. Lineage (GTDB taxonomy): Bacteria > Pseudomonadota > Gammaproteobacteria > Burkholderiales > Rhodocyclaceae > Azospira. The sequence goes on along the minus strand of DATEZY010000012.1, from coordinate 8,786 downwards.
CCCTGCTGGTGGTTTGCGCCTCGGGTATCCGTTCGGCCAAGGCCTGCGACCTGCTGCGCAAGTCCGGCTTCGCCAAGGTGGTGAATCTGGATGGTGGCGTCAGTACCTGGCAGCAGGCCAATCTGCCCCTTGCTAAACAGAACAAGCAGAAAGGCTGACCATGAAACGCGTCCTCATGTATTCCACCGCCGTTTGCCCCTACTGCATCCGTGCCGAGCAATTGCTCAAGAGCCGGGGCGTGGTTGAGATCGAGAAGGTCCGCGTGGACCTGGAGCCGGAGCGCCGCGATGAAATGATGGCAAAGAGCGGCGGCAAGCGCACCGTGCCGCAGATTTTTATCGGCGACACTCACGTTGGTGGCTGCGACGATCTCTATGCCCTGGACCGGGCCGGCGGGCTGTTGTCCCTGTTGGCCGACTAACTTCTTCCTTATACGAATCCTTTTGGACTAAACCATGAGCCAAGCCGAAGCCCCCGTTTTCGCTATCGAAAAGCTGTACATCAAAGACCTGTCCGTGGAAGTGCCCAATGCCCCGGCGATTTTCCTGGAGCGGGAAACCCCCGAGGTGGATATTCAGCTGCGCAGCGAAGGCACTGGCCTGGGCGACGGCCTGTTCGAAGTGGTGCTGACCGTGACGGTGACCGCCACTCTGGCCGAAGAGAAGACCGTTTTCTTGGTGGAAGCCGGCCAGGCGGGCATTTTCCGCATCCTCAATGTGCCGGATGACAACATGGAGCCCCTGCTGGCCATCGCCTGCCCCAATGTACTCTTCCCCTATGCCCGGCAAGTGATTTCCGACGCAGTGTCCCGCGCCGGCTTTGCTCCCGTGGTGTTGCAGCCGGTCAATTTCGAGGCCCTGTACATGGCTCGTCTGGCGGAACAGCAAGAGGCCGCAGCCCCCCACGAGGTGCCGATTCAGTAACTTCCTAGCCCAGCGGAGGCCGTCATGGGTAGCAAGCGCAGTCTGACTTTCCTGCTGGCGCTGGTGCCGGCCGTATTGGCGGCATCGGCCCAGGCGGCCGATTTTCGTTCGGTGGCTCCGGCCGAGGGCAATGCGGCCATTCTCTACGACGCGCCTTCCAAAAAAGGGGTGAAGCGCTTCATTATCAGGCGCTATACCCCGGTGGAAGTGGTGGTGGGCCTGGAAGGCTGGGCCAAGGTGCGGGATGCAGCTGGCGGCCTGGCCTGGATCGAGCGGGCCAGCCTGTCCGAGCGGCGCACCGTACAGGTGGTGGCTGACCGGGCCGAGGTGCGCCAAACCGCCGATGCCAACGCGCCTCTGGTGTTCGAGGCGGAAAAGGGCGTTGCCCTGGATTGGCTGGAAACGGCTCCCCCGGGCTGGGTGCGCGTCAAACACTTGGATGGCCAGAGCGGTTTTGTGCGAGCCAGCCAGGTGTGGGGCCTGTAAGGGCCTGTAATTCCACCTCCCCCCTGATCCTTTCTTTTTCTCCCCGCTTGTCGGATTGACCATGAATATTGCCGTACTCGGTGCCGGTGCCTGGGGCACCGCCCTGGCCATTGCCTTTGCCCCGGCTCACCGGGTGCGCCTGTGGTCCTGGGATGCCGCCCAGGCTGCTGAAATGAATGCCCTGCGCGCCAACCCCCGCTATCTGCCGGGCGCCGCCCTGCCTGCGGGTTTGGAGGTGGGGAGCGACCTGGGCCAGTGCGTCCAGGATGCCGAACTACTGATCATCGCCACTCCCCTGGCCGGACTGCGTCCCACCCTGCAGAGCCTCAAGAGGCTGGGGGAAGTCACGGCGCCGGTGCTGTGGGTGTGCAAGGGCCTGGAAGCCGGCAGCGCCAAGCTGCCGCACCAGATCGTCGCCGAGGAATTGGGCGCCGCCCATCCCTGCGGCGCCCTGTCCGGCCCGAGCTTTGCCGATGAGGTGGCCAGGGGCTTGCCGACGGCGGTGGCCCTGGCCTGCAGTAATCTGGACTTTGCCCGGGAAACCGCCCTGGCCCTGCATACCCAACGCCTGCGTCTCTATGCCAACGACGACGTGGTCGGCGTGGAAGTCGGGGGAGCGGTGAAAAACGTCCTGGCCATCGCCACTGGTATCGCCGATGGCCTAGACCTGGGCCTCAATGCCCGGGCCGCCCTGATTACCCGGGGTCTGGCGGAAATCGCCCGCTTGGGCGAAGCCCTGGGCGGCCGGCGGGAAACCTTTATGGGTCTGGCCGGGGTGGGGGACTTGATCCTCACCTGCACCGGTGACCTGTCGCGCAACCGGCGGGTGGGTCTGGAGCTGGGTCGGGGCAAGACCCTGGCGCAAATCTTGGCGGAACTGGGGCATGTGGCCGAAGGAGTGAGCACGGCCCGGGAGGTCGCCCAACTAGCCCGCCAGCTGGGTATCGATATGCCCATCACTGCCGCCGTGGACGGCATCCTGCACCAGGGCCTGGCGGCGGGGCAGGCGGTGGAACTGCTGCTCTCTCGGGATCCCAAGCTCGAGTAGGTTTGAGTCCAGGGTTTGACTCCTGGGTTTTAGTCTCTGCGTTCCTTTTTATCCCTGGCGCTGCCGTTCTGGCGGCGCTCGATCTGGCCAACTTCCGAATCTCCCGCCCCGGCGGGGTGGTGTCGTCGTGGCCCTAGGCGCCGCCGGCAAAGCCGCTCTGGCGCCAGGCTTCGAATACCATCACCGCTGCGGCATTGGAGAGATTGAGGCTGCGCTGCCCCGGTCGCATGGGCAGGCGCAGGCGCTGCTCGGGGGGGAATTCGGCCAATACCTCGGCCGGCAGACCGGCGGTTTCCTGGCCAAAGACGAAGGCATCGCTTTCCTGGTAGCTAACGCTGTCGTAACGTACGCTCGCCCGGGTGCTCAGGGCAAACAGGCGGCGGCCGGCAAAGGCCTGGCGGCAGCTGGCCCAGTCCGGATGGACGGTCAGGCTGGCGTATTCGTGGTAATCCAGTCCGGCCCGTTTCAGTCCCTTGTCGGTCAGGGCGAATCCGAGGGGTTCGACGAGATGTAATTCACAGCCAGTATTGGCGCATAGCCGGATAATGTTGCCGGTATTGGGGGGTATTTCCGGCTGGAAGAGAATGATGGCGGGCACGGCGGCTTCTGGTTATGACGTTTGCTAAAAACGCTATAGTTCAAAAAACAACATTGTACCTTTAAGGCAAATTGGAGATTTTATGGCGCGCCCGGAGAAAATCCGCCTCGGCGATCTGCTGATCCAGCAGGGGCTGCTCACCGACGAGCAACTCAAGACGGCCCTGGAGGAGCAGAAGCTCACCGGGCGCAAGCTGGGACGGATTTTCGTCGATAGCGCCTATGTCAGCGAAGAGCAGATTTCCCAGGCCCTGGCGCGGCAGCTGCGCATTCCCTTCGTCGATCTCAAGACCTTCCAGGTCAGGACGGAACTGACCAAGGTGCTGCCGGAGGCCCAGGCCCGCCGCTTCCGGGCCGTGGCCCTGGAGGAGCGGGGCGGCGCCATCCTTGTCGGCCTGGTGGATCCGACCGATCTCCTGGCCTACGACGAAATCGCCCGCATCACCCGGCGCGACCTGGAACTGGCGGTGGTGACCGAAAGCCAGCTGTTGGCGACCATCGACCGCATCTATCGCCGTACCGAGGAAATCTCCGGCCTGGCCAATGAACTCAAGGCCGAGCTGGGCGACGTGCCGGTGGAATTCGGCGAGCTGCTCGGACTCACGCCGGGGGCGGAAGAGGCGCCGGTGGTGAAGCTGCTGCAGACGGTGTTCGAGGAGGCTCTGCGCACCCGGGCCTCGGACATTCACATCGAACCCCAGGAAGCAGTGCTGCGCATCCGCTTCCGCATCGACGGCATGCTGCATATCCAGACCGAGGCCGACCCGAAGATCGCCACCGCCGTGGCCCTGCGCCTCAAGCTCATGTCCGGACTGGATATTTCGGAAAAACGCCTGCCTCAGGATGGCCGCTTCGCCATCAAGGTGCGCAACAACCCGGTGGATGTGCGTATTTCCACCATGCCCACCCAGTACGGCGAATCCGTGGTGATGCGGCTCCTGAGCCAGTCCGGCGGCATCCTTGGCCTGGACAAGATCAACATGCCGCCCCAGGTGCTGGAGCGCCTGCGCCAGGCCATCCACCGGCCCAGCGGCATCGTCCTGGTCACTGGCCCCACCGGCTCGGGCAAGACCACCACCCTTTACGCCGCCCTGGCCGAACTCAACACCACGGAGAAGAAGATCATCACCGTGGAGGATCCGGTGGAGTACCGCCTGCCCGGCATCAACCAGGTGCAGGTGCACGAAAAGATCGACCTGTCCTTCGACCGGGTGCTGCGTACCGCCCTGCGTCAGGATCCGGACATCATCCTGGTGGGGGAAATGCGCGACCAGCAGACGGCCGAGATCGGCATGCGCGCCGCCATGACCGGCCACATGGTGCTCTCCACCCTGCATACCAACGATGCCATCTCCACTCCCATCCGCCTGCTCGACATGGGGGTGCCCCGCTACATGGTGGCCCTGGCTTTGCAACTGGTGCTGGCACAACGCCTGGTAAGGGTGATCTGCGAGTCGTGTTCCGCGCCCCATGTTCCGGAACCCCACGAACAGGAGTGGCTGCGCTACGAGCTCGGCGATCGGGTGGGTGACTTCAAGTTCCGCAAGGGCCATGGCTGCGCCCATTGCGCCAACACCGGCTACCAGGGCCGTACCGGCGTCTGGGAAATGCTGGAAATGACCAGCGAGGTGGTGGAGGCGACCAACCAGGAAGATCCTGCCCTGTTCATGCAGGCGGCCCGGCGCCAGATGGCCGGCAATACCCTGCGCCGGGATGCGGTGCGCCTGGCCACCCTGGGGCGTACCACCATCGATGAGGCCATGCGCGTGGCCAGCCAGACGGAAGACTGAGCGTGGCCAACTTTGCCTACAAAGGCCGCAATGCCGGCGGCGATCCGGTCCAGGGCGTGATCGAGGCGGCCTCATCCGCGGCAGCGGCCGATCAGCTCCTGGGCCAGGGCGTGACCCCGGTGGAGATCAAGGCGGGACCTGCCTCGGCGGGAAGTGGGAGCAATCCGCTGCAGGGTCTGGATGACCTCTTCAAGGAGAAGGTGCGGCATGTGGATGTGCTGCTTTTCAGCCGCCAGATCTACACCCTGCTCAAGGCCGGGGTGCCGATTATGCGCGCCCTGGCCGGGCTGCAGGAATCCTCCTCGAATCGGGCGATGAAGGCGGTGCTGGCCGATGTCCGGGCCAGCCTGGATTCCGGGCGGGAGTTGTCGGCGGCCCTGGCGCGCCATCCCCGGGTGTTTTCTTCCTTCTACCTGTCCATGGTCCGGGTCGGGGAAATGACCGGCATGCTGGAAGAGATCTTCCTGCGCTTGTTCTACCACCTGGACTTCGAGCACTTCATGCGCAGCCAGGTGAAGTCGGCCCTGCGCTACCCGAGCTTCGTCGTCACCGCCATGGGCCTGGCCATCGTGGTCATCAACATCTGGGTGATTCCTGCCTTCGCCAAGGTGTTCAAGGGCTTCAACGCCGAATTGCCCCTCATGACCCGGGTGCTGATCGGCTTCTCCGATTTCATGGTCTCCTCCTGGCACCTGCTGCTGCTAGGGGCCGTGGCCGCGGTGGCCGCCTTCACTGCCTGGAAGCGAAGCCCCGCCGGGCGCCTAACCTGGGACCGGATCAAGCTGCAGATTCCCATCGCCGGCAAGATCGTGCGTAAGGCCACCCTGTCCCGCTTCGCCCGCAGCTTTGCCCTGGCGACCAAGAGCGGCGTGCCGGTGGTGCAGGCCCTGACGGTGGTGGCCCAGACGGTGGATAACGCCTACCTGGCGGGCAAGATCGAAAAGATGCGGGAGGGGGTGGAGCGGGGCGAATCAGTGTTGCGCACCGCCATTTCCGCCCGGGTATTCACTCCGGTGGTGCTGCAGATGGTGGCCGTGGGCGAGGAGTCCGGCGCCCTGGACGACATGATGCAGGAGATCGCCGAGATGTATCAGCGGGAGGTGGAATACGAACTGAAGACCCTCTCCCAGCAGATCGAGCCGGTGCTCATCGTCGGTCTCGGCATCCTGGTGCTGATTCTCGCCCTGGGCGTCTTCCTGCCCATCTGGGACCTGGGTCAGGCTGCATTCCACAAAGGCAAGACCTAGCGTGGGCGGCAGTGCCTCCCGGGGCGCTGCCGGAAAATGCCGTTGGTGTGACAAAGTTCCCTGCCCCCCAGGGCTCACTTTGGTAGTATCGATTGATCGTGCCGCCCAAGGGCTTCAGGGGCTTGGCCGGCCGGCAATATAACGAGGTAGCGAGGAAGAGCAATGCCCAGACGAAAGAGTGCAGGTTTCACCCTGATCGAACTGATCGTTGTCATCGTCATCCTTGGTGTGCTGGCTGCCGTGGCTCTGCCCCGTTTCGCCCAGATGCAGCGGGAGGCCCGGGTGGCCAAGCTGAGCGGCGTGCTGGGTTCCCTCAAGGGGGCGGCGGCCATGGCCCATGCTCTGCAGCAGACCCAGGGGCTGGCGACCAATGCCTCGGTGAATATGGAAGGCCAGATGGTGACGATGATCAACGGCTACCCGACCGCAGATAACGGTGGCATCATGGCTGCCATCAGCATGCCCACGACCCAGAGCCAGGCCAACGAGGGCCTGTCGGTGATCACTAGCGGCACCACCCTGACGGTCCAGGCCCTGGGGGCGGCGGATTCCGCCACCTGCTCCTTCACCTACACCTCGCCTGCCGCCAACTATCAATCCCCGACCTACGGTTCCAGCGACGCCAATGGCGTGGTGCCCAACGGAGCGGGTTGCTGAAACAGATTTTGTTGGGAGGATCGGCTCAGACCGATAATTTTAAAATGTCTCGGAGAAATGAAATGAAAGCGCAGCAACAAGGTTTCACCCTGATCGAACTGGTGGTGGTGATCGTCATTCTCGGCATCCTGGCGGCGACTGCGTTGCCGAAGTTTATCGATATGCGTAGCGATGCAGAAAATGCGGCTATTCAGGGAGTTGCCGGTGGCCTGAGTTCTGCCTCTTCAATTAACTATGCGGGTTGCTCGCTGACGAATAACGTGGCTAGTACCACCGATCCCAAAAAGTGCGTCAAGGTAACCAAGTGCTCCGAGGCTGGCGCTCTCCTGAATCCTGCGCTGTCTCTTGGTACTACTGCCAGCTCCACCGCTTACTACCTGGCTGCGGATTCGGATGCAACCACGAATGGCGTTGCGGTTACTTGTACCCTGAAGAAAGATACGGGCTACTCCGCGACCTATACTGCGGTCGGTGCCGCTAACTAACTGGCGTGAGGTTTGTCTGCTTCACTCAGCCGTAACGCCGGCAGACTATTGATGGCAATCCATCGCTCCAGTAGAAAAAAGGGCGGCCTTGATGGTCGCTCTTTTTTTACGTCTAGCCGGTGTATCTGTGCTGGCTTCACCATAATCGAATTGGTTGTGGTGATCATGCTAATTGGTATCCTCTCCGTCGCCGTGGTGCCGCGCTTCATGGCTGCCACCGAGTTCCACGGCCAGGGCTTCCACGATGAGGTGGCGGCCCTGTTGCGCTATGCCCAGAAGGCGGCCATCGCCCAGCGGCGCCGGGTCTGCGTCCAGTTCCCGGACAGCCAGAACGTGACGCTGCGCATCGCCGCCAGCGCGGGCAATACCGCGGCCTGCGATACCAATCTGACCGGCCCCAACGGTCAGACCCCTTTCACTGTCACCGCCCGGGCCGGTACCGGCCATAATCAGACCAGTGCCGCCAATTTCAGCTTTTACGGCTCCGGCCGCCCGAGTCTGGGGGCTGCGTTGAACATTGGTATCACCGACAGCATCGCCCGCAGCATCACTGTGGAGGCGGAGACCGGCTATGTGCACTGAACGGCCGACTTCCGTCGCAATCCGGCGCCAAGGCGGCCTGTCCCTGATCGAACTGGTCGTCTTCATCGTCATCGTCAGCGTCGGCATCGCCGGAATTCTGGCGGTGTTCAACGTGGCCGTGAAATCCAGCGCCGATCCCATGCTGCACAAGCAGTCCCTGGCCATTGCCGAGGCTTTGATGGACGAAATCATGGCCAAGGCCTATAGCGACCCCGACGGTACCAGCGGCGAGACCGATCGTGCCCTGATGGACGATGTCAGCGACTACGCCTATTTCAGCGGCGCGGATGCGGCCCACACCATCACCGGCGACCAGACCCTGGCGGCGACCTCCGTATCCGCCCTGAGCGCTTACCGGGCCCAGGTGGCGGTGGTGACCACCACCCTCAGCAGCGTCGCGGCGAAACAGGTGACGGTTACGGTGACTGCCCCGAACGGCGACAGCCTGGCCCTCTCGGGCTATCGCACGGATCGCTGACCATGGCGCCCCCCTTCACACTCTCCCGCCGTGCCGCCTGCCGGGGCTTTACCCTGATGGAGGCGATCATGACCATCGCCATCACCGGCATCATCGCCGGCATGGTGGCGGTGTTCATCAAGGCCCCCGTGACCGGCTATTTCGATGCCGTGCGCCGGGCGGCTCTCTCCGATATCGCCGATACCGCCGCCCGGCGTATGGCCCGGGACCTACACAAGGCCCTGCCCAATAGCGTGCGCAACCCCGGTGGCTCGGATCAATGCCTGGAATTCATCCCCACCAAGGGGGGCGGGCGCTACCGGGCCGAGGTGGACAGTACGGTGGCCCCGGGTGCCGGCGGCAATTTCCTGGATTTCACCCTGGTCGATGATGCCTTCGATATGCTCTGGACCAATGCCGCCCTGCCTGCCGCCAGCCAGATCGGGGCCGGTGACGTGGTGGTGGTATACAACGATGGCAGCAGCAGTGGCGATGCCTACTCGGGCAACAACGC
>DATEZY010000011.1:0-2866 GCA_035255085.1 Azospira sp. | reverse complement strand
ACATACATCAGTTCGCCGCTTTCCCCCTCGCGGAACAGGTAGTCGCCGGCCTGGACGGGAGCGAGCTTCGGTTCGTGGCGGAACAGGTCGTAAAACAGCATGGCGGACTCCGGAGCGGGATGGAATGGCGGCAGGCGGAGGTGGGCGCCTCCGCTGGTCGTATTATCCCCAAAGGCATAGCCCCGGATTGTTACAAGTATGTTTCATCGGCCATGAGCGCGCGCCGGGCTGGCGGTGGGTATGGCTAGAACTGGTAGCCCACCTTGACCCCGACGCCGATGGTGGCATTGCCGGTCATCGTCGCGCGCTGGGTGTCGGGGGTGCCGGTTTCAAGTTTGGCGTCGCCAAGCTTGATGTAGCTGATGCCCGTTGTGATCCGGACCTTATCCTGAGTGTGGATGACGGCCAGGGAGAGACCGCGCCGGCCATTCACCGGGGATAAGGGGGAGCTCAGGGGATCACCAGTGCCTTCATAGTTCACCGACAGGGCCCCGGCCCAGCGGTCGGTGAATTGACGGGCGAGGCCGAGGGTCCAGGTCCGGGTATCCTTCAAATCGATCAGGCCTTCGCCGGTTACCGCGACAAACCGTGCCGGATCGACGCTGAATTCCGACCAATTGACCCAGCGCAACTGGCCAAAGACCAGTGTGTCGCGGCTAATGCCGCTCTGGAAATCCAGGTTGATGGCTCGCGGCAAGGTGATCGGCGTCGTCGAGCTGCCGTTGAGCGGCGCCAGGGGGCCCGTTTCCCGGGTGCTGAACCTGTGATTGATGGGGGCGTGGTAAGTCGCCGCTACCCGCAAGGCGATTTCCGGTTTCTCGAACGCGGCCCCCAGGGCGGGACTGACCGCCGTGTCGGACTGGAGCCGGAGCTGATAGCCGTTCACCGCGCCGTATGCCAGTCCCTTGAGGCGTACGGTGGCCTCGGAGTTCTGCAGGCGCAGGCCGCCATGGATGCTGAAATTCTCGTTGATGCGGTAACGTGCCAGACCGAGCAGGCCGTAGGAACTCACGTCAACCAGCGTACCGCCTAGCAGCGGCGAGCCTTGGCCGTATAGCACCTTGGCGCCGTAGGTTTGATCCGCCACGACCGCCAGAGACAGCTGGTCGGTGGCATCGAGCTTGAGACTCAGGCTGGGCAGCACATAGCTTCCGGCCACATTGCCGGTGGGCCCGCCCGTCAGGTCAGCCCCTTTTACCCGGGGTGAAACCTGGCTGACGGATACCTCCAGATATCGTCCGTTTTCAAACAGGGCGCCCAGACCCTGCCCGGTGCGATCAATTCCCCCCGCCAGAACCGACGGTGCGGCAGAGGCCAGTAGCCCCAGTATTCCCAACCTCTTCAAATCATTTCCCTTTTTTATTGTGCAGGGGCGTGTTCCAAACGGCCGCGCCCCCCTTCCTTGGCGGCATACAGCGCCCCATCCGCCCGCATCATCAGGCTTTCCAGGGAGTCCCCTGGATGGCGTATGGCCAACCCGCTACTGAAGCCGAGCGAAAAGCCCAGTTGTGCGGCGATGCCAGGCAGTTGCTGGCGGAGACCCTGGTCGATGGCCTGGGCGGATGCTGCGGTATTGCCGGGCAACAGCAGACAAAATTCTTCTCCGCCAATCCGTGCGGCAAGATCATTGGCGCGCCGATTCTCCAGCAACAGCGCACCGATGGCCCGCAAGGCCCGGTCCCCGGCCTCATGGCCGTGGGTATCGTTGATCTTCTTGAAGAAATCAATATCGAACATCAGCAGCGCTATCGGCTGGTCGATACGATTGCCATTTGCGATGAGCGGCTGGCCTATCTCGATCCAGCCCCGCCGGTTGAACAGCCCCGTCATGGTGTCGGTGATGGCCTGCTGACGCAAGGCATTTTCCGCTTCCTCATGCCAGCCGCCGAGGACGGCGTAGTTCATCATCACTGGCAGCAGGTTGGTCATCAACATGGCGGCCACATTCCAGGGGTGGGGCGTGAGGAAGCTGGGGTACAGATTCGTGAATGCGCCGAGCACGCCTCGACCAAAAGTCAGGATGGCCATGCTGATCATCCCGAAGGCGACCACCATGCGCCAGTTGCCCCGGAGCGCAGTCTTGGGGCGAAAACAGGCGAGGGCCAGTAAGAGCAGCTGGGCGGCCAGCAAGAAATTGGACCAACCAACGCGCCAGCTGTAGCTGCCGAACAGCAGGAAATAGCCGACAGGTGCAAGGCAGGCCAGGAGCGTGACGGTCTTGGTGAAGCGCCTGGGTCCGAGCCAATGCATCAAGGCGCGGAACAAAAGCCAGTGGGTCGCGGCGAAACCCCCGATCGCCAGGGTGGAGAGGACACGGTCAACCAGGGTTTCGGGCCAGAAGTTGGAAGCGATCATGCATACCCAACTGACCGCATGGATACCCAGACTCCAGCGCGCCGCGCTAGCCGCCGGGCCAAGGCCTGGTCCCATGACGGCCGGGGAAACCAGCGCCAGGGCGACGATATTGGCGACCGTGACGGCGAGCAGGGTGTTTATATCCAGTGTCATACCGCTATTTTTTCATCATTTTTCTGGATGGCCTGATTTTTTTCGTTGCCCAGCCTTGGGTCGCTAGAGGTGGTGGAAAAAGAAAAGCCACTTCCAGGAAGTGGCTTTTCTGCTGGCCGGCACTGGGAGCGTCGGCCAAATTAAGGGCCTCGACTAAGCCGGTGGGTTTCGTTGGCTATTACCTAGCGCGAGAACTTACACCACCCCTGCCGTATGCGCCTGCTGGTCGGCCCAGTAGCTGGAGCGCACCATGGCACCGCAGGCAGCGCCGGTGAAGCCCATTTCCTTGGCCTTCTGCTCGTACATCTTGAAGATGTCCGGATGCACGTAGCGCTGCACCGGCAGGTGGTGGTTGGAG
>DATEZY010000010.1:0-3543 GCA_035255085.1 Azospira sp. | reverse complement strand
ACATACATCAGTTCGCCGCTTTCCCCCTCGCGGAACAGGTAGTCGCCGGCCTGGACGGGAGCGAGCTTCGGTTCGTGGCGGAACAGGTCGTAAAACAGCATGGCGGACTCCGGAGCGGGATGGAATGGCGGCAGGCGGAGGCGGGCGCCTCCGCTGGTCGTATTATCCCAAAAGGCATAGCCCCGGATTGTTACAAATACGTGTCATTGCCCGAGGGCAGGATCGGCGGGTATGGGGCAAATGCCAAAAAAGTCACATTTCTGTCACGCTGGGCCCGTAGTATTCGGAGCCTCTAATATTACGTAAGTGATTTCACTGGCTCTCCCCCGTTCGCCTCGGCAAGCGGGGCCGGACGGGTCGCTGGAATTGCTCTACCCCCAAGCTGTGACCCCCAGTCCTACGCCCGTATCTTCTTCCCCCGCTTCATTGCTGCTTTCTCCCAGTCAAGTTGCCCATTGTTTGCACGGTTGCGCCGGATTGTCCCGGGTGACCCCGGAGCAACTGGCCCGGGCCATCTCCCACGCCGAGCAGTGCCATTTCCCCGCCGGCAGCACCATCTTCGCCCCCGCCGATGCAGCCGATCGCCTCTACATCCTCCTGGAGGGGGAGGTCGAGATAACGGTGGGATCACACCAGCGTTTGCTGCATGCACGCGACATGTTCGGCGCCTCGGCGGTGGTGGGCCATGCTTACTATGGCGCCCGGACCCTGGCAGTCACGGACTGCATCGTGCTGGCCATCGGTCTGGCCGATATCAAGATTCTGACGGCCCAGGACAACAGCCTGCATACCTGGGCCTACGAGACCTTGCTCGGGCTGGCCCACGACCAGGCCAAGGCTGGCAAGCCAGGCAAGGGGCAGAAAGAACCGGAGTGGCAGGAGATCGGCGGCTGGGCCCTAACGCTGCTGTGTCCCGCGCTGCTCCTCTGGCTGGGGCTGGCCCAGGGCCTGAGAACCGATATCGCCCTGTTCCTGGCCATTGCCACCGCCACCCTGCTGATGTGGTTGTTCAACCTGGTGGATGAATTCATCCCCGGGGTTTTCGCCATCATGGCGATCATGGCCCTGGACCTGGCGCCGCCGAAAATCGTCCTGTCCGGTTTCACCTCGGACGGCTTTTTCATGGCCATGGGGGTGTTGGCCTTGGGCGTCCTGATCGTCACCTCGGGCCTGAGCTATCGCATCCTGCTGCTGCTATTGAAATATTTCCCCGATCGCCAGCCCTGGCACAACCTGGGCTTGGTCCTGGTTGGGCTGCTGCTGACCCCGGTGGTGCCGGTGACCAATGGCCGCGTGGCGCTGGTCAAGCCGATCCTGCTTGATCTCATCCATTCCCTGCATCTCGCCCGGGGCGGCAAGGCGGCCACCCTGCTGGCTTCCTCCGCCTTTGGCGGCGTGACCATCCTCTCGGCGGTGATCCTCAGTAGCAAGTCGTCCAACTTCGTGGTGTTCGGGCTGCTGCCGGAACAGTTGCGCGACCAGTACCAGTGGCTCGGCTGGCTGCTGGTCGCCGCCGTCAATGGCGCAATTCTGCTCGCCGGCCAGGCACTGCTGTCCTGGCTGCTGTTCCGCAATCACGAGCGTCCCACGGTGATGCGAGACGCCCTGGAAATCCAGTTGCAGGTCCTGGGACCCCTGACCCGCAAGGAATGGGGGGCGATCGCCGGCACGCTGCTGTTCTGTACCGGGGTGCTGACCGAATCCATCCACAAGATCAAAACCCCCTGGCTGGGGATGGGCCTGATGTTCGCGTTCCTGGCCTTGCGCCTGATCAGCAAGGACGAGTTCCGCAAGCGCATCGACTGGGCCCTGTTGCTCTATCTCGCCAGCCTGGTGGGATTCGGGGCGACCTTCTCCTACCTGGGAATGGATCAATGGGTGTCGAATCAGTTAGGGATGTTGGGCGCCATCCTCCACGATAATCTGATGCTGTTCTTTCTGGTGCTGAGCCTGGGCATGATGGCAATACGTCTGGTGTTGCCCATGAGCCCGGCGATTGCCATCGCGGCCACCATCCTGATGCCCATGGCCAGCGCCCAGGGGATCAGTCCCTGGGTGGTCGGCTTTGCCATTCTCAACTTGGGGGAAATGTGGTTCTTCCCCTTCCAGTCCAGCCAGTACCTGCAGTTGCGGGAAACCGGCCAGGGCCCGGCGTTCTTTGACGAGCGGCGCTTCCTCCTGTTCAACGGCCTGATGAATGTGCTGAAGATCGCCGCCCTCTACTTGTCCATCCCCTATTGGCACAGCCTGGGCATGCTATGAAAAGCAATCTGCGTTTCGGACTGATCCTGGCCTTTGTCATCGGGGTTGCCGTCACCATTATCCAGTTCAACACCCATCGGCCCAGATTGCTGGTGCTGCATAGCGCCGGTGCTGAAACCGAGCGGATACGGGCCATTAACCGGGGGTTGCGCGATGAGTTGCGCAACAAAAACTACTTCTCCATCCGCTGGTACTACTCCGGCTTGAGCGACAAGGGCGATCAAGGCCTGGCCGAGGCCGAGGGGCTGCGGGCACGCCGGCTGGTGGACGGCTGGGCGCCCAAGGTGATTCTGGCGGTGGGAGATGAGGCGCAACAGTACGTCACCCGGCATTACGCCAATCGTCCGGACATCAAAATCGTCTATTGCGCGGTCCATGACGACGTGGAACCCTATGGCCTGGACCATGCGGCCAACGCCACCGGTGCGGTGATGATTCCACCCCTGGAGGCCCTGGAGGAAATGCTGGCAGGACTAGGGCAGCAGCTGGGGCTGAAGCGGCCGCTACGGGTGGTGCATCTCGGCGACCTCAGCGACGACGTCGGGGACGACGGCGAGTTCATGGCCGCACGGCACTGGTCGGCAGTTCGCTTCCTGGGGAACCACTACGTGCGCACCTTTGACGCGTGGCAAGCCACCGTCAGGCAAGCCGCAAAGCAGACGGATTTCATCCTGACTTCGGATTACCGGGAACTGGCGCGCAGCGCCACCGACCCGAGCCGGGTGCCGGCCGAAGAGGTGGTCGCGTGGACGGTGGAGCATTCCCCGGTGCCGGTGATTGGCACCCGTGCCCAATACGTGTGGGATGGCGGCATGTTGGCCATGGGGGCCTCCCAGTACGAGCAGGGACGGGAGGCGGGCAGCATGGCGGTGCGTCTCCTGGAGCAGGTGGTATCCCCCGCAGTTCTCCCGGCCCGAAGCCCCAAGGAATTCGTGGTCGCCGCCCGGGAGTCCCGGTTGATGGCGCAGAACCTGAATCTGCCACCGGTCTACCAGGCCCTGGCCAGGGCCTCAAACAACTACTTCCAATAGTCCCCGGATTGCGGGGGAAGTAAAAGGCCACTCCGGGGAGTGGCCTTTTGCCAGACTGTAGTCTCTGCGGTCAGCGACCGTGGGGCCTTACACCACCCCGGCGCTATGGGCCTGCTGGTCGGCCCAGTAGCTGGAGCGCACCATGGCACCGCAGGCAGCGCCGGTGAAGCCCATTTCCTTGGCCTTCTGCTCGTACATCTTGAAGATGTCCGGATGCACGTAGCGCTGCACCGGCAGGTGGTGGTTGGAG
>DATEZY010000009.1:0-4807 GCA_035255085.1 Azospira sp. | reverse complement strand
CTTCCGCGCCCTCAACGTCATGGCCAAGGCCGACTGGGAGTGGCTCGGGCGGGTACGGGAAATGGTGGACGGGGACGACCACAACATGCCGGAGCAGGGCAAATACAACGGCGGCCAGAAGCTCCTGTTCTGGGCCCTGGCGATTTGCTTCCTGCTGCTCTTGCTCTCCGGCCTCCCCCTGTGGCGCGCCTACTTCCACCTGCCGGTGGAGCTGGTGCGCCTGACGGCGGTGGTCCACGGGGCCTCGGCGGCGGTGATGATCGCCCTGATCACGGTGCACATCTATGCCGCCCTGTGGGTCAAGGGCACCATCCGCGCCATGTGGTACGGCACGGTGACCCGGGCCTGGGCGCGCCAGCACCACCGGGGCTGGTATCGCCAGGTGACCGGCAAGTAGGTGACAAGTAAGTGAGCCGTAAGCCTCGGGTCAAACAATAGGCCATACCCGTGGGGCCGGGCATGCCCGGCCCCAATTCTGGAGAAAAGATGAGTACCGTCATGGAGTTTGGCGTCGTGCCCCAAGCCACGGGGGAACCGCCCCGGGTCATCGTGCCGGAGCGCTGGGCGGTTTTCGCCGACCGGGCCCGGCGTTTTGCCTTCCTCTCCGAAACCCACGTCCTGGGCGACTGGCTGCGCTTTCTCGGGCGCCTGACCCAGGCCCAGCACAGCGCCCTGCTGGCCCTGCCTTCCGTAGCCTTGCCTGATGCCCTGGCCCTGGAGCGGGCTCGCACCCACGCCATGGCGCCGGTGCCGGCCCAGCACTGGCCCCGGGACCCCGCCTGGCGCCAGGCCCTGGACAGCATTCTCCGCGACTTGAGCACCGAAGCGCCGGCAGTGGTGCAGCACAGCTGCCGCGAGCTCCTGGCCGCCACGCCGGAGGCTCTGGAAGCCCTGGCCGACAAGGTGCTGCGCACTGAACTGGATGGCCCGGAGTCGGCCCTGCTGCCCTACGTGGCCGCCGCCCTGCAGGTCTATTGGACGGCCCTGGCGGCCGATCTGGGCGCCGAGCAACTGCCCCGCCTCGACGTGCCGGGTATCTGTCCCTGCTGCGGCAGCCTGCCCGTGGCCAGCGTGGTGCGCACCGCCCCGGAGGTGAATAACCTGCGTTACCTGCACTGCTCCCTGTGCAATACGGAATGGCACCTGGTGCGGGGAAAATGCGCCGCCTGCGACGCCGTGGGCAAGATCGCCTACCGCCATATCGAGGGCTCGGATCTGCCTAGCGCCGCCGCCATGCGCGCCGAAACCTGCGACGACTGCATGAGCTACCTGAAGATCCTGTACCAGGAGAAAGCCCCGGAAGGCGACCCGGTGGCCGACGACTTGGCTACCCTGGCCCTGGACCTGCTGGTGGACGAGGCCGGCTATTCCCGGGCCGGCCCCAATCTCCTCTTCGTGCCGGGCGCCGGCTAGGGTAGGCAGAAGCAGCCACAACCGCCTGACTTACACGCTCCTCCCTTTAACTTTCTGCCCGGTCCGGGTGAAAGCATGAATCTACTTTCCCAACTGCCCTCCGTTGACCGCCTGCTGGCCGAACCCCGGCTGCAGGAACTGGCCGCCTGCCATGGCCGGGCCCTGACCACCGATGCCGTGCGCGAACAACTGGCCCTGGTGCGCCAGGGCGTGGCCCAGGGCCATCCTCTGCCCGCCAGGGAGTCCCTGGTGGCCGACGTGGCGGCGCGCCTCGAGGAGTCTGCCCGGCCCCGCCTGCGCCGGGTCTTCAACCTCACCGGCACCGTACTGCATACCAACCTGGGCCGGGCCACCCTGCCCGAGGAGGCGGTGCAAGCCCTCATCATGGCGGCCCGTTCCCCCTGCGCCCTGGAGTACGACATCGACAGCGGCGGCCGGGGCGACCGGGACGACGTGGTCAACGAACTGGTGTGCGAGCTCACCGGCGCCGAAGCCGCGACCGTGGTGAACAACAACGCGGCGGCGGTGTTCCTCCTGCTCAATACCCTCGCCCTGAGGAAGGAAGTGATCGTCTCCCGGGGCGAGCTGATCGAGATCGGCGGCGCCTTCCGCATCCCCGACATCATGCAGCGGGCCGGCGCCCGGCTGGTGGAGGTGGGCACCACCAACCGCAGCCATGGCAAGGACTTCGCCGAGGCCCTGGGGCCGCGCACGGCCATGGTGATGAAAGTGCATACCAGCAACTATGCGGTGCACGGTTTTACCAAGGTGGTGCCGGAAAGCGAACTGGCGGCCATCGCCCACGGCCACGGGGTGCCCCTGGTGGTGGACCTGGGTAGCGGCACCCTGGTGCCTCTGGAGAAATGGGGCCTGCCCCACGAGCCGACGCCCCGGGAAGCCATCGCTGCCGGCGCCGACCTGGTCACCTTCTCCGGCGACAAGCTGCTCGGCGGCCCCCAGGCCGGGATCCTGGCCGGGCGGCGGGAGCTCATCGCCCGCATCAAGAAGAATCCCCTCAAGCGCTGCCTGCGTGTCGGCAAGCTCACCCTGGCGGCCCTGGAAGCGGTGCTGGGCCTGTACCGGGATCCGGACCGCCTGGCCGAGCGCCTGACCACGGTGCGCCTGCTGCAGCGCTCCGAGATTGATATTCGGGCCCAGGCCGACGCCCTGCTGCCCACCCTGCAACAGGCCCTGGCTTCCTGGCCGGTGACGGTGGCGGTGGAAGCCATGCTCAGCCAGATCGGCTCCGGTTCCCTGCCGGTGGATCGGCTGCCTTCAGCAGGCCTGGTGATCCGCCCCCAGGGCAAGCGGGCCGGCATCCTGCATGCCCTGGAGGAGCGCCTGCGCGGCCTACCGGTGCCGGTCATCGGGCGCATCGCCGACGGCGCTCTGCGCCTCGACCTGCGCTGCCTGGAGGGCCGCGAGGTGGAAGAGTTCGCCGGCCAGTGGCCGGGGATTGGCCTGCCAAAATGACGAGCGCCTCATGATCATCGGCACCGCCGGCCACATCGACCACGGCAAGACCACCCTGGTGAAGGCCCTCACCGGGGTGGATACGGACCGCCTGCCGGAGGAGAAGGCCCGGGGCATCACCCTGGACCTGGGTTACGCCTATACCGATGGCGGTCGCCTCGGCTACGTGGACGTGCCCGGCCACGAAAAGCTGGTGCACACCATGCTGGCCGGGGCCACCGGCATCGATTTCCTGCTCCTGGTGGTGGCCGCCGACGACGGCCCCATGCCCCAGACCCGGGAGCACCTGGCCATCGCCTCCCTGCTCGGGATTGCCCGGGGCGCCGTGGCCCTGACCAAGACCGATGCGGTCACCCCGGAGCGGCTGGCCGCGGCCCGGGAGGAGGTGGCGACCCTGCTTGCCGGAACTTCCCTGGCCGGGGCGCCGGCTTTCCCCGTGGCCGCCCAACGGGGGGAGGGCATCGCCGCCCTGCACGACCATCTGCTGGCTACGGCCCAATCCCTGGGCGAGCGCCAGGCTCGGGGAGGTTTCCGTCTGGCCATCGACCGGGTATTCACCCTCACCGGCACTGGCCTGGTGGTTACCGGCACGGCTTTCTCCGGCCGCATCCAGGTCGGCGACACGGTGCAGGTGACGCCACCGGGCCTCACCGCCCGGGTACGCGGCCTGCATGTGCACAACCGGGCCGCCGATTCCGGCCAGGCCGGGCAGCGCATCGCCATCAACCTGGCCGGTAGGCAGGACAGTAAGCTGGAAAAGGCGGACCTGGCCCGGGGCATGTGGGTCGTCGCCCCCGGCCTGCATCGGCCGGTGCAGCGCTTCCAGGCCGAGCTGCGCAGCCTGGAGCCCCTGCGCCACTGGCAGCCGGTCCATGTGCATCTGGGGGCGGCTGATGTCACCGGGCGCCTGGCCCTGCTCGAAGGCGATAGCCTGGCGCCGGGGGAGACCCGGCTGGCGGAGATCATCCTCGACAAGCCCATCGGCGCCCTGGCCCTCGACCGCTTCATCCTGCGCGACCAATCCGCCAGCCGCACCCTGGGCGGCGGCCGGGTCCTCGATATCTTTCCGCCGACGCGCCACAAGCGGGCGCCGGAGCGCCTCGCCATGCTGCGCCTCTTGGCCGCCGAGGACCCGCTGCCGGCCCTGGAATTCGCCCTGGCCCAGGCGCCTGCCGGGGTGGATCTGGAGCGCTTTGGCGCCAACCGCAACCTGGACGCCGATAGGGCCTGGTGGCAGCCCCTGGGATTGATGGTGGTGGAAGAGGGGGGGCGGGAGGAAGGTCGGCGCGGCTTCACCGTTGCCGCCTGGCAGTCCCTGGCGGAGCGCCTGCTGGCGGCCCTGGCCGCCGAGCACGAACGGGCGCCGGACATGGTCGGCGTCGAGCGGGACCGGTTGCGCCGCCTGACCCTGCCGACCCTGGGCCGCGCCGGTTTCGACCGCCTGGTGGCCGATCTCCTGGCCGACGGCCGCCTCACCCAGAGCGGCGGCTGGCTGCATCAGCCGGGGCACCGGGCCACTCTCGCCGATAGCGATGCCGCCCTGTGGCAATCCCTGGCCCCCCTGCTGGCGGCAGCGCCTTTCCAGCCGCCCCGGGTGCGGGATGTGGCGCGGGAGAGCGGGGTCGCTGAAGACACTGTGCGGCGGCTGATGCAGCGGCTGGCCCGGGTCGGGCGGGTCTATCGCGTCGCCCACGACCATTACTTCGCCGCCGAGGCGGTAGCCGACCTGGCCGCCCAGGTGGACGCCCTGTGCCAGCGGGATGGTGCCGCCTGCGCCGCTGCCCTGCGCGATGCCATCGGCGGCGGCCGCAAGGTGGCCATTCATATTCTCGAGTTCTTCGATCGCGTCGGGTACACTCGGCGCGTTCGGGATACCCACCTGCGGCGCGAGCCTGGCTCGGTTCGGCAGTGGGTCTTGCCA
>DATEZY010000008.1:0-3430 GCA_035255085.1 Azospira sp. | reverse complement strand
GCGCAGACGGGCATGGCGGACAACAGGCCCAGCATGCCGGACATGGCTACCGCCACGGTCTTCTTACGGCGAAGCGGCAAATCCCTGAATTTCATTTTTACTCCTCCTTATTGCGGTTGATTTGGCCGTTTCGGCCTCTGTCTCTGCGCCTTGACGCCACGTTCGCCCCACCGGGGTGCCGTAGCAGGTTCTTGTTGTGCAGTTCCGCCCCCCCTCAAACAACAGGGAGCATCGAGCGTTAGGAGGAAAGGTATAGAGAGGTTACGTTTAAGTCAACATATTTACCTATATGTAACTCAACGACATTTACATAGGATGTTTCGCCGCAAACTTAAACACTTTATTTCATTGATTTTACACATTACTTTACGTATTGCTATCGCGCACATGTTTTCAATTCATAACGTTAATCATATGTTATGAAAATACATTGTCACATATCGACAACAAATCCAGGCACCTGCCGACCTGTCTGCACGGGACAACTGGCAAGCATCACCCCCTGTGGGGAGCCCTTGGGGACAACAGACAAGTTCAGCCACGCCGCCTTATCATGGCGGCACCAGAACCTGCTGCGAATGGATGGGAACGAGCAATGAAGACCCTGCTGATCGTCTATCACTCCATGACCGGCGGCACCCTGCAGATGGCCCAGGCGGCGGCCGATGGTGCCGGACGGGAAGCGGGCTTGGCGGTGCGGCTGCTCCATGCAGCGGCGGCCGGAGCGGAGGATGTGCTGGGGGCCGACGGCTACCTCTTCGCCACCCCGGAGAACCTGGCCGCCATTTCCGGCCAGCTCAAGGATTTTTTCGACCGCTGCTATTACCCGGCCCTGGACAAGCTCAACGGCCGGCCCTATGCCAGCCTGATCTGCGCCGGCAGCGACGGCCAGAACGCGGCACGGCAGATCGAACGCATCGCCACCGGCTGGCGCCTCAAGGCCGTGGCGCCGCCCCTTATCGTCTGCACCCACGCCCAGACGCCGGAAGAAGTCCTCGCACCCAAGACCATTCCCCCCGGAGAACTGGAACGCTGCGCGGAACTGGGCGCCGCCCTGGCGGCGGGTCTGGCCCTGGGTATCTTCTAAAGCGCCGGGGCGAGGCGCCCCTTAGGCCAAGTTAGGCCGAGGTCAGGTGATGCCGATCCTGGGCCTGCCGTTCCCGGGCATGCTGGGCCCGGACTTCCGGCTCCCGGTTCACTTCATCCCCGGGCTTTTGCAGCAAGGCCACCAGGCCGGCGGTGAGGGCCGTCAGGCTCCAGAACATGAAGAAGCCCACCGAATAGACCACCATGGGGCTCCAGAAGACGGGCTCGCCCATCAGGTACAGTTCCTTAGGGTCGATGATGGCGAAAAACGCGGTTTCACCGAGGACGGCGGTGAAAAAGGATAGCCAGAGCAGGTTGATCCACTTGCGCATGCTGTTCTCCCTTGAGGGTTGTACCGGAAGCAAGCGCCAGCGGCCTGCCGCCCTCCCGGCTTCCCATTGGACAACGGCACAGGGCAGAGTTCGCGCCAGCGCTAGCGGGGCGCCACGGGCAAGGCCGTCTTGTCCAGCACCCGGCGCAGCACAAAGCTCGAATGCACGCCGGTAACCCCGGGGATGCGAGTGATCTTGTTGAGCAGCAGCTCCTGGTAGGCATCCATGTCCTGCACCACCACCTTGAGCTGGTAGTCGGCGTCCTGGCCGGTGATGAGCAGGCATTCCATGACCTCGGGGATGCCGCCAACGCTGGCCTCGAAATTGGCGAAGCGCTCCGGCGTGTGCTGGTCCATGGAAATGTGGATCAGGGCCATGAGGGACAGCCCCAGGGCCTTGGCATCGAGCAGGGCCCGGTAGCCGGTGATCAGCCCGCCTTCCTCCAGGGCCCGCACCCGGCGCAGGCAGGGCGAGGGGGAAAGGCCGATGCGGTCGGCCAGGTCCTGGTTGCTGATGCGCCCATCCTGCTGCAGCACCTCCAGAATCTGCCGATCGTAGCGATCGAGTTGCATAATTTTCCCCATTAATAGCTCACGATAGCAGCCAGTTTATCCGCAAACACATATTGCGCAATATTCTGCCAAATAACGCCATTTTCGCACCCAACAACGCAATTTAAATTCCGGCGCTTTTCTCTATCATTTGTCACATCAATTTCACCGGACCAGCCCCATGCCCTCCACCCCTCAGGCCGGCTTGCCCCAGCCGCCCCAGCCAGCCAGTCCCCCCGAGCGGCGACTGCGCCCCGGCTGCCATGCCCTGAGCTCGCGACCGCATGGCAGCCCCAACTGATACCGATCCAGCCCGTCGCCTGGACCACCCCGAAAAAACGATCCAGGAGCCAGAAAAATGTTGAAGCAACCCGCCGCCAAGTACCGCCCCTTTCCCCCGGTCAACCTCGCGGACCGGCAATGGCCCAACCGCAGCATCACCGCCGCCCCGGTGTGGATGAGCACCGACTTGCGGGACGGCAACCAGTCCCTGTTCGAGCCCATGAACGCCGAGCGCAAGATGCGCCTCTTCCGCACCCTCTGCGACATCGGCTTCAAGGAAATCGAGGTGGCCTTCCCCTCCGCCTCCCAGACCGAGTTCGACTTCGTGCGCGGCCTCATCGAGGGCGGCCACATCCCCGCGGATGTGACCATCGAGGTCCTCACCCAGGCCCGAGAGCACCTCATCCGCCGCACCATGGAATCCTTGAAGGGCGCCAAGCGGGCCATCGTGCACGTCTATAACGCCACCTCCGAGCCCTTCCGCGACATCGTCTTCGGCATGAGCAAGGCCGAGGTGGTGGACATGGCGGTGAGCGCCGTCACCCTGGTCAAGCAGTTGGCCACCGAGCAGCCGGAGACCGAATGGGTGCTCGAATACAGCCCGGAAACCTTCACCGCCACTGAGCTCGATTTCGCCAAGGAAGTGTGCGATGCCGTCACCGCCGCCTGGGGCGCCAGCCCGGACAACAAGGTGATCCTCAATTTGCCGACCACGGTGGAATTGGCCACGCCCAACGTCTACGCTGACCAGATCGAGTGGATGCACCGCCATCTCGCCCGCCGCGACAGCGTCATCATCAGCCTCCACCCCCACAACGACCGGGGCACCGCCGTAGCTGCCGCCGAGTTGGGCCTCATGGCCGGCGCCGACCGGGTCGAGGGCTGCCTCTTCGGCAACGGCGAGCGTACCGGTAATGTGGACCTGGTCACCCTCGCCCTCAACCTCTACACCCAGGGCGTGGAGCCTGGGCTCGACTTCTCCGACATCAACGCCGTCGCCCGCACCGTCGAGCACTGCAACCAGTTGCCCATCCACCCCCGTCATCCTTATGTAGGTGACCTCGTCTTCACGGCCTTCTCCGGCTCCCACCAGGACGCCATCAAGAAGGGATTCGCTGCTCAAGAGGCTAGCGATCCGTGGAACGTGCCCTACCTCCCCATCGACCCGGCCGACGTGGG
>DATEZY010000007.1:0-6271 GCA_035255085.1 Azospira sp. | reverse complement strand
CCGTCGATATTTCCGAAGAAATTTCCCGCCTGGAGAAAAAGAGCCAGGGCCTGACCAAGGACATCTACGCCAAGCTCAGTCCCTGGCAGACCGCCCAGGTGGCCCGCCATCCCCAGCGCCCGTACACCCTGGATTACATCTTCCGCATCTTTACCGATTTCGAGGAGCTGCACGGCGACCGTTCCTTCGCCGACGACAAGGCCATCATCGGCGGCCTGGCCCGCTTCAACGGCCAGCCCTGCGTCGTCATCGGCCACCAGAAGGGCCGGGACACCAAGGAAAAGATCTACCGCAACTTCGGCATGCCGCGCCCCGAGGGCTACCGCAAGGCCGAGCGCCTGATGAAGCTGGCCGAGAAGTTCCAGATTCCGGTGTTTACCTTCGTGGACACCCCGGGCGCCTACCCCGGCATCGACGCCGAGGAACGGGGCCAGTCCGAGGCCATCGGCCGCAACCTCTACGTCATGGCCGAGCTGAAGACCCCGATCATCGTCACCATCATCGGTGAAGGTGGTTCCGGCGGCGCCCTGGCCATCGCCGTGGGAGACACGGTGCAGATGCTGCAGTACTCCACCTATTCTGTGATTTCCCCCGAAGGCTGCGCCTCCATCCTGTGGAAGAGCGCCGAGAAGGCCAACGAGGCGGCGGAAACCATGGGCATCACCGCTTCCCGCCTGAAGACCCTGGGCCTGATCGACAAGATCGTGAACGAACCCATCGGCGGCGCCCACCGGGATCACGGCGCCATGGCCCAGAGCCTGAAGAAGGCCCTGCAGGACGCGGTCAAGCAACTCTCCTGCCTATCCACCAGCGAACTGCTGGAAGCCCGCTACGCGCGGCTCATGTCCTATGGCCGCTTCAAGGAACAGCCGGTCACCTGATCTGCCGGCCCGGGTCGCCCGCCGCCTGGCTGAATTGCTGGCGGCCGAGGCCCCGGGCTTGTCTTCCCCTCAGTTCCCGCAGCCGAACTCGGCATCCCGCCCGGTATCAGCCGACTCGGCATCCGCCGAGTTGGCATCTGCCGATCTGGTGCCCATCTCTCCGACCCTGGCCATCGGCCTCTCCGGCGGCCGCGACTCGGTGGCCCTGCTGGCCGCCCTGGCCGCAGAGGCGCCGGCCCGGGGCTGGCGCCTTGGTGCTGTCCATGTGCATCACGGTCTCTCTGCCAATGCCGATGCCTGGGCGGCTTTCTGCAGCGAGCTTTGCCAAAAGCTGGGCGTTCCCCTACAGATCCACCGCGTCAGCGTCCCCCTGGACAGCGGCCAGGGCCTGGAAGCGGCGGCCCGGGAGGCCCGCTACGGCATTTTTTCCGGTCTCGACGCCGATGCCCTGATCCTCGGCCACCACCGGGACGATCAGGCCGAAACCCTGCTCTTCAACCTGTTGCGGGGCTCTGGCCTGCGGGGCCTGGCCGCCATGCCCGCCCGGCGCCTGCTGCCCCGGTCCGGGGCGGCGCCTTTGCCGTTGCTGCGCCCCCTGCTGGACCTGCCCCGGGCCGAGATCGAGGCCTGGCTTGGGTCCCAAGGCTTGGCCTGGATCGAGGACGAGAGCAACGCCGATACCCGCTATTCCCGCAATTTCCTGCGCCGGGAAGTCTTGCCCCTGCTGCAAAGCCGCTTTCCCGTCGTCGCCAGCCTGGCCCGGACGGCCCGCCTGGCCGGGGAGGCGGAGGAGTTGCTGGCTGAAGTGGCGGCCCAGGACCTGGCGGAGGCCAGCCTGGATGGGAATCTCCGGGCGAATGCCCTGGCCCGGTTGTCGGCGCCCCGGGGGCGTAACCTGTTGCGCCACTGGCTGGGCCGCCATGGCGGGCCCATGCCCGAAGCCCAGGCCCTGGAAGAGCTGTGGCAGCAGTTGCTTTGCCCCCGGCCCGACGGGCAGGTGGAATGGCGCTCTGGGCAATGGGTGGTCCGAGTCTGGCGTGGGACGGTATTCCTGGAGCAGCAGTCCCTGGAATTGGCTTCTCCTCTTGTTTCCAGGTCATGGCAGGGCGAAACGTCCGTCCCGTGGCCCTGGGGGAGCATCCACTGCCAGGTGGCCCGCGGGGCGGGCATCGGCGCCCGTTTTCTGTCTGCCGGCACCCGCTTCCAGCCGCGCCAGGGGGGCGAACACCTGCGCCTGCCGGGGCGGCCCAACCGGCTGCTGAAAAAGATGCTGCAGGAGGCGGATATCCCGCCCTGGCAGCGGGAGCGCCTGCCCCTGTTGTGGATCGGCGACACCCTGGCCTGGGTGCCGGGGCTGGGCATCGCCGCCGAATTTGCCTGCCCGGAAGGGGAGGCGGGATGGGTGCTGGAGTGGCGGCCGGAAGGCGCGGCCGGCGGAGAGGCGCCGGCGGCGGGAGGTTAAGCGGGGCGGGCTGGGACGCGGTGGCCAGGGCGGGGCGGCTTGCCTCAGGGCTTGAGCAGCTGGGCCAGTTCCACGGCAGTGCGTACGCCCATTTTTTCCAGCAGATGGGCCCGGTGAACTTCCACGGTGCGCATGCTGATCTGCAATTCGTCGGCGATGACCTTGTTGAATTTGCCGGCCAGGATCAGGTCCATGATCTGCCGTTCCCGGCTGGTGAGGGTGGCCAGGCGGCTGTTGACCGAGTTGGCGCCGGCCTGCCGCTCCCGGTTGCGGGCGTCCAGGGCCATGGCTTCGATCACCCGGTTCACCAGCTCGTTGTCGTTGCCGGGCTTTTCCACGAAATCGAAGGCGCCCCGCTTGAGGGCGGAGACGGCCATGGGCACGTCGCCGTGGCCGGTGAGGAAAATTACCGGCAGGGTCAGGCCCCGGGCCTTGAGGTGGTCGAACAGTTCCAGGCCGCTCATGCCGTCCATGCGGATGTCCAGCAGCAGGCAGCCGGACAGGGCCGGGGCCTCGTTCCAGGCGGTCAGGAAGGCTTCGGCACTGGGCCAGGTGGCGCAGGCCACGCCGCGGGACTCCAGCAGCCAGGAGAGGGCGTCGCGGATGGCTTCGTCGTCGTCGATGATGTGGGCGATGGCGCTCATGGGCGCTCCAGGGGCAAGGTGAAGATGAAGACGGTGCCGCCCTCGGCTCCGGGTTCGAACCAGAGGCGGCCACCGTGGAATTCTATGACGGATCGGCAGATGTTGAGGCCCATGCCCATGCCTTCGGCCTTGGTGGTGAAGAAGGGAGTGAAGATTTTCTCCGCCACTTCCGGTGCGATGCCGCTGCCCCGGTCGCCGATGCATATCTCGATATGATCTCCCAGGATTTCGGCTTCCACCGCCAGTTGCCGCCGCTCTGGCACGGTGGCGGCCATGGCGTCGATGCCGTTGCGCATCAGGTTGATCAGCACCTGGCCAAGCAGCACCGGGTCCGCCAGCAGGTGGGGCAGGTGGGGCGGCAGCAGGCGGAGCAGACGCACCTGCTGCTTGCGTGCCAGGGGTTCGATGAAGGCGACGCTGTCCTCGATGATGTCTTCCAGGCCGCATACGACTCGATGGGGCTCGCGCTTGCGCACGAAGTCATGCACCTGGCGGATGATGCGCCCCGCCCGCTGGGCCTGCCGGGCCAGCTTGTGCAGGGCGCCGGTCAGTTCCTCCCGGTTGTAGTCGCCGGATTCCAGCCGGTTGAGGCAGCCGGTGGTATAGCTGGCGATGGCCGAGAGGGGCTGGTTGAGCTCGTGGGCCAGGGTGGAGGCCATTTCCCCCATGGTCACCAGGCGCGCCGTCTGCTCCAGCTTTTCTTCCTGCTGCCGTTGCAGGGCCTGGGCTTTCTTGCGTTCGGTGACATCCACCACCGAGCTGATCCAGCCGGTCTGGCGCCCCTCGGCATTGATCAGGGGGGTGGCGTAGGTCATGGTATTGACGACGTGCCCGTCCTTGTTCCGGATGCTGGACTCGAAGCCTTCGTTGGGGGCCGCGCCCGCCAGTACCCGGGCATTCTGCTCCTCGTGCATGTCCAGGTGTTCCGGGTCCCAATAGGGCAGGGGCGGGGTGCGGCCCACCAGTTCCTCGGCGGTGTAGCCGCACATGCGGCAGAAGGCCGGGTTCACGTAGGTGATGCGGCCTTCCATGTCCCGGGCCCGCATGCCGATGATAATGGAATCTTCCATGGCCTTACGGAAGGCGTGCTCGTCCCGCAGGGCCTGTTCCGCCACCAGGCGCTTCTTGATCAGGCCGCGGATCGCCCACAGGCTCCAGAACACCGCCAGGGCGAGAAGGATGATGGCGCCGGCCAGCACCATCTGGGCCGGGTTGCCGGCGGTGCGGTAGGTGATGCCCTGGAGCACCAGGCCGTGGCCCGGCGGATCGAAGGGGATTTCGTAGTCCAGCCCCGGCTCGCCCTGGACGTTGGACTTGCTCGCCAGCACCTTGCCGTCGTTGTCCAGCACCCGCAGCTGGTATTTCTCGGCGAACCACCAGGGCACTAGGTGGGTGAGCATGGAATTGAGGGAATAGCTCGCCACCAGCATGCCGGCGAAGTTGCCCTGGCGGTAGATCGGTACGTACAGATCTACCTGGCTGCCGTGTTCGGGCAGGGTGTAGGTGTCCGTGTAGGCGGACTTGCCCAGCTTGTGGGCGAAGTCAAAGGTGTCCCGGCCCACCGCCCCGCCGAAGTCCTGGAAATCCCGATTCGGGCCCCGCTTCAGGTTGGTGGCGCCGTCGGCGGCGGAGGGGACGGCGTCAAGCTGCTTGCCGCTGGGATCGAGCCAGCTGACCTGTTCCACCTCCGGGTTGTTCTTTACTAGGTGCAGCCCACGCACCCGGAACAGCTGCCGGGGATCGGCCTCGTTGCCCATATCCACGCCCAGTTGCAGCAGCAGATCCTCGTTGCCCGAGAGATGGAACTGGAAATTCTGGTCCAGCCACAGGATGTCGGCGATCAGGGCGTTGTGCTGATCCTCCACCTCGTTGCGGTGCAGGAGCCACAACAGGCTGACCAGGGAGACGACCAGGAGGCCCACTGCCAGCTTGGGCATGAGCAGCGTCCAGCGGGGCCACTGGGGGGAGGAAGAGGGAAGGAGCGTCATGGCGGGAAATGTTACCCCAAACCCTTGTCTACTCCGTGTGACCCATCCTTCGGTTATCCACAATGGTGGGCCGGGGGCGGCTTGGAAGAGAATTCGCCCCGATCCGCAGTTTCGGGCTCCCTGCCTGGTCGTGCGCTGTCATGCACAGAGGTCGGGAGTGGTTATCACCTTTGTCCCCGGAGTCGTCATGGCCCACAAACCTCTCTACAAACGCCTGTACTTCCAGGTTCTCGTCGCCATCGCCATCGGCGTTGCCCTCGGCGCCCTCTATCCTCAAAGCGGTGCGGCCATGAAGCCCCTGGGCGATGGTTTCATCAAGCTGATCAAGATGATGATCGCCCCGATCATTTTCTCCACCGTGGTGGTGGGTATCGCCAAGATGGGCGATATGAAGGAAGTGGGTCGGGTGGGCCTGAAGTCCCTGTTCTATTTCGAGGTGGTCTCCACCATCGCCCTAGCCATCGGCCTGGTGGTCGTGAACCTGCTCCAGCCGGGCGCTGGCATGAACGTGGATCCCTCCACCCTGGATACCAAGGCCATCGCCAGCTACGCCGCCGCGGCCAAGAACCAGAGCACGGTGGATTTCCTGATGAACATCATCCCCAACAGCGTGGTGGATGCCTTCGCCAAGGGTGAAATTCTCCAGGTGCTGCTGTTCTCCGTGCTCTTCGGCCTGGCCCTGTCCCAGCTGGGTGATCGTGCCAAGCCCCTGGTGAAGATCATGGATGAGTTCTCCCACGCCCTATTCGGCATCATCGGCATGATCATGCACTTTGCCCCCATTGGCGCTTTCGGTGCCATGGCCTTCACCATCGGCAAGTACGGCATCGGTTCCCTGAAGCAGCTGGGCTTCCTCATGGCCAACGTGTATATCACCTGTGCCCTGTTCATCTTCATCGTGCTGGGCCTCATCGCCAAGTTCAGCGGCTTCTCCCTGCTCAAGTTCCTCGGCTACATCAAGGAAGAGCTGCTGATCGTGCTCGGTACCTCCTCCTCCGAGTCCGCCCTGCCGCGCATGATGACCAAGCTCGAAAACATGGGCTGCTCCAAGCCCGTGGTCGGCATGGTCATTCCCACCGGCTACTCCTTCAACCTGGATGGCACTTCCATCTACCTGACCATGGCCGCCATCTTCATCGCCCAGGCCATGAACGTGGATCTGTCCCTGACCGAACAGCTGACCATCCTCGGTGTGCTGCTGCTCACTTCCAAGGGCGCCGCAGCCGTGACCGGCGGTGGCTTCATCACCCTGGCGGCCACCCTGGCTACCCTGGGCGGCAAGCTGCCGGTGGAAGG
>DATEZY010000006.1:0-3689 GCA_035255085.1 Azospira sp. | reverse complement strand
GGCACATGGACGCCCCAGATGGCATAGACGAAACCGGAGCAGAAAAACATCGCCATGATGGCAACGCGGGCGGGGGAAAAGGGGAGAAATGGAATAAAGCGCATCCGGAACAGGAGCAACGGGGTGATGCCGCCAAGTGGGCAACGAGAGGGCAACCAGAAACGAAAAAGGCCCGCTCGTGGTACCGAGCGGGCCTGATGGGGCGCTACTTAGGCCAGCAGGCGGCGACGGGCTTCGTACAGGCAGACGCCGGCGGCCACGGAAACGTTGAGGCTCTCGACGCTGCCGAGCATGGGGATGCGCAGCAGCTGGTCGCAGGTCTCCCGGGTCAGGCGGCGCATGCCTTCGCCCTCGGCGCCCATCACCCAGGCGGTGCCCTTGGGCCACTGGGCGCCGTAGAGGTCGTCGCTACCCTGGTCGTCGGTGCCGATCACCCAGATATCCCGTTCCTTCAGTTCCCGCAGGGTGCGGGCCAGGTTGGTGACGGTGATGTAGGGCACGGTCTCGGCGGCGCCACTGGCGACCTTCAAGACGGTGTTGGTCAGGCCGACGGAGCGGTCCTTGGGGGCGATCACCGCATGGGCGCCGACCGCATCGGCCACCCGCAGGCAGGCGCCGAGGTTGTGGGGGTCGGTGACGCCGTCCAGGATCAGCAGCAGGGGCGGCTCTTCCAGGGTATCGAGCACGTCGTCCAGGGTCACCTGGCGCTCGTTGGCATCCACCTTGGCGACCACGCCCTGGTGCCGCTGCCCCGGGGCCAGGCCCTCGATGCGCTTGCTGTCCGAGGGAATGACCCGCACTCCCTGGGCCTCGGCGTGGCGCACCAGGTCCTTGGCCCGGGCGTCGTGCCGACCCGAATCCAGATAGACTTCCTTCACCGCGTCCGGGTTGTGGCGCAGCTTGGCGATGACGGCGTGGAAACCGTGGATCAGGCGGGTCGGACGGGAAGGCGTGGTGTGGGACTCTTGGGACATGGCGGAAATCTTTGCGGAATCGGGTCGCCATTGTAGTCCATGGCCAGCCCCCCGGGCAGGCCGGCAGCCCCCGGGGGACGGCTCGGCCGGGGTGATAAATGCCCTTGCTCCCCGGGGGGGGCCTCGTTAGTATTCAAGAAATCGGAGGCAGAGCCGATAAATCAGCTAGTTGAAGGCTTTATTTCCAGTATTTTTTCAAGAGTGGCCACCATGCTCGATCATGCCCTTCCCAGCCTGGATTCCTGGGTCCTGTACTTCAGCGAACAGGAACTGCCCGTGCTGCGCCGCACGGCGCGGCGCCTGGCCGAGGCCCGGGAGCATATCGACACGGTAAGCGGCCGGGAAATCGCCGCCATCATCCTGGAAGACCCCATGATGACCGTGCGCATGCTGGCCTACATCCAGCCCCTGCGCGGGTCCCGCCTGCGCAACGACATCACCACCATCGACCAGGCCGTGGTCATGCTCGGTATCGAGCCCTTCTTCCGCAAGTTCGAGAAGCTGGTGCTGGTGGAGGACGCCCTCAAGGAGCAGCCCCAGGCCCTGCTCGGCCTGATCAACGTGGTGCGCCGCGCCCAGCGGGCCGCCCACTATGCCTACGACTGGGCCCTGTGGCGCCACGACCTGAACGTGGAAGAAATCGTCGTGGCCACCCTGCTCCATGAACTGCCGGAAATCCTGCTCTGGTGCTGCGCCCCCAAGCTGGGCCTGCAAATGAAAGCCATGCAGCAGGCCGACCACAGCCTGAGATCTGCCACCGTGCAGGAACAGGTGCTGGGCGGCCAGTTTTCCAGCATGCAGCAGGCCCTGTGCCGGGCATGGAACCTACCGGAGCTGATGCTCAAGCTTACCGACGACGAACATGCCGCCCAGCCCCGGGTGCGCAACGTGCTGCTGGCCGTGAATCTGGCCCGCCACTCGGCCAACGGCTGGGACGACGCCGCCCTGCCCGACGACTACGACGAAATCGCCGGGCTGCTGCATCTCAACGTCGATACGGTGAAAAAGCGGGTCGGCGCCCCCCTGCCCGAGCCCCTGGCCGACGACGATCAGTCCGGAGCCCCGAGCGCCCCCGGACTGCCGCCCCCGGCCCAACCTCGGTAACCCCCAGCGCCAGGCCCCTCGTCCACCGCGAGCCGCGGCGGCGGAGCGGGTATGATGGCGCCATCAAAAATACCTCAAGGGAGAAAGCATGAGCGTCGGCAACCTGATGACCCTGGGCGGCATCGCCGTGGTGTTGGTCTATGGCGTCCTGCTCTACAACGGCCTGGTCAGCCTGAAGCACGCCGTGGCCAAGGCCTGGGCCAATATCGACGTGGTCCTGAAACAGCGCCATGACGAACTGCCCAAGCTGGTGGAGGTCTGCAAGCAGTACAAGGAATTCGAGCAGACCACCCTGCAGCGGGTAATCGAGGCCCGCTCCCAGGTGCAGCAGGCCCGGGAGAGCCACGACGTGGCCGCCCTGGGAACGGCGGAAGGCGCCCTGCGCCAGGGCCTGGGCCGGCTCTTCGCCGTCGCCGAGGCCTACCCGGAGCTGAAGGCCAACGAAAATTTCATGCAGCTGCAGCAGCGCATCACCGCCCTGGAAAACTCCATCGCCGACCGTCGGGAGCTTTACAACGAGGCGGTGAATATCAACAACGTGCGGGTCGAGCAGTTCCCGGACGCCCTCATCGCCCGCCTGTTCAAGTTCGACGCCCATCCCCTGCTGGAATTTGCCGCCCTCGAAAAGGCGGATGTGGATCTGAAACAGCTCTTTAGCTGATGCTGGTTCGCCTGCAGCGGGAATACGGCCAGCTGGTCACCTCCGGGGCCCAGGTCGCCCTGGTGGTGTTTGGCTTCCAGATGCAATCCCGGCTTGGCTGGCTGGGCTGCCTCGGCATCATGGCGGCCATCAGCCTGGCCGCCTGGGCCTCTGCCATCAAGTGGCGGCGGGCCATCAACGACACCCCCACCTCCCGCATCGCCTCCGCCGCCCAGGGCTATGTGGAATTGCAAGGCTCGGGCCTGCCCTTGGGGGGCTTGCCCCTGCTCTCCCCCCGCATGGCCCTGCCCTGCCTGTGGTACCGCTACACCACGGAGGAAAAGGACTCGGACGGCAAGTGGAAGGTAGTGGGCCGGGGCGAGAGCGAGGCCTCTTTCCTGGTGGACGACGGTAGCGGCCAGTGCCTGGTGGACCCGGCGGGGGCGGAGATCCTCACCCGGCACAAGGAGAGCTGGACCAGCGGCGACCAACGCCATACCGAATGGAAGCTGCTCAAGGGCGATCCCATCTACGCCCTGGGGGATTTCAAGACCCTGCATGGCGGCGACGGCCTGCTGGATTCGTCCGAGGACGTGAAGCAACTCCTCGCCGAGTGGAAGAAAAACCCGACGGAACTGCACCGCCGCTTCGACCTCAACGGCGACGGCCAACTAGATCTGGAAGAGTGGCAACTGGCCCGCCAGGCGGCCCGACGGGAAGTGGAAAAGCTGCACCAGGAAGTCCGGGCCCAGCCGGAACTGAATGTGATGGGCCGGCCGGAAGGCGGCCGGCTCTACCTCATCGCCAACCTGCCGCCGGAAAAGATCGCCCGTCGCTACGGCCTCTGGGCCCTGTTCCACCTGGCCGTGTTCTTCGCCACCCTGGGCGGCCTGCCCTGGGTGTGGGGCCACTACCCGGGCTGACCCGCCCGCCTAAGGCCGGTGCGCCTAATCGCGGCCGTGGCGGCCCCG
>DATEZY010000005.1:0-25866 GCA_035255085.1 Azospira sp. | reverse complement strand
TGCAGGTAGCGGCGAATGGCCAGGGCCACCCCGGCGGCGGCCAGCACGACCGCCAGCAGAGCGGCCAGGCCGAGGAATTTGCGCGCCCGGTCAAGCACGGTGCGGATTTCCGGCCGGGCGTTGTCCCCGTCTTCCAGGCGTTCGCCCCGGGCCAGGCGGGGCTCGGCCCAGCGGCGGAAGCCTTCTACTGCCTTGCCCTCCCCCGCCACCAGCAGGCGGTAGGTGACCCGGCTGCCCACCTGGATCAGGCCGGTGGCCGGCAGATCCTGCAGGTTCATCAGGAGGCGGGGGGCGACGCTGAAGAAATTGACGCCCCGGTCCGGCTCCAGGGTCAGCACCCCGGCCACCTTCAGCCGGGCCTGGCCCACGGCCAGGATTTCCCCCGGGCCGCCGAACTGGGTCGCCAGGCGCTCATCGAGCCACACCGTGCCCGGTGCCGGGCCCTGCTCCACCTCACGGTCCGGCCCGTTGATCTGGGGGGCGAAGCGCAGCCTGCCGCGCAGGGGGTAGTCCGCACTGGCGGCCTTGATATCGGCCAGCTGGGCGCCGCCGGTACCGCTCACCATGCTCGGGAAAATCTCGGTTTCCGCCGTGGCGAGCCCGCGCCGCCTGGCCTCAGCGGCCATGGAGGGGGCAAAGGGGTGGTCGGCGATAAGCAGCAGATCGGCGCCGAGGAGCTGGTGGGATTCCCGGGTCAGGGCCCGGTTGACCCGGTCGGTGAAGAAGCCGACGGAGGCGATGCTGGCCACCGCCACCACCAGGGCCGCCGCCAGGAGGCGCAGTTCCCCGGCGCGGAAATCCCGGCGCAGCAGGCGAAAGGCAAGGGACAGGTTCATCCGACCAGTATGCCTCAAGGAATTCCTTTCGGTTTAGCCAGGGCGAACCATAATGGAAGTGAGGCATCCGCCTTGCCGATGCCCAGACAGTGTGAGGAGAGCATCATGAGCACAATGACTGTCACCCCATCTTCCGCCTCGGTGACCGCCGCCTACTCCGGCCCTATTCCGGCCCATGCCAAGGCCAGCGAGCGGGCCCGGGAAGTCACCAATCGGGAACAGGCCAAGCAACAGCAGAATGTCCAGATTCTCAAGGAGACCCTGGAGGTATCCCTGAGCGCCGGGGATCAATCTCAGACCCTGCTGTTCAAGGCCGCCATTGACCGCATCAACGAAGCCCTGGCGCCGACCCTGGGGCCCGATGCGATCCAGAATGCGGCGGGTCAGGACAATTCCCCTGCTGCCACTGCCGGGCGCATCCTCTCCTTCTCCACCGGCCTCTTCGCCGCCTACGCCGCCCAGCGGCCCAACGACGACCAGGCCCAGGTGGCCAAGGATTTCGTGGACCTGATCCGGGGCGGATTCGAAAAGGGCTTCAACGAGGCCAAGGACATCCTCACGGGGCTCAAGGTCTACGATGGCGAGGTGAAATCCGGCGTGGACAAGACCTATGAGCTGGTACAGAAGGGGCTGGACGACTTCCTCGCCGGCCTGCAAAAGCCCGCCGCGACGGACAGCAGCGCCGCCACCTCGGCTACGCCCGCTGCTGCCGCCTCAGCGGCTAGCGCTAGCAAGACCAGCTGAAGCGGCTATTCCCACTCCCGCAGGCGAGCCACCGCCTGCTCTACCCGCTTGACGCCCACCACCTCGATGCCGGGAATGGGTTGCTTGGGGCAGTTGGCCTCGGGCACCAGGGCCCGGGTAAAGCCCAGCTTGGCGGCTTCCTTGAGGCGTTCCTGGCCCCGTGGCGCCGGGCGGATTTCCCCGGCCAGGCCCACCTCGCCGAAAACCACCAGCTTTTCCGGCAGCGGCCTGTTCTTCAGGGACGAAATGATGGCCAGCAGCACCGGCAGGTCCGCCGCCGGCTCGGTGATCTTGACCCCGCCCACCGCATTGACGAACACATCCTGGTCGAAGCAGCCGATGCCGGCATGGCGGTGCAGCACGGCCAGGAGCATGGCCAGACGGTTCTGCTCCAGGCCGACGGAGAGGCGCCGGGGGCTGCCGCCCATGGTGGTATCCACCAGGGCCTGGATTTCCACCAGCAGGGGCCGGGTGCCTTCCTGGGTCACCAGGACGCAGGAGCCTGAGACTTCCTGGCCGTGCTGGGAGAGAAACAGGGCGGAAGGGTTGGAGACTCCCTTCAGGCCCTTGTCGGTCATGGCGAAGACCCCCAGTTCATTGACCGCGCCATAGCGGTTCTTGACGGCGCGGATGAGGCGGAAGCTGGAGTGGGTATCGCCCTCGAAATAGAGCACCGTATCGACGATGTGTTCCAGCACCCGGGGGCCGGCCAGGGCGCCTTCCTTGGTGACGTGGCCGACCAGGATGACGGTGATGCCGGTCTGCTTGGCCAGGCGGGTGAGCTGGGCGGCGCATTCGCGCACCTGGGCGACGGAGCCCGGGGCCGAGGTAAGCTGGTCGGACCACAGGGTCTGGATGGAGTCGATCACCGCCACCAGGGGCCGCTCTCCCTGCAGCACCCCGAGGATGCGCTCCAGGTTGATTTCCGCCAGCAGGGGCAGCTGGCCTGTCTCCAGTTGCAGGCGGCGGGCCCGCAGGGCCACCTGTTGCCCGGATTCCTCGCCGCTGACGTAGAGCACCCGGTGCTCCGGGGAGAGCGCCGCCAGGGCCTGCAGCAGCAGGGTGCTCTTGCCGATGCCCGGGTCGCCGCCGATCAGGACGACACCGCCGGCCACCAGCCCGCCCCCCAGGGCCCGGTCGAATTCGGACAGGCCGGTGGGCAGCCGGGCCGCCTCCCGGGCATCGATGTCGGACAGGGTTTGAAGTTTGGGGGTACCGGGCGCCAGGGATTCAAAGCGGTGGGCGCCGGCCTTGGGGGCCTCGAAAACGCTCTCCACCAAGGTATTCCAGGCATTGCAGCCGGGGCACTGGCCCTGCCACTTGGGAACCTGGGCACCGCATTCGGTGCAGCTATAGATGCTTTTTTGCTTTGCCATGATGGGCGGGAGGATACACCAAGCGGCGCCGGGCCTCTTGCCCCCCAACCTAGATCTGCAGGGGCGGCTCGCTGGCCACCACCCAGCGCCCCTTGCCGGCCCGCTTGGCCTCGTACATGGCGGCATCGGCGGCCTGCAACAGGCCATCGGCGGTGGCATAGCCGGTGGCAAACAGGGCGATGCCGATGCTGGCGCCGATACTGCAGGAGTGGCCGAGGATGTCGAAGGGCTCTTCCAGGGCGGTGAGTATCTTGTCGGCGGCAGCTACTCCATCGGCGGATTGGGCGATGCCGTGCAGGAGCACGGTGAATTCGTCGCCTCCCATGCGGGCCGCGGTATCGGACTGGCGCACCGTCTTTTTCAGGCGCCGGGCAAAGGCCGCCAGCAACAGGTCGCCAGCCTGGTGACCGAGATCGTCATTGACAGCCTTGAAGCCATCCAGGTCCAGCATCAGCACCGCCAGGCCCTCCCGGTAACGCTGGGCACGGCTGAAGGCCTGCTGCAGGCGGTCGAAGAACAGGGTGCGGTTGGGCAGGTCGGTGAGCAGGTCAAAGTGGGCCAGGTGCTCCAGGCGCTGCTCGATGCGCTTGCGCTCGGTGATGTCGTGCTTCACCGCCACGTAGCGCACCACCTGACCGCCTTCATCCATGACCGGGGCGATGGTCAGCAGCTCGTGGTAGAGCATGCCGTCCTTGCGCCGGTTCACCACTTCGCCCCGCCAGGGATGGCCGGCGGTGATGGTGCTCCACAGCTGGCGGTAGAACTCGGGGCCGTGGACGCCGCTCTTAAGCTTGGCCGTACGCTGGCCGACCAGCTCTTCCAGGGGATAGAGGCTCATTTCACAGAAGGCCGGATTGGCGTATTCGATGATGCCGTCCCGGTCGGTGATGACGATACCCTCGGCCGCCGCCTCGATGGCCACACTGCGAGTTTGCAGATCCTGGCGTAATTGGCGCTCGGAGGTCACGTCCCGGGTGATGCCGAGCAGGCCAGTGAGGCGGCCGCCATCATC
This sequence comes from Azospira sp., assembly GCA_035255085.1. Taxonomy (GTDB): domain Bacteria; phylum Pseudomonadota; class Gammaproteobacteria; order Burkholderiales; family Rhodocyclaceae; genus Azospira. Next base: position 21,898 of record DATEZY010000005.1, on the reverse strand, counting down.
CTTCAACGGCGAGAGGATGAGGTCGGTCCAGACGGTGCTGCCGTCCTTGCAGGGCTGCTCCAGCTCCCAATGGCGCTTGAGCAGTTCGCCGGTGCGCAGCAGATGGGCCATGCCGTCCGCTGCCTTGGCCAGGGAATCGGGAGTCAGGGAATGGGCCATGTCCTGGGCCATCACCTCTTCCGGCGTGTAACCCCGCAGGCGTTCCACCGAGGGACTGACGTAGGTGAAGCGGCCGTTGGCATCCATGGTCCAGATGACGTCGTAGGCGTTTTCCGCCACCGCCCGGAAGCGGGCTTCGCTATCCCGCAGGGCCGCCTCCATCTGCTTGCGCCGGGTGATGTCGTGGAAGGAAACCAGGTAGGCGGCTTCCCTGGAAAATTCGACGCTGGCCACGGACATCAGCAGCCAGAGCGGCCGCCGGGCCAGGTCCAGGATCTGCACCTCGGCCCCGACCACACGCCCGCCTTCGCGCTCGAGGCGGGCCAGCATTTCCGCCCGCTTTTCCGGCGCCCCCCAGAAGTACTCCGTCGTCTTGCCGATCACATCGGCCCGTTGCACCTTGAAATGTTCTTCGGCACAGCGGTTGAGATAGAGAATCTTGCCCTCCCCGCCTCTTTGCGCCACGGCGACGGGAAACGGCGCCTCCTCGAGCAAGGCCAGGGAACGGCTTTCCAGGGCTGCCATACGGCGGCGATAGGACAAAATGGCCAGCACCGCCCCGGCGACCACCAGGCCCAGGACGAAAGCCGCCCCCAGGGCTGGCCACAACCATACGGGCAGCACCGAGTGCGGCGCCGTGGCGTACAGGAAGCCATCCATCTTCATGCCTGGCGGCACTAATCCCAGCTCGGCATAGGTGCCCTGGATGTGCTGCCAGCGCCCCGGGTGCATATAGCCGATCTCCACCATGTGGGGCTGGATCAGGGAAGCCATCTGCTCGGCCTCGAACAGGAGGTGTTCCCGGCTGTGGCGCGAGCTGTAGCGGGCCAGGATCAGGTCGATGATTTCCTGGGGGTGTTCCATGGCGTAGGCCCAGCCCTTGAGGCTGGCCGCCCGGAAGGCTCGCACCCGGTCCGGATGGGCGTCGAGCTCGGCCTGGGTAGTGAATAGATTGTCGCCGTAAAAATCCACACCGCCAGCTTCCGGGCGGAACAGTTGGGCATCCACCTTTTTTTGGCGCAGCTCGTAGAGCTCGTCGGTGATGTAGACGGACATGGCATCCACCCGCCCGGCCAGCAGATCCTCCACCGTCTGGCCATGGTCCTGGACTTTCAGGCTGTCCGGATCGATCCCTTCATGCCGCAGATAGGCAAGCAACTCGGCAGCGCCGGGCTCGATCATGACCCGCTGGCCGGCCAGGGAATGGATATTGACGATGCTGTCGGTGCGCTGTGCCGCGATAGCCAGGGGGGAATGCTGGAAGATCACCCCCAACACCACCACCGGTACGCCACGCTGGCGTTCCAGCAGCAGTTCGCTGGTGCCCACGCCGTACTGGGCCTTGCCTTCCAGCACGGCCTCAACCGGATTCACCCCGGGCTTGGCCTCCTCGAAGCGCACGTCCAGGCCCGCATCCCGGTAATAACCTTTTTCCAGGGCCGCGTAGTAGCCGGCAAATTGAAACTGGTGGCGCCAGCGCAATTGCAGGGTGACGCTCTCCCCCTCGTCCGCTTGGGCGCCTGCCATGCAGAACAGCAGGATAGCCGGCCCCAGCCCCCATCCAAGGAGACGCAGGCAGTTGCGGAGCACCGACAAACAGAGGTCAGACAGATGGCAGGACAATGGGCAGGCCTCCTGAGTGAGGCCTGATAGTTATCTGTGGGACAGCGGCCTCTTATGCAAGGATTCTACCCCTTGCATCTCCGTACGGCGCGTGACGGATTGCCCGAATATGGGTCCTCAGCCCCGCACGCTTACCGGTACCCGGGGCGCCAGGGCACAGAACAGCTCATAGCTGATGGTGCCGGCGCTTGCCGCCACTTCGTCGGCCGACAGGCCGGCGCCCCACAGGGTCACGGGGCTACCGACGCCGGCTTCGGGCAGATCGGTGAGATCACACATCAGCATGTCCATGGATACCCGACCCAGGGTGCGGGTGCGCTGCCCATCGACCAGAATCGGGGTGCCGCTCGGAGCATGGCGGGGATAGCCGTCGGCATAGCCGCAGGCGACGATGCCGATACGGGTCGGCTGGGTCGCCTCGAACAGGCCGCCATAACCCACCCGCTCCCCCGGAGCCAGATTCTGGACGCCGAGGATTTCGCTCTCCAGGGTCATCACCGGCTGCAGGTTCAGGGCCTCGGCCGACACCTCCGGGAACGGGCTGGCGCCGTAGAGCATGATGCCGGGCCGGACCCAGCCCTGCACCGCCTCCTGGTGACGCAGCAGGGTGGCAGAATTGGCCAGGGAGACCGTCACACCTTCGCCCCAGCCTTGCTTGAGGGCCTGGAAGCGCTCCAGCTGCCAGGCGATGCCCCGGGGGCTGTCAGCCTCGGCGAAATGGCTCATCAGGGTAACGTCGCCGATGCCCCGGGCGGCGGCGATGTATTTCTGGGCCGCCGGCAGGGTGGCGGCGGTGAAACCGAGGCGGTTCATGCCGGTATTGAGCTTGAGGAATACGGGCTGACGCATCGGCAGGGCCGCCGCTTCGATCATCTGCAACTGGTCCAGGCGGTGTATGGCGGGAATGAGTCCGTATTCGGCCACCATCGCCAAATCCTCGGCCTGGAAAAAGCCTTCGAGCATGAGGATCGGGTGGTTGATGCCGCTTTCCCGCAGGGTGGCCGCCTCGCTCAGATCGAGCAGGGCGTAGCCATCCACCAGGGGCTCCAGGGCCCGGGCCACGGGCAGGAGACCATGGCCGTAGGCGTTGGCTTTGACGACGGCGAAAATTTTGGCGGCCCCGGCGTGTTGCCGGGCAACGGCGGCGTTATGGCGCAGGGCGTGGAGGTCGATACGGGCGCGAATGGGGCGAGGCATGTGATTTGACGGTCGCTTCAGCGACCCAGGCTGCACCGCTCGCCGCAACAGGCACGAGCGGTTGGGTAGGAAAAAACGGGGAATACAGGGAATGCGACAAGGCGCGGCACGGCAACGGGACTGCAGGAAAACAGCGAAAGCGTGATTCTATGCCCGTTAGACCGAATATTCCTGCAGTTTTTTCCGGGCGAAGTCCACGAAGGAGCTGACCAGCTTGGAGCGGAACTTCTCCTTGGGATAGACCAGGGACAGGCTGCGGGTCAGGCGCGGCTTGAGCGGAATGGCCACCAGTTGCTTCAGCTGGCGCTCCTTGTCGACACTGGCGCGGGAGACGATGGCAAAGCCCAGGCCGGTGCTGACCACTCCCTTCAGGGCCTCCGGGCTGCCCAGCTCCATCAGGGCCTTGAGGCTATCGGGGGAGATGCCGGCCTTGCGGAAGTAATTGTCGGTGACCTCCCGGGTGCCCGAACCTGCCTCCCGGGAAATGAAGGCATGCTCGAGGAGCATGGCCGGCTGGATTTCCTGCAGCTTGGCCAGGGGATGGCTGGGGGCGCAGATGACCTGCAACTCGTCATCGCTGCATTTTTCCACCTCCAGGCCAGGCAGGTGTTCGGTGGCTTCGGTCAGGCCGATATCCAAGGAATGCTCGATGATGCGGTTTTCGATGGTTTCCGAATTGCCCACGGAGAGCCGGGCCCGAACCTGGGGAAAGAGCGTGTTGAACTCCCCCAGCACCCGGGGCAGCATGAATTCGGCGATGGTGATGGTGGCGCCCACCAGCAAGGGGCCGCGCATCTGGCCGGTCATCTCCGCCAGCTGGGCTTCCAGGTCGGCGTACTGGCCGAGTATTCGCTCCGCATATTCGAGCACCAAATCACCGGCCGGCGTCAGGGCAATGCGTCCGTGGCCCCGATCGAACAGGCGGGTATTGAAATGCTCCTCCAACTGCTTGATCTGGAAGGTGACCGCCGGCTGGGTCATATAGAGAGCTTCCGCCGCCTTGGTGAAACTCAACTGCTTGGCGACGGCATGGAACACCTGGAGTCGACGATCAGCCATAACGGGGTAGCTCCCTTTTATTTATGAGGGTTATTCAAACACAAAAGCCCCGTCGCTAACAAACTTAGGCCGTTCGTGGTATAAAACCCGACCTAACGATAACGACAGTGCCCATACCGCTCACCGGATGCAGATCGGCTTCTACATCATCATGGCGGCGCAGTTTTTCTCCGCGCTTGCCGACAATGCCCTGCTTATCGCGGCCATCTATGCCCTCCGGGAGATGCACGCGCCGCAATCCTATGAGCCCCTGCTGAAGCTCTTCTTCACTGTCTCCTACGTGGCCCTGGCGGCCTTTGTCGGCGCATTTGCCGACTCCATGCCCAAGTGGCGGGTGATGTTCATTTCCAACGGCATCAAGGTGCTGGGCTGCAGCCTGATGTTCTTCCACATCCACCCCCTGATCGCCTACGGGGTGGTGGGCCTGGGCGCAGCCGCCTATTCCCCGGCCAAGTACGGCATCCTTACCGAATACCTGCCCCACCGCTTGCTGGTGCTGGCCAATGGCTGGATCGAGGGCCTCACCGTGGGCGCCATCATTCTCGGCACGGTACTCGGCGGCCTGCTGATCCAGCCGAAGATTGCCGCCACCCTCCTCGGCTTTGATTTCCCCCTCATCGACACTCCCATCGACACCGTGGTGGAAATGGCCCTGTGCGTGGTGGGCGGTCTGTACATCACCGCCTCGGTGTTCAACCTGTACATCCCGGATACCGGGGTGGACCACAAGCCCCTGCGCAAGAACCCCTGGTACCTGGCCCATGAGTTCAAGCACTGTCTGAGCCTGCTCTGGCGCGACCGCCTGGGCCAGATTTCCCTGGCCGTCACCACACTGTTCTGGGGGGCTGGCGCCACCCTACAATTCATCGTCATCAAGTGGGCCGAAGTAGCCCTGCAACTGGATCTCTCCAAGTCCTCCATGCTCCAGGGGGTCGTCGCCATCGGCGTAGCCGTGGGCGCCGCCGTGGCTGCCAAGTTCATCACCCTGCGCAAGTCCATCCGGGTCATTCCCCTGGGCATCGCCATGGGCATCATCGTCATCGGCATGAATTTCGTGCGGGATTTCTGGGTGGCCGTGCCCCTGCTGGTGATCATCGGCGCCCTCTCCGGCTTCTTTGTCGTGCCCATGAACGCCCTGTTGCAGCATCGGGGCCACATCCTCATGGGCGCTGGCCACTCCATCGCGGTGCAGAACTTCAATGAAAACCTGTCGATTCTCGTCATGACCGGCCTCTACGCCGCCATGATCCGGGCCGACATGTCTATTTTCACCGTCATCACCCTGTTCGGCGTCTTCGTCGCCGCCGCCATGGCCCTGGTAAAACGCCGCCACGAGGCCAACCAGCGAGAGCGGGACGAAGTCTCCCACCTAGACGACTGCAACACCCACTAAGCCAGGGCCAGTCAGCGGGAAAAGACTAACCCGGCAGGCCCTATCCAAGCCCTACCACCCCCAAGTCAAGCCCCCGGGATCACAGCACCAGGGGGGCGTCCGGCAACTCGTTGGGATTGCCCGCCACGGCAGGGAAGTGCTGGCGCAACACCGCGGTAATCTCGGCAATGGCGGCCAGGGTACCGGCCTCGAAATCCCCCCGGCTGAAATCCGCTTCCATACGCTGGCAGACCTGCTGCCAGAACTCATCCCCTACCTTGGCATGGATGCCCCGATCGGCGACGATTTCCACCCGCCGGTCCAGGAGCTCCAGATAGACCAGGACGCCGCTGTTATGTACCGTATCCCATACCCGCAGGTCGGAGAACAGCGCCAGGGCCCTTTGCCTGCAACCATCCGGTTTCAGGGCATATTCCAGAGGCAGGCAGCCCTCCAGGACGAAGCGCAATTCCCCCTCATGCTCCAGCTCGGAAGCCGCAATGGCCGCTTCGATCCGGGCCAGGGCGGCCGGAGGAATATGGCGCCGGGCCAACCACTCCGGCACCAGCAGATAACGCATTAGACGCAGCCAGCCAGAACCTGCCATCACCATCTCCCGGAGGCGCCACCGCCTCCAAAACCACCGCCACCGCCGGAAAACCCGCCGCCGCTGCTCCAGCCACCGCCACGTCCGCCCGGGCCGCCGAAGCCTCCCAAGCCGCCGCCGTTGCCGAGAAGCACGAACAGAAACACGCCGATGCCGACGCCGGCAATTCCCAGCAGGGAAGCCCCCATGAAACCCGCCACCAGGGCTGCCACGCCACCACTGGCGCCGGCTGCCATGAGACGCCCCAGGACCGCGCGCAGCATGGCACCGACGACCACCGCCGCCAGCAGCAGCGGAAAGAGTTGTTCGCCGTCGGAAGCGCGACTACCTGATGCCTGCGAGGCTGGCGGCGGCAAGGGTTCGCCGGAAATCACCGCCACCACGCGCTCCACCCCGGCTTCAATGCCACCGGCCATGTCACCACTGCGGAACCGGGGCACGATGTCCTCTTCGATGATGCGCTTGGCCACGGCGTCCGGCACCACGCCTTCCAGGCCGTAACCCACCTCGATACGCACTTCCCGGTCATTCTTCGCCACCAGGAGAATCAGGCCGTCATCCACGCCCTTGCGCCCCAGCTTCCACGCTTCGGCGACGCGGATACCGTATTGCTCGATACTTTCCGGCTTCACGGTGGGCACCAGAAGCACCCCAATCTGTACTCCCTTCTGCCGCTCAAAGTCGGCCAGGCGGGTCTCCAGGGCATTCCTGCGGTTGCTGTCGAGAGTGCCGGTGAGATCAGTGACCCGGGCCTTGAGCGGCGGTACCGGCACCTGGGCCCGGGCTGCCGGCGACAGCAAGCCGCACAGGGCCAGGGCAACCAGGCCAACTCGCAGCCAGCCCTTGAATCCCCACCAGAAGCGCCCTGCCGCCACGGTAGCCAATCCTCCCCCAGCCCTCCCCGCGCCTACTTCGCCGGAGCGGTACCGAAATCCACCGTGGGTGCGGTGGAAATGGCTTTTTCATTTTCCACACTGAAATTGGCCTTGGGCTGGTAGCTAAAGACCATGGCCGTCAGGTTGTTGGGGAAAGTGCGCACCGCCGTGTTGTATTCCTGCACCGTCTTGATATAGCGGTTACGAGCCACGGTGATGCGGTTCTCGGTGCCTTCCAGCTGGGCCTGCAGGTCGCGGAAGGCAGCATCGGCCTTGAGTTGGGGATAGTTTTCGCTCACCACCAGAAGCCGGGACAGGGCCGAGGACAGCTCGCCCTGGGCCTGCTGGAACTTGGCCAGGGCTTCCGGATTATTGGCCAGTTCCGGCGTTACCTGGATGCTGCCGACCCGGGCCCGGGCCTCGGTCACCTGGGTCAGCACCTTTTCCTCATGGGCGGCATAGCCCTTCACCGTATTCACCAGGTTGGGTACCAGGTCGGCCCGGCGCTGGTACTGGTTGAGCACTTCGGACCAGGCCGCCTTGGACTGTTCGTCCAGGGTCTGGAAGGTGTTGTAGCCGCAGCCTGACAACAGGGAAGCCACCAGGGCCAGGAGCGCGACGATACGCAGGGACATGACTCTCTCCTCGATGCGGAAGGAAATACGGCAAGCAGATTGGGATGGTAGCGCAAAGCGACAGGGCCGGCGCAATGCCGTTCGGCTAAAAACGGGCGCCGTGACCTAAGGGAGCGTGGCCCCAGGGGTGGTACCACGCCTGGCGGGAAGGTAGGAAGAAGGCCGGCGAACCGGCCTGGGCAAAAATCAGCCGTTGGCGCGGCGGGTCTCCGCCAGCAGGCGGCGGGCGAAGCATAGGTCTTCCCAGGCCAGGGCCTTGTCCGGCAGATTGCGCAGCAGGTAGGCCGGGTGGTAGGTGACCACCACCGGGATCGCCTGCCCGTTCAAGTTGTACTCGTGGCGCCGGCCGCGCAAGGAGGCCAGGGGCCGGTCGGAAGCGAGTATGGTCTGCACCGCCGCGCGGCCGAGAAGCACGATCAGCTTGGGTTGCAACAGGGCGATCTGGCGCTCCAGGTAAGGCTTGCAGGTGGCCATTTCCCCGGCCTCCGGCGTACGGTTACCCGGAGGCCGGCACTTCACCGCATTACCGATATAGACGCCCCGCCCCCGGGCCAGGTCGATGGCCCCGAGCATGGCATCGAGCAGCTTGCCGGCCTGGCCGACGAAGGGTTCGCCCTGATCGTCCTCGTCCGCCCCGGGCCCTTCGCCGATGAACATCCAGTCCGGATGCCGGTCCCCGACGCCGAGCACAGCCTGCTTGCGCCTTTCACACAGTCCGCAGGCGCGGCATTGGGCCACCGCCTGCTCCAGTTCCGGCCAATCCATGGACCCGACGCCGGCGGGCACCGCGGTGGCGGCGGCAGGGGTGGAAACCGTAGGAGCGGTGGTGGGAGCAGAAGAAGGCACCTCGGCATAGGCGGGCGCCGCCGGGGCCGAGGCTGTGGCCCGATCGGCTGCCTCGGCCGGCAGGGGCGCGGCTTCCGTTGCGACAGCGACGCCGGTATCGCTGGCATCGGTAGCATTTCGCAGGCGCCAGATAGGGCTCAGGCCCATTTCGTGCAGCAGTTCTTCCCGCCTCATAGGGGCATCCTCGTGGCTGTCATGCCGTCAGTTCCGCCAGGGAGCGGCGCAGTACCAGGGCATCCTCCCGCCCTGCGTGGGCCGGATAGTAGCCCTTGCGTCGGCCGATCTGGTGGAAGCCGAATTGTTCGTAGAGCTTGATGGCCTTGGCGTTGCTCGGGCGCACTTCCAGCAGCATGGTTTCCGCCCCGACCCGCCGCGCCACCGTCATGGCATGGGCCAGCAGGCGGGCACCATAGCCGCGGCCGTGGCGTGCCGCAGCGACGCTGATATTGAGCAGGTGGGCCTCGTCCAGGGCCGGCATGATCACCGCGTAGCCCACCAGGGCACCGCCCTCCCGGGCCACCCAGCAGCTGTAGCCGGCCTGCATGGAGTCGGCAAAGTTGCCCTGGGTCCAGGGGAAGGGATAGACCTCCGTCTCGATGGCCATCACTTCCGCCAGATCCCTAAGGTTCATGGGCATGAATTCCAGCTCCAGCTGGGGCATGGCGCTCATGTCAGGCCTTGCCTCCGGCCGCCAGGCGCTCGGCCACGGTCTGGGCCACCTTGTCGCGCACATAGGTGGGCGCCGCCAGGGCCGCATCCACACCCTCTCCCCGCTCCAAACGGGGCGCTGCCAGGGCCGCCACGGCGGCAGCCACCGGCACCCGGTCGGGGAAGGTGGGCAACGCCAGGGGCGCAAGCCGATCGGCCAGGGCGGCATAGGCGCCAATGCCGTTGCCGCAGGCAATCCAGCCCGGGCCTTCGGGCAAGGGGGCGGTCGTCGGGGAATTCACTGTCACCGGGCCAAGGGCCAGGACCCCTGCCTCCTGACGCTGATAGAAGCCGCTATAGACCTCGCCCATGCGGGCATCCAGGTAGGTCGCCACCTTTTCGCCTGCCGCCGCACCACTGGCCCAGGCCATGGCTTCCAGGGTACCGACCGGCACCACCGGCAGGTCGGCGGCCACGGCCAGCCCCTGGGCAACGCCACAGGCGACCCGCAGGCCGGTGAAGGAACCGGGGCCGGCACCGAAGGCGATACCGTCTAGATCGGCGACCCCCAGGCTATTTTCAGCCAGCAGGGTCCGCACCAAGGGCAACAGGGTGGCGGAGCTTTGGGGACCAGGGGGGCATTCCCGGGCAAGGATTTGGCCATCCAGCCAGAGGGCAGCGGAGCCCTGGTCGGTGGCGGTTTCAAGAGCCAGCAGTTTCATGGGGCCGTATTCTAGCCCAAGCTGGATTGGGCCTCAGGATCAAGCCAAAAAAGTGGGTGTCAAGAGTTGACTTATGCACATTTAACCGATTCCTTGCCACTCCACGGGGTCATTCGAAAAACATAAGCCAGCCAGCCCAACAATACATTGCAACTGATTGTTTATTAACGATTTAATAAAATTGACGCATTTTTGTGCGGAGCAAGAAAAAGCCTTTGGGGCGGGCCACTTAGCGCATCTACCCAGTAATAACCCACAAAGTTATCCACAGCTTGTGTGGAGAAGTCGGCAAGTGCCCGGCCCATCAGGTTTTTTTATAACGGGAGGCGTAGCCGGGGTCCAAGAATGGGGGAGAAAAGCCGGGGATCGGTGCAACAGCCAGGATGGCAAAAAGCCATCCGCAAAGGGAAATTAGGGATGACGGGGAGGTGGAAAAACTCCGGGGGCAAGCGGACGGCCATCCCGGAGAGACTCCCGGGGATACATTTCCCGCCCCGCCTCGTTGATATCCTGACGCAGACGCTGGCGCTCTTCCGGGCTCAGGCGGTGCCGCCAGCTGTCATCGGAGCCTCCAGGGGCAATCGCCCCCCTGCCCTCGTCCAGACGGCGGGAATTGAGCCATTGGCGGCGCGCCTCCCGGCGGGCCTCCCGATCCTCGTCCCGGCCTTCTTCCCAACTGCGGCGCTCCGGCACCGCCCCTGGGGAGCGGGCATCCGGATAGGCTAGCCGGGGAGGCGCCATGGGCTGACGCCCGTCGCCACCCACTTCTTCCCGACGCAAGGGCCGATCCGGCCAGCGCTCGCCAGCCCCACCCGCGCCCTCGCCGGCCACGGCGAGGGCGCCTGTGGCGCCAAGCAACAGGGCAGCAAGGAGAAGGCAAGGGAGGCAACGGAAAGACTTCATGGTCCTGCGGCATTCCAATCATGAACAAGGGCGGGCGGGTTAGTGAGCCCATGCACCAACAACGTCCCGGGTTCGCCATAAAGCCCTGGGCGACCAGGCGGGCAAAGACAAACTCCACGGGCCGGCGGCCGAATGATACCAGCCAGGTGTTTGCATCCCGAGACCCTGCTTCCCGGAGACGAGTCGATGGCGCCATGCTAGGCCTCGGATGTAAGCAGTATTTGCGTGGCACCGCTGCTTTTGTAATAAATTGTTTCCCGCCCGTCGGGCGGTAACGCGCCGTTACGCCTCACCCCCTGCGACCCTTTTGACACCTGCCGATCCGGGATAGGATTGCCCCCCATGAGCGATAGCAAAAAAATTCTCGTCATCGACGACGATCAGCGCCTGCGGGACCTGCTCCTGCGCTACCTGGGCGAGCAGGGATTCACGGTCAAGGCGGTGGATAGCGCCCCGGCCATGGACAAGCTCCTCAGCCGGGAAAGTTTCGATCTGCTGGTGCTGGACCTGATGCTACCGGGGGAAGATGGCCTCTCCATCTGCCGCCGCCTGCGGGCCAACGATCCCCAATTGGCGATCCTCATGCTCACCGCCAAGGGCGACGACATCGACCGTATCGTCGGCCTGGAAATGGGGGCCGACGATTACCTGCCCAAGCCCTTCAATCCCCGGGAACTGGTGGCGCGCATTCACGCCGTGCTGCGCCGACGCGGCCTGCCGCCTCCGGGTGCCCCGGCGGAACAGGAGGGAACGGTCACCCTGGGCGAGATCAACATCGACCTGGCCACCCGTACCCTGACCCACGGCAGCGAGAGCGCCATGCTCACTACCGGCGAATTCGCAGTGCTCAAGGTATTGCTGCAGCACCCGCGCCAGCCCCTCTCCCGGGATCGCCTGATGACCCTGGCCCGGGGCCGGGAACAGGGCCCCTTCGACCGGGCCATCGACGTGCAGATTTCCCGCCTGCGCAAACTGATCGAACCAGACCCCCAGACTCCCCGCTACATCCAGACCGTATGGGGCTTCGGCTATGTCTTCGTGCCTGACGGCAAGCCCCAATGAGCGCTCCCGTACCGCTGCCTCAGGCAAGCTCCGCCACCTCCTTATGGCAGCGCCTCACCTCCCGGATGCTGCCCAAAACACTGCTGGTGCGGGCCTTTCTCCTGGTGGCGGTATTGCTGCTGGTTTCCGTCGCCACCTGGATTACCCTCTTCCGCTTCGCCGAACGGGAGCCCCGGGCCAGGCAACTGGCCCAGCTCAGCGCCAGCGTCGTCAATCTCACCCGGGCCGCCCTGGTCAATGCGGACCCGGTGCGGCGCCAGGACCTGCTGCGAGAATTATCGGTACGGGAAGGACTACGCCTCTACCCGGTGGAACCGGATGACGTCCTGGAGCCTTTGCCGGAGCGGGATTTCTTCACCATTTTCCAGCGCGAGGCGCGAGTTCAGCTGGGTCCCCACGCCCGCTTCGGCCTGGCGGTAAACGGCCAGCCGGGCTTCTGGATCAGTTTCCGCATCGACGATGGCGACGCTGGCGCCGATGGCAGCGACGACTACTGGCTGGTGCTGCCCCGGGAGCGGGCCGAGCGCAACATGACCTGGCAATGGCTGGGCTGGGGCGCGGTCGCCCTGGTGTTGGCCCTGGCGGCCGCCTGGCTCCTCGTCTCGCGCATCAACCGCCCCCTCAAGGCCATGGCCAAGGCCGCCCGGGCGGTGGGCCGGGGCGAACGGCCGCCGCCCCTGGATGAAAACGGCGCCGAGGAAGTGCGCCTCCTGGCCCGGGCCATGAACCAGATGAACGCCGACCTGGAGCGCCTGGAGGCTGAGCGGGCCCAGGTCCTGGCCGGCATTTCCCACGACCTGCGCACCCCCCTGGCGCGGCTGCGCCTGGCGGTGGAAATGGGGGTGGAGGACGATGGCCTGCAGCAGGGCATGAGCGAGGATATCGGCCAGATGGATGGCATCATCGGCCAGTTTCTCGACTACGCCCGAGGCGAGGAACAGGAAGCACAGGAACGCCTGGACGCCGGTGAACTGCTGCGCAGCGTTGCCGGCCGCTATGCCGCCCGGGGCCAGGTCCTGGCTGTGGATATAGAGCCCCTGCCGGCCCTGCCCCTGCGCCCCCGGGCCCTGGAACGGGCGGTCATCAATCTCATCGACAACGCCCTCAAGTACGGCGGCAGCGAGGTGACCCTGGGTGCCCGGGCCGAGGCTGGCGGGGTGGTGCTGGAAGTGCGGGACCGGGGGCCTGGCATCCCGGCCGCCGAAGTGGAGCGCCTGAAACGTCCCTTCACCCGCCTGGAACTGGCCCGCAGCGACACCACGGGTACCGGCCTGGGCCTGGCCATTGTCGAGCGCATCGCCCGACTCCACGGCGGCCGCCTGGAATTGTTGCCCCGGGAAGGCGGCGGCTTGATCGCCCGGGTAACTCTGCCGGGCTGATCCGGCCAAGTTAGTTAGTGGGATTGGTGGCAGGACCGGCAGCAGCCCCCTCCACTCGCCTTACAGGTCGCAGCCCGCCGGGCAGACGTAGGCCATCAATTTGGCCGCATCGGCCACCACCAGGCGATTGCCCTCCTCCGTCACGATATCCCGTGACTTGAGTTCCCGCAGCGCCCGGGACAGGTGGGTCTGGCTCATCCCCAGACGGGAGGCCAGGTTCTTCTTGGGCACGGGAATGGCGAGGTTGAAGGAACTCTTCAGGGTCAGGCGGGAGGTTTCGTAACCACAGATCAGGTAGCAGGCCAGGCGCTGCACGGCAGTCTTGGAATAGAAGGTCACCACGTCGGCGTAGAGCAGGCAGATGCGCTCCGACACCAGGCGATGGAAGCGCAAGGCAAAAGGCCAGGAGGCATCGATCCAGGCATTCACCACGTCCCCCGGCAGGCGCAGCATTACCGTCGGCGTCAGGGTGCGGGCGAAGTAAGGAATGGGGTGGCCATCATTCACTGTCTCTTCGGCGAAGGTCTCGCCACTCTTGGCGAAATTGAGCACCTTCTCCTCCCCTTCCGCGTTGGCGAAGTAGATTTCCACCGAACCGTGGAGCAGCAGGTACAGCCCCGGCTCCCGGGTCCCCTGGCGCAGGAAGACGGTATCTTCCGGCACCCACAGGCGATTGCCAGGGCGCAGCAGTTCGGTATCGAAGCGGGAGTCGTCCCCCAGGCCGGCAAAAAGGCGGGAAGACTTGATGAGAGCGATCTCGTGGGGAGAAAAGCCGGGTGTAGAGGAGGTGGAGGGCGTGAAGGGCGACAACGGTAAGGAGGACACAGCGCTAGGCCCAAGGGGGAAATGGGACCAGCTTAGGCGCCTGGGGCCGGCGCCGTCCTTGATATCGGTTAAAACACCCCTGGGGGAATGGAGCGCCAGAGCCTCAGATGTTGAAGGCGGCGCAGACGCCCTCGAACTGGTCTTCCACCTGGGCCAGCAGCACCTTCAGGCGGGGCCAGGGGATGCCCAGGCGATTCCACGCCACGGCGGACAGGGGCTGCACCAACTCGTCGCTGCGGGGGCACAGATCCAGGGCATGGGCCAGGATATCGGCCACATGCACCACACCGGCAAGGGAGTCGGCGACGGTTTCCTCCGGCGCATGGTGAAACGCCACCGCCTCCTGGATGGCCGGCGCAAAACGCCAGCGCTCGGCCAGGGCCCGCCCGACGGCGGCGTGGTCCAGCCCCAGCACATCCCGCTCGGCGGCAGGGAGGAAGCAATCATGCCGGTTCTGGTAGATGGATACCTGGTGGTATTGCTCGGGGAAACCGGTAACCAGCACCAGGCGCCCCAGGTCGTGCAGCAGACCGGCAGTGAAGGCCCCATCTTCGGATAGCCCGGCTTCTGCGGCCAGCACCCGGGCGCAGAGGGCCACGCCAACGCAGTGCTGCCAGAACAGGCGGGGTTCGAACCAGCTATTGGCCACGTCCGGGAAGGCGCCGGTGACCGCCGCTGCGGTCACCAGGGAGCGCACGTTGCGCAGGCCCAGGATGACCGTGGCGTCCTGGATGGTCGCCACCTTGCTCGGCATGCCGTAGAAGGGGGAATTGGCCACCTTCAGGGCCTTGGCGGCCAGGGCCTGATCCAGGGATATCTTGCGCGCCAGTTCGTCGGCGTTGACGTCTTCCTTGTCCACCGACTCCAGCAATTCCATGACCACGGCGGGCAGGGAGGGCAACTGGCGCACGCTGGCCAGCACTTGCTCCATTTCCAGGGGCTTCATCGCGGCCGCTCCATCCGGTATTCCAGCATGAGGTGCAACAGGGCCTGGGAGGTGGGATCCTGGGCCAGGCGGAAAAGATGTTGCAAGCGCTGGCGCGAGGCTTCCCGCTGTGCCGCCAGGGCTGCCTCATCGACAGCCACTTCCACCACGACCGACACCTGCTCGATGCCCCGCCGGGCCAGGGATTTCAGGGTCGATTCGGCGAGCTCCGACCCCTTGGGCAGGAGCATCTGGCCGTTACCGTCCTCAAGATCCTCGGCCAGGCACATGCCGGCCCGGGCCTCGTCCAGGGGTATCCATTGGCTGCTACTCATGCGGCACTCATCCTTCCTGCCCCGGATCAAGCTGGCCGGCGGCCCCCAGGGTCAACAGCAGCCCCCGCAAGGCATGGGCCGGGCCGAAAGGGCTGCACTCGGCCCAGAAACAACGGCCGGCAAGTTCCAGGCGGCAGGCATGACCTGCCCCCCGGGCCAGCAAGGCCTGGAGCGGCGGCGGCAGGCAATCCACCGTATCGGATCCGATCAATCCGTCATTGGGCAGCAGTTGCTCCGCGACTTCATTTGCGTAGGCGATCATGCCCGTGGCGTCCACGCCGATAATGGCCAGGGGCAGATGCTGCAACAGCTCGTCCGCCATGTCGCTGGCGGCGTGCTGCCGCTTGGCATGCTGCTTCTGGGCCTCGGCCAGACTTCGCAAGTCAGCTTCCACCCGCCGCAGTTCCAGGCTGGCGGCCTGGGTTTCCTGGTTAAGACGGCGGTTCTCGTCCAACAATTCCTTTTGCCGCAACGCTTCGAGTACCGCTGTCACCACGATCTCGCCCCCCAGGTCCCGGGGCAGCAGATGACAGGCCAATTCCTGGGGCAGGCTGGCGGCAGCCTCGGCCATCAGGTCGCTGGCGGCCAGAAAGAGAAAGCTGGCCTCGGGCTGGCTCTGCCGCGCCCGTTGCAGAAAGACCTGGCCGGCCCGGTCGATCAGGCCGGCATCGGCGACGATGGCATCCACCCGCTGTTGCGCCAGGACGGCCAAGCCCTCCTCGCCGCCGCCAGCCAACAGCACCCGCAGGTTGGCTGCCTCCAGGGCATGGCCCAGGCTGTGGCGCAGGGCCGGCGCCGCCAGGGCCAGGAGCACCGTATGGGTGTGGCCGCTACGGGCCCGCAGGTGGCCCGGCAAGCCCTTGCCGCCGCGCAGGATGGTTTCGGCCTCGCTGGCCGGCAGGGGGCGGCCGAAATAGTAGCCCTGCATCTCATCGCAGTGGTTGGCCACCAGCAGGGCGATCTGCCCCTCGGTTTCCACCCCTTCGGCCACTACCTTGAGGCGCAGGTTGTGGGCCATGGTGATCACGGCCCGGGTGATGGAGGCATCCCCCGGGTCGGCGGTAATGTCCTGGACGAAGGCACGATCCACCTTCACCGCATCCAGGGGCAGGCGCTTCAGGTAGGCCAGGCTGGAGTAGCCGGTGCCGAAGTCGTCGACGGAGAGGCGCACCCCCATGGCCTTGAGCCGGTTCAGGAGGGCGATGTTGTCCTCCACGTGACTCATCAGGAGGCTTTCCGTCAGCTCCAGTTCCAGGGCCTGGGCAGGCAGCCCGGCGCTTTCCAGGGCCCGGCCCACTTCACTGGCCAGTTCGGACGACTGAAGCTGGCGGGCCGAGAGGTTTACCGCCACGGAGAGCTGGGCATGGCCCGCCCGATGCCAGGCAGCCGCCTGCTGACAGGCCTGTTGTAGCACCCAGGCGCCCACCGGGACGATGAGCCCGGTTTCCTCCAGCAGGGGGATGAAATCCAGCGGCGAAACCAGGCCCCGCTGGGGGTGCTGCCAACGCAGCAAGGCCTCGAAACCGGTCACGGCACCGCTGCTGCAACTGACCTTGGGCTGGTAATAGAGCACGAATTCCTGGCGCTGCACTGCCCGGCGCAAGTCCGTTTCCAGCTGCAGCTGCTCCTGCACCCGGGTGTTCATGGCGGCGGTGTAGAACTGGAAGTTGTTGCGCCCCAGGTCCTTGGCCCGGTACATGGCGGTATCGGCGTTGCGGATGAGCTTTTCCAGGTCGTCGCAATCGTCCGGGTAGAGGGTGATGCCGATGCTGGCGCTGACGAACAGTTCCTGGCCTTCCAGGATCACCGGCTGGGCCAGGGCATCCACCAGGCGCCTGGCTACCACCGAGACATCGTAGGCCCGCTCCGGGTCCGGCACCAGCACGGCGAACTCGTCGCCGCCGAGGCGCCCCACCGTGTCGCTGGCTCGCAAGCAACCGCTGATGCGCTGGGCGACCTGCTGCAGCAGGGCATCCCCGGCCAGGTGGCCGAGGGTGTCGTTGATCACCTTGAAGCGGTCCAGGTCGATGAACATCACCGCCAGCCGCCCGCCCTGGCGATCCCCAGCGGCCAGGGCCGCTTTCAGGCGCTCGCGGAAGAGAAAGCGATTGGGCAGCCCGGTCAGGCTGTCGTAGTGGGCCAGGTGCGTCAGGCGCTCCTGGGCCTGGATGGTTTCGCTGACATCGAGGTGCATCACCACCGCCCCCCGGCTGCCCCGAACCTCCAGGGGCGTCACCAGGACCCGGAACCAGCGCTTTTCCTCGGGCGAGTGGCAGGGATAGACCAGGGAGAATTCCCGCTGCTGGCCGTCGAGCACCGCTCGTAGCCCGACGCCGATATCCTGGGCTTCCTCGGCGGAATCCCCCTGGGCGCCGCTGCAGATGTCGATGTAGTTACAGCCGACCCCGGCGTTGCTCCCGGCCTGGGAATTCTCGGCACCGAAGCGATGCCAGGGTTCATTGACGGCGACGATGGCGCCGCTGTGGTCGATGATGGCGATATTGGCCGGCAGGGCATCCAGCACCCCTTTTTGTACCGCCTCGCTGGCCCGAAGCGCCTCCCGCTGCAGCACCAGGTCGGTGATGTCGGTACCGACGCCGCCGACGCTGTAGGCCCGGCCCTGGTCGTCCTGCATGTCGAAGCTGCGCACGTGTAGCCAGCGTTCCTGGCCATCCGGGTGCAATACCCGGATCACCTCGTTCACCCCACCCCGGGGGTTGCGCCGTACCGCCTCCCGCATGCGCTCCACGTCTTCCGGGTGCACCAGGCGCATCCAGTCAAAGCGGTTGCGGTAGAGGTCCTGGACCTTGCCGCCCCACAGTTTCTCGTAGGCCGGGTTGGCATACACCACCCGCTTGGCTGCAATATCGATCAGCCAGAAGCTTTCCGGGATGTTGTCCGCCAGCTGGACGAACCGCCCCTGCCCCAGACGCAGCCGAGTCAGGGGACTTTCGGGATCACGGGCGGCGCGGGGAGCGGGAGGTGGCTTGGGCATGGTCGCAGGTCAGGTGATCAGGCGAGGAAGCGTGGCAGATCGATACCCCATTTCTTCGGCGATTCGTGGGAAACGATGCGATCCCCACCGCCTCCGCCCAAGGGGCGGGACAGGTCCACGTCCTGGGGCGGCAGGTAGTGGCCACGCCGGGTATCGAAGATCACCCGCACCATCGGCTGCAACAGGCTTTTCTCCCGCTGCTCCACCACCACCCCCAGGCGCCCGCTTTCCAGGAGCACCAGGGCCCCCACCGGGTAGATGCCGATGCTCTTGACGAATACCTGGAACAAGGCCGGGTCAAAATGGGACTTGCTCCAGTCGAAAAGCTTGCGCATGGCCGCTCCCGGGTTCATGCCCGGATGATAGACCCGATCGGAGGTAATGGCGTCATAGACGTCCACAATCGCCGCCATGCGCCCCATGGTGGAAATTTCCTCGCCCTTCAAGCCGCGGGGATAGCCGCTGCCGTCGTAGCGCTCGTGGTGATGCTCGAGAATCTCGTGGGCGATTTTCGGGATGCCCGGCAACTGGCGCAGCAGGTCTGCCCCCAGCACCACATGGGACTTCACATGGCGGTATTCCTCGTTGCTCAGCTTGCCCGGCTTGTTCAGCACTTCCTGGTTCACCCGCACGTAGCCGATGTCGTGCAGCATGCCGCCCAGGGCCACCTGGTGGATGGTGGCCATATCCATATCCATCGCCTTGGCCAGGGTGGCCAGCATGGCGCAGACGCTCACCGAATGCAGGAAGGTGTAGTCGTCCCGCTGTTGCAGGCGGCGCATGGTCATCATGGCGTTGCTGTTGCGGATCACCGAATTGGTGATTTTCTCCACCACCGGCTTCACCGCATCCAGTTCCACCTGACGCCCCAGGCGCACGTCGTCCATGATGTTGCGGATCAGGCGGGTGGCCTCGCCGAAGGAGCTGCGGGCCCGGGACAATTCCTCGGCCAGGCTGGCCCGGGGGATGACCGGGCGGGACTCCGGCGCCTCGGCCAGACGCTCCAGATCGGCCTCGACCTCCCGGGCGGCCTCCTCCGCGGTGGGGGCATCCCCCACATCCGGGCCCCGCTCGGTGTCAATGAACACTTCCTTGATGCCGGCGGCGAAGATCTTCGCCAGCTGGGCCTCGCTGTCGATCTTCATGCTGTTGCGCAGGAAGGGGTGGTTCATCCAGCCGGCATTCATGTCGCTGACGTACATGCCGACACGCAGCTGGGCGACGGGGATTTTCTTGATCAAGCTATCGCCCCTGCCCTTAGACCCGGTCCCGCTCGATCAGCACCACCGCCTGGGCTTCCATCCCCTCGCCCCGGCCGGCGAAGCCGAGACGCTCGGCGGTCTTGGCCTTAACGTTGGCGGCATCGGCCGGCAAGCCCAGATCGGCGGCGATATTGGCCACCATGGCCGGGATGTGGGCTGCCAGCTTGGGTTGCTGGGCGATCACGGTACTGTCCACATTGACCACCCGCCAACCGGCCTCGGCCAGGAGCTGCCGCGTGTGGCGCAACAGCACGCGGCTGTCGGCCCCCTGCCAGCGGGCGTCGGTGTCGGGAAAATGGCGGCCGATGTCGCCCAGGGCCGCGGCCCCGAGCAAGGCGTCGGTAATGGCGTGCAGCAGGGCATCGGCGTCGGAATGGCCGAGCAGGCCACGGCTGTGGGGAATGCTTACCCCGCCGAGAACCAGCGCCCGCCCGGGCACCAGGGCATGCACGTCCCAGCCCTGCCCCACCCGCACTTCCTTGCTGCCACCTGCCATTACCACACTCCTTTGTTGTCGCTTCTGCTGCGCAGGATCGCTTCCGCCAAGGCCAGATCGGCCGGATAGGTCACCTTGAGATTGCTGCCATCGCCCTTCACCAGCCGCGGCGCCAGGCCCAGGGCCTCGATGGCGCCGGCTTCGTCGGTCACATCCCGGGTGGCCGCCAGGGCTTTTTGCAGCAAGCCGTAGCGGAACATCTGGGGCGTCTGGGCCTGCCACAGGCCATCACGGGGCACGGTTTCCGCCACCCGTTGCCCGGCATTGGCCCGCTTCAGGGTATCGGCCACGGGCACCGCCAGGATGCCGCCCACCGGGTCCATCGCCAATTCCGCCACCAGTGCGTCGAGCATGGCGTTAGACAGGCAGGGCCGGGCCGCGTCATGCACCAGCACCCAGTCATCGTCCTGGGCAGCCAGGGAGGCGGCCTTGAGGCCGTTGGCCACGCTCTCGGCCCGGGTAGCGCCCCCGCAGAAGACGGTTTCCAGCTTGGACCCCAGGACGCTCCAGTCGTATTCCCGCCACCACTCGTCCCCGGGCGAGAGCACCACCCACACCCGGGCAATGGCCGGATGCCGGCATAGGGCTGAAAGCGTATGGAAAATCAGGGGGCGACCAGCCAGGGGCAGGTACTGCTTCGGCGTCTCGCTGCCGAAACGGGCACCGCTGCCGGCGGCGGGAACGATTGCATAGTGTTGGGCCATCGCGTAATTTTAACAGGAGGGTTCCCCTTCACCGTGCGCCAAAATCAACACTGGTGGGGAGCTACGATAAAAAAGGCGGCCATGCCCGCCCCTCGCTCCCGGGAGACAAACATTGCATAGCGACCTGCTGACCGAAGTCGGCCTCGAATTCCTCCAAGCCTTTCTTCTCAGCCTCGGCGTGGGCCTTCTCATGGGCCTGGAACGGGAGCGCAACCCCACGGCCCGGGCCGGTCTGCGGACCTTTGCCCTCACGGCCGAGCTCGGCACCATCTGCGCCCTCCTCGCCCAGCGCAGCAATTCCCCCTGGCTGCTGGGAGCCGGCCTGCTCATGGTCGGCATCATGATCGTCGCCGCCTACCAGTCCCGGCCGGACGAGAAGGACCCGGGCACCACCTCGGTCGTAGCCCTGTTGCTGTGCTACACCTTTGGCGCCATGATCTGGTACGGCGAACAGACCCTGGCGGTGATGCTGACCATCCTCACCACGGTGCTGCTCTACTTCAAGACTGAACTGCACCTGATGTCGGAAAAACTCACCCGGCGCGACCTCATTTCCATGCTGCAATTCGGGGTGCTGTCCCTGGTCATCCTGCCGATCCTGCCGCACCAGGGCTTCGGCCCCTATGGCGCCCTCAACCCCTACCAGGCCTGGTGGATGGTGGTGCTGATTTCTGGCGTCAGCCTCGCCGGCTACGCTGCCCTGCGCATCGCCGGCCAGCACCACGGCGCTCCCTTGCTGGGGCTGCTGGGAGGCCTGGCCTCCAGCACCGCTACCACCCTGGTCTACTCCCGCCACGCCAAGACCCACGACGGCCTGGCCCGGCTCTCCCTGGTAGTGATCCTGATCGCCAACCTGGTGGTGTTGGTGCGCTTGGCCATCCTCACCGGGGTCCTCCAACCCAGCCTGCTGACCCACCTCCTGCCAGCCCTGGGGGGCGGGCTGCTGCTGGGGCTGGTGGTGGCAGCCTGGGCCTGGCGCCACATGGGGGCCGCGGAAGGCGTGCCCGAGCTCGAGGTAAAAAACCCGGCGGAGATCCGCACCGCCCTGACCTTCGGCTGCATTTACGCGGTGGTGCTGCTGCTGTCTGCCTGGCTGTCGGATATCGCCGGCTCCCAGGGCCTGTACGCCATCTCCCTGGTGTCCGGCCTGACCGACGTGGATGCCATCACCCTCTCCTCCCTGCGCCTCTATGGCCTGGGCAAGCTGCCGGTGGGGGAGACGGTCAATTCCATCCTGATCGCCTTTTTCGCCAATCTTTCCTTCAAGCT
>DATEZY010000004.1:0-43779 GCA_035255085.1 Azospira sp. | reverse complement strand
GGTCCGTCCCTACTTCCGGGCCGAGTACCAGCACGATTTCGAGAATCCCGGGGCAGCCCGCATGAGCTATGCCGATGACCTCTCCGGTCCGGTCTACCAGATCACCTCCAGCGGGGTGGACCGCAATGCCCTGGTATTCGGGGCCGGCAGCGACTTCGAGTTCAAGAGCGCCTGGTCCTTGGGGTTGCGCTATCAGTACAGCAACAACTCCGGTTCCATGACCATGCACACCTTCGGGATCAACGTCAGAAAGTCCTTCTGATCCGGGCTCAGGGGGGGCCATCCCGGGGGGCGGCGGTATTGCGGCCGCCCCCCGGGACGACGGGGAGTCACACCTTCCTTGACCCGCTTACCGGCTCCCAAAGCCCATCTTCCCCGATTCCGGCAGATAGATGAACTGCCACTCCCCGTAGCGTTTCTTGCCGCCGGACCAGCCCAGTTCCCGGGGGAAGTTGGCGGTCTTGATGGGCTGGCCCGGGGCCAGGCTGTAGATGCCCATGATGCCGCCGTCCGGGGCCTGGATCAGGCCCCATTGAGGGGAGTCGGTGATGGGGTCCCGGTAGGGGCGGCGCAGGTGGCGCTTGACGTTGGCCACCCGGGGGTCCTGGAGCAGCACCTCCAGGCTGCGGGGATAGGCGTTGGCGCTGGGCAGGGCGTAGTAGTAGCTGCGGATGGCCTTGCGGTATTCCATGCCGATGAACAGCAACTGCTCCTCCCGGGCCCGTTGCTGGGCCTGGTGCCAGATGGTGCCGACTACCCCCAGGGCTGCCCCCATGCAGGCGATGGCGATGAGCAGGGCCAGGTAGGCGACACCCTGCTGCTCACCAGGTGGCGTAGGCCGTGCCGTCCTTGCCATTGCCGCCGGCTCCACTGTGAATGTCGTAGATGCCCCCCATGCGCGGGTCCGTCGGGGGGACCAGGACCCAGGTCTGGTCGCTGTCGGTGATCGGATCCGGGGGGATGCGCCGCAGGTAGCGGCGGGTCACCAGGTCTTGCAGTTTGTCCGGGTAGCGGTTGTTGTCGCCGTAGTACTTGTCCAGGGCATCGCGCATCTGGTGCAGGTTTTCCCGCAGCACCGCCTCCCGGGCGCCCTCCACCCGGCCGAAATACTGGGGCACGGCCAGGGAGAGCAGCACGGCGATGATCGCCATGGTCACCAGCAACTCGATCAGGGTGAAGCCCCGGCGCCGTCCCTGGCCGGGTGGGTGCCGGAGTCTGCTTTGAAGATATGTCGGGGCGTTCATTGGATCCTCCCTACCACTCGCGGTAAGGAATGCCGTTGATGCCGCTGTCCGGGCTCTGGGAATAGACGTCATAGACATCCTCCCCGGCCTGGGGACGGTCGTAGGGGCTGCGGTAGCTGCGCAGGCCCCAGGTTTCCTCGGGCCGCAGCTTGGGGTCGGCGAAAGGGTCCCGGGGAATGCGGCGCAGGAAGCGCAGGGGCGTGCCGCCCTGGGTGCGGGCATCTTTGGTTTCCTCCACCAGCAGGATGAGCTGCTTGGGGTAGCCCGTATCGCCGGGGCTGATGAGAATGCGTCCCTCGTCCACCGCCTGCTTGTAGGCGTCCAGGGCCTCCCGTATCTGGCGCAGGGCCAGGCGTAACTCGGTCTCCTTGCCCCGCTTCACCGTCAGCTCGGCCAGGGGCAGGGCGATGGTGGCGAACAGGGCCACCAGGGCCAGGGAGACCACCAGTTCGATGAGAGTGAAGCCGCGGTGGGCGGGAGTGTTCATGGCTACTCCGGAGGCCGCATGCCAGAAGGATCGAGGCTGGGGCTTAGGCCGGGATTGAGGCCCGGGCTGAGGGGCGTCAGGGCCGGCGCGATGCCGGGGGACTCGGCCGGCGGGGCCGCTGGGGCGACTGCCGGGGGCGGCGGTGCTGGTGGCGGCGCCACCGGTATCTGCTCGGCGCTGGGAGACTGGGGCATGACGGGCTCCCCGGGGGGCAGGGCGACATCGGGCTGGCCTGGGGCGCCGGCTGGCATGGGCGGCAGGGGCAGGGGCTTGTCGCCGCCCGGGGCGGTGCTGTGGCTGGAGAGATGGGGCGGGCCGAGGCGCGGCGTGGTTTCCGTGCCGGACCAGAACTGGCCCGAGAGCTGGGGCGGCGGCGTCAGGCCGCGCACCAGGCGCGGCGTGATGGAGAGCACCAGCTCGGTCTTCTGGTTGGTGTCCTTCTGGTTGGAGAACAAGGCGCCGATGATGGGCAGATTGGCCAGGCCGGGGAAACGGTTGGCCGCCCGGCGGTCGTCGTCGTTGATCAGACCGCCCAACACCTGGGTTTCGCCGTCGTGCAGACGCAGCACGGTGGAGGCGTTGCGCCCGCCGATCTGGTAGGACGTGGTGCCGGCCTTACTGACGATTTCCTTGACCACGGAACTGACTTCCAGGGCCATCTTGATCTGGATTTCGTCGTTGGGGTAGATGATCGGCTCCACTTCCAGCTTCAGCCCCACATCCACGTATTGCACGTTCTCCGAAATGAAGCCGGTGGAGGTGGCGGTGGTGGTGATCACCGGCACCCGGTCGCCGATGCGGATCAGGGCCTTTTCCCGGTTGCGGGTGCGGATGCGGGGGTTGGCCAGGAGGTTGGTATTGGCCGAGTCGTCGTGCAGGTTCACCGCCCCGGCGCCGATGCCGGCCTGAATGCGCCGGGAATTGAGGTTGCGCAGGTCCCGCAGGGTGAGGGTGGTACCGTCGGAGGGGATGGGCAGCAGGGTCAGCTGGTCCGGGTACTGGATGCCCAGGTTGGTGAGTTGGGAACGGGTGATTTCCAGCACCTCCACTTCCAGCATCACCTCCGGCTGGGGAATGTCCTGGGTGGCCACCAGGCGGCTGCCCAGGCTGACCATTTCCGGGGTGTCGCGCATCACGATCATGTTCAGCTTTTCGTCGGCATAGACGTTCTTGGCCTTGAGCACGCTGGCGAGCATGGCCGCCACCTGTTTCGCCTCAGCGTTGGCCAGGTAGAAGTTGCGCACCATCAGGTCCTGGTGCTCGGCCTGCTTGGCGGCGGTATCGGGATAGATGAGCAGGGTGTTGTCGTTGAGCACCCGCCGCCGCAGCTTGTGGGTGGAGAGAATCACGTCCAGGGCCTCGGAGAGGCGCACCTTGCGCAGGAAGACGGTGACCACCAAGGCGCTGGAGACATCCTTGTCCAGCACGAAATTGAGCTGGCTG
Organism: Azospira sp.; assembly: GCA_035255085.1. Taxonomy (GTDB): domain Bacteria; phylum Pseudomonadota; class Gammaproteobacteria; order Burkholderiales; family Rhodocyclaceae; genus Azospira. The sequence goes on along the minus strand of DATEZY010000004.1, from coordinate 40,605 downwards.
TAGCGCGACAGGGCCTCCAGCACCTGGCGCAGGTTGGCGTCCCGGAATTCCAGCGTCACCGGGAGCTCCAGGCTGCGGCTCAACTCCGGGGTGATCCATTGATCCTTGGTGGCCCGGTTATCCACCTGGGGGCGCAGGGCCAGGGCCCGGGGATTGCGCGGGTCTTCCTTGAGCACCTGGGTGATGCGTTCCCCGGCCCCGGTCATGTCGTCGCTGGCGATCAGGGCCTCGGCCTCGTCCAGCAGCCGGTTATGCTGGCGCGCCTTGTCCACCGCCCGCAGTCCGGCCTGGGCATCAGCCTGTTTCGGGTCCAGGTTCAGCACCCGCAGGTACAGGGCTTCGGCGGCTTCCAGGTTGCCCAGGGCCCGGGCATTGAGGGCCTCCCCCAGCCAGCGGGTGATGGCCCGCTGGCTGGAGTTCTTGTAGGCCAGGCTATAGACCTCGTTGTCCGGGGCATCGGCCATGGCCTGCTTGATCTTGGCCAGGCCCTCCTCGTAGCGGCCCTGGGCCACCAGGTCCATGCCCTGGCGGTGGGGCTCCTTGCCGGCGCAGCCGGCCAGGAACAGGACGAATGCTCCCAGGAACGCGGCCAGCAGGCGGCGTCCAGGGTGGGGGTGGGCAGTGTGGCTCATGGTTCGTCTCCATCGCCAATCGGCAGGGTGCTTAGGAGATTCAGGGGGCGGTAGCGGAACTTGAGCTTGCCGCCGGTAAATTTTTCCAGGCGCCAGACCCGGTCGATGACGTCGCCGACCTTGACGGTCAGGACCTCCTCCCCCCGGGCCAGGAGAAACGCCGGCTTCTTCCCGGGCTCGGTGATGCGGCCGATGAAGCGGAAGGGCAGGGGTGGCGCCTGGGGCGGCGGGGGCGGGCTCAGGTCCGGTGGCGGGGGCGGTGGTTCCCAGGTGCGGGCGGCAAAGATGTCGGGGATCTGAGCCGTGGGGGTAGAAGCGGTAGCCCCGGCCGCAGTCGCTCCGGCCTGGCCGGGGGCGCCGGCCCCGACGTCTGCCGGAGTTGGGGCAGCGGCGGGTGCAGCAACAGGGGCAGCTCCTTGCGCCCTCGGCGGCGATGCCTGGCGGGCTGGCTCATTCTCCTCCGGCATCGGCCACAGGGCTGCTACCACCACGATGGCCAGGGCGGAGCCGAGGATCAGCCAGCGCCGCTGCCTGGAGCCAGCCGTGAATTTCATGGCTTTCAGGGCTTTCATGGCGCCCCCGCCAGGGCAAAGGAGAAGCGTAGTTGCACTTCTACCGCCGGGTCCGTGGCCTGGGCCCGTTGCAGGCTCAGTTCGTCCAGGGTGGCATTGGGGGCCAGGCTCAGGGCCTGGTGCAGATATTGGCGCAGGGCCGGGTAGGGTGCCTTCAGGGGCAGGCTGATTTCGAAGCGCCGGCCGCCTTCGCCGCTCTTCAGCTGATAGCTGGCCGGGCCCGGGATGATGCCGTATTGCCGGGCGACGGCGTCGAGCTGCTTCAAGAGTTCCGGAGTGGCGCCCAGGGTCAGGGCCCGGGCACCCTGGGCCCGGGTGGGGGAGGTCTGGAGGGATGCGCTCAGGCGCTTTTGCTCCCGGCCCAGGCTGGCCAGTTCATCCTCCAGGGGCTGCACATTGCCGAAGAAAAAGGAGAGGCAGAACAGCAGCAGGCCGATGCCGATGATGCCCGGCAAACCCAGCCGCTCCAGCTTGGCCTTGATCCGGTTCATCGCGGTGCCTCCTGCCAGTTGGTCGCCAGGGAAAAGCGCACCGGGTGCTGGGGATGGGCCTCCACCACTTCGCTTTGGGTCAGGCGGGCATTGGCTACACCCGGGGCTGCCTGCAGGCGTTTGAGATAGTCCAGGGCCGCCCCCAGGTCGTGGGCCTCGCCAGTGATCTGGACTTCGTTGGGCCCCGGCTGGATGGAGAGCAGGGTCACCGTGTCGTCACCGGCCCCTTCCAGGGAAGTGAACAGGGAGTCCCAGCTGCCCAGGGGGTGGCTGGCTGGGCTCGGGGCCGCGGCTGCCGGGGTGCCGCTGCCCGCCGCCAGGCGCTCCTTCTCTGCCTCCCGGCGCAGGTGGGAGACCTGGAGCTGAAGCGCTTCCTCCTCGGCCTGGAGGGAGAAGAAATGGATCGCCAGGCCCGTCGCCACGGCGACGCCCAGGCCCAGCAGCACCCAGCCGCCGCGCTGTTGCCCGGGAGTCTCCTGTCGGTAGTCGAGCCAGAGGGGGCGCATCATTTTCCTCGCCTGGGTTCCAGGGGCAGGATGGGGGCGGGCGTGCTCATGGCAGCCCCCAGCTCGCCAGGTTGGGAATGTCGTCCATGCCCGCCAGGCGCGGCGGGTCGATGCGCTGGTGGCTCCAGGCCACGCCGGTGGGCAGCTTGGCGCTGGCGGTGAGGTCGCTCAGCCAGAGGATACCGCCGGGCTGGCGGCCATGCAGTTCGCCTTCCTCCTGTAGCAGGTGGGGCAGGGTGGTGCCGTCGCCGGCCCGGCTGTCGGCGGATTTCCATTGCCGGTTGGCCACCGACACCAGGACGATGCGCCCAGCCTCCACCACCGCCAGGTAGCCCGCCGCCTTGCCCATGAGGCGCCGCGCCCGGTTGAACACGGGCATCAGGCTGGGGCGGACGGAGGTGAGGCGGCCGCGCTTGGCGCAGACCTTGTCCAGGTCGGCCAGGAGATCCCGGGGCACGCCGCTGGCGATGGTGGCCAGGCCCATGCCGGGCGGGCTGACGCGGATTTCCCAGTTGTCCGCCAGGTCGCCGTAGGTTTCGTGGAACAGCACCTTGGCCAGGGCCAGGCACTCGGCCTGGGTCAGGTTGCGCCCGGCGGGGACGACGATGTAGCGCACGTAGTGGCTGGAGAGGATGACGCCGATTTCCTGGCCGTGCCATACCGGCTCGTCGAGCAGGGCGGTGAGGGCCCGCAGGGGCTCGGCCCAGCGGGACGGGTCGTTGCCCGCCAGGGGCACGGCGTGCCGGTCCAGCAGCCGGGGGCGCAGTAGGCCGCCCAAATAGAGGGCCGAGAGGCGCTCCGGGGCGAAGCCGACGACGATGCGCTTATTCGGCGACAAGAGTGACACGGTTGATCTCCTCCAGGGTGCTTTCCCCGGCCCGCACCAGGTCCAGGGCGGCGTAGCGCAGGGAGCGCATGCCGCCGCGCTCCGCCTCCTCACGCAGGCGCCGCAGGGGGGCACCGGCGATGATCAGTTCTCGCAGCTCGTCGGTGAGGCGCAACACCTCGCCGATGGAGCGCCGCCCCTTGTAGCCCGTGCCCCGGCATTCCTCGCAGCCGGCGCCCTTGCGGAAGTGGTAGTTGGGCACATCGTCGGCGGGGATGCCAGAATCGGCGATCAGGTCAGGATCCGGCTGGTCCGGCACGCTGCAGTGGGGGCAAATGATGCGCACCAGGCGCTGGGCCAGGATGCCGTTGATGGCGGAAACGAAGCTGTGGGGTGCCACCCCCATGTGCATGAAGCGGCTGATGACGTCGAAGGCGTTGTTGGCATGCACCGTGCTGAACACCAGGTGGCCGGTGAGGGCCGACTGGACGGCGATCTGGGCCGTTTCCGCATCCCGGATCTCGCCCACCATGATGGTGTCCGGGTCGTGGCGCAGGATGGAGCGAAGGCCCCGGGCGAAGGTCAGACCCTTCTTCTCATTCACCGGAATCTGCAACACCTCAGGCAGCTGGTATTCCACCGGGTCCTCGATGGTCACCACCTTGTTGCTGCCGGTGTTTTCCTCCCCTAGCACGGCGTACAGGGTGGTGGTCTTGCCGCTGCCGGTGGGGCCGGTGACCAGCAGCATGCCGTAGGGCTCCCGGGCCAGGCGGCGCACCACCTGCTTGACGTCCTCGGCGAAGCCCAGGCTTTCCAGGGTGAGGCTGCTCAGCTGGTCGGTCAGGGCCTGCTTGTCCAGGATGCGCAGCACCGCGTCCTCGCCGTGGATGCTGGGCATGATGGAGACGCGGAAATCCACCTCCCGGTTGTTGATCGCCACCTTGAAGCGCCCGTCCTGGGGGATGCGCCGCTCGGCGATGTCGAGCTCGGCCATGACCTTGATGCGCGAGATGACCTGCTCCGCCGTCTGCACCCCCTGGATCGTGGCCACGGTGGTGAGCACGCCGTCCAGGCGGTACTTGACCCGCAGGCCGTCGGCCGTGGATTCCAGGTGGATGTCGCTGGCCCGGGCCTTGTAGGCGTCGTAGAGGGTGGAATTGGTGAGGCGGATGATGGGGCTGCCTTCGCTCTGGATGGTGTCCAGGCGCAGGGTTTCCACGGTGTCAGCGACCTTTGGTTGCTCCGTGAGGTAGCTCGGCAGGGCATCCATGGCGCGCATGGATTCGCTGTGGCGGGCCAGGTAGTCGGCGATGTCGGCGCTGCGGCCGAAGCACAGGGTGAAGGGGCGGTGCAGGAAGGCATCGGCCCAGCGCATGATGCCGGCAGCGGTGGATTTGTCCGCCACCAGCAGCAGGCAGTTGGCCTTGTCAGCCATGAGCAGGCACTGGCGCCGGGCCGCCTCGGTGTAGGGCAGCAGTTCGAAGGCCGGGCGCAGAGCCTCCAGGCGCTGGGCGCTGATGACCGGCAACTCGGCTCGCTCCAGCTCCCGCCGGTCCGGCTGGGTCTTGCGTCGGTCGCCCTGGCCGGTGCGCCGGTCCACCTTGCGGGGCACGTAGTTGGCATTGTTTTCCTGAGCGGCGGGGGTTTCCATTTTCTGACCTCATGCAAGGGGCTTCTGGGTATGGGCGGAAACTAGGTTGACGGATGGGGCGTGGCGATCTCTTCCATTTCTCCAGGGTTATTGCAGGGTGCCGGCCAACTCGAAAATGGGCATGTAGAGCAGCACCACGATGAAGGCGATGAAAAGGCCGATAAAGAGCATCAGCAGGGGCTCGAACAGGCGCACGAACCAGTCGGCCCAGCGCTGGGTTTCCTCGTCATGGAAGTCGGCGATGCGGATCATCTTTTCCCCCATGTCCCCGGTCTTCTCGCCGATGCGCAGCAGGTCGGCGGCCACCGGCGGGGTCAGGTCCCCTTCTTGCAGGGCCTCGGACAGGGAGATGCCGCCCCGGATGCTGGCCAGGGAGCGGTCCAGGGCTTCGCGCATGTCCTCGCTCAGCAGCTCCCGGGCCATGCCCAGGGCGGTAACCACCGGGATGCCGCCTTCCAGCAGCAGGCCGGTGGTGCGGTAGAAGCGGGCCAGGCTATAGACGCGGATGCGTTCCCGCAGGCTGGCGAAGAGCTTGAGGTCGAGCAGCCGGGCCAGGATTTCCCGGCCGGTGATATGGCGCTGGCGGATGAAGACGACCACCAGGGCGACGCCCAGGACCAGGCCGAAGAGGATGCGGGCGCCGTGGGCCTCGATCAGCTTGCCCCACTGCAGCAGCACCCGGGAGAGGAAGGGCAGGTTGCTGCCGAAGTCTTCATAGACCAGGCTGAAGCGGGGCACCACGTAGCCCATGAGAAAGGCGATGACCACGCCGCCGACGCTGAGCAGCAGGGCCGGATAGATGGCGGCGGAGGACACCCGCTTCTGCAGGGCATCCATCTGGCCCCGGTATTCGATGTAGCGGCCCAGGGCGCCGGGCAGGTCGCCGGTCTGCTCGCTCGCCCCCATGAGGGCCAGGTAGAGGGGCGGGATTTCCGCCGGCAGCTCCCGCAGGGCGGCGGAGAAGGCCTTGCCTTCCCGCAGGCAGTGGATCAGGGCTTCGATCAGGCGGCGCTTGTTGGGAGCCTGCTCCTTGCGCGCCAGGGCGCCCAGGCTTTCGATGAGGGACAGGCCGGCGGTGAGCAGGGAGCGCAGTTCCTGGGTGAACTGGAGCAGGTCGAAGGGCGGCTCGCGGCGGCGGAAATGTTCGAAACGCCCGGTGGGGCGGACGGAAACCACGGCAAAGCCCAGGCCGCTGCTGTGGCTGCCGGCTTCCTCCGCCGTGGCCGCGTCCACGAAGAGGGAAATGACTCCCTCACCGGGGCGGTAGGCCTTGATTTCAAAGCGCATGACCGCCTACCAGTTGGTGATGTCGGCGTTCTCCCCGGTACCGCCCGGGGCGCCGTCCTTGCCGTAGGACATGATGTCCACGTCGCCGTGGCTGCCCGGGGCCTTATAGACGTAAGGGGTGCCCCAGGGGTCCACCGGCACCCCCTTCTTCAGGTAGGGGCCCTGCCACCGGGTAACCCCGGCAGGGGCGGTGACCAGGGCGTTGAGGCCCTGTTCCGTTGTCGGATAGCGCCCCACGTCGAGACGGTACTGGTCCAGGGCCTTTTCCAGGCCGTCGATCTGGGCCTTGGCCACCTTGATCTCGGATTTTCCGATCTGGCCGAAATACTTGGGACCGACGTAGCCGGCCAGGAGGCCGATGATGGCCACCACCACTAGGAGTTCGAGCAGGGTGAAACCTCGGGGCTGGCAACGAACGGGGATGACGCGGGAAGTCGAGTGGCGGTTCATGGGCACCTCCGACGGTCAATCCCCGGTGGTGCCAGGCCACCGGGGTAAGGCGGTTTACTTGCTGGATAAGACGCGAACCTGGTTGACGTTGAAGTACTGGGCGTCGGCGTAGATCTTCAGGATGTGGGTGCCGGCGGTAAGGGGGATGCCGGTCTTGCCGAACCACTTGAAGGTGCACCAGTTGCCGGTCTTGATGCTGGTGACCGAACCGGTGACGTTCTTGCCGTCGATTTCCGCGTGGAAGGCGCCGGCGGTGCTGTAGTTGCTGGCGGCCTTGACCGAAATCTCGTAATTGGCCGTGGTCGGTACGGCGATGGTGTAGTTCATCCATTCCCCGGTCTGGAAGCTGTTGACCACGTAGCCGCCGCCGGCCGAGTCGCAGGAGGCGACCAGATCCACGTCCTCGCTGGTGCGATAGACGCCACCGGTGTTGCCCTTGGTCAGATCGTGGTAGGCCACGCCTTCGCCGCCTTTGTCATAGTTCTCGGCCTCGAAGGTGGCCGGGACGGCGATGGCTTTGCCGGTATAAGGCGTGGAGGTGGGGGCCGGTGCCGGGGCGGTGCTGGTGGTCGTGCCGCTGGTTGTGCCGGTACTCGTCGTAGTCGTGGTCGTCGTAGTCGTCGAGGTCGAGGTGGTACCGGTGCTGCTGGTGGTCGTGGTGGGGGTGCCAACCGTGACCACGCCGCCGTTGATGGTCACGGTATTGCTGCCCACATTGACGGTCCAGGCGGTACCGCTCTTGCTGGCGCTGGCAGCGACGCTGGTGCAGCCGACGTTGAGCAGGGTGACGAATTCGGTGGCTGTCAGTTGGGTGGTGCTGTAGAAGGTGCCATGCCATTGGGCGGTCCAGGAGCCGGTGGGGTTGGCGGTGAAGGCGTTGGTCTGGCGGAAGGCCGTGGTCGGGCCCCCCAGGATATTGACGCACAGGGTCTGGCCGCCATTCTGGATGGTGGCCTGGGTGCCGGAAGTACTGCTCATCTGGTTCACCGCATGGATGTTCCACTCCCATTGCCGGGCTGTGGCCGAGGCCAGGTTGTCATAGACCAGCAGCAGGTTGGGCGGGAAGTAAACCAGGGCCCGCTTGGCGGTTTGCAGCAAACCGGCGTAGGCCGCCGTGGCATCGCCATAGAGGAGCTCGTAGTTGCTGCCATGGACGTAGCCGGTGATCTGGCCGGGACCCAGCTTGCCGCTCAGTTCGAACACGGTCTGCCCCTGGCCGCCGTCGAAGGTGATGGCGTTGTGGGCCCGGGTCTGCTTGTACCAGTTGTACCAGTGGCTCGTCTTGTAGGCATCGTAGTAGCCGGAGTCGATGGCCAGGCGCTGGCCGCCAGCGTTGATGACGAAGCTGTTCTGGTCGGCGTGGCTATGGTTGAAGGAGCCCAGGGGGCTGCTCTTGAAGTAGATGGACACCCGACTCGGGTTGGACAGGTCGCTGTGCATGGCGGCCCAGCCAATATCGCGGAATACGGCGGTATTGGGGGTACCGAGGGGGTAGGCGCCGGTGGTGAAATCGGCGGGCGGTGCCAGCATCATTTCGATGCGCGAGGTGTCGCCGCCCTGGAGGGAGGGCTGGGAGGCATACCAGCGGCCCAGGGGACTGGGCGCGAACCAGGTGTAAGCCTTGCCGAAGCGGGACCAGTTTTCAGTCAGGGCCTTTTCCGCACCGTCGCCGAAATTGCCCACCGGGGTTCCCGGCGGGATCATGTAGGCGATGAAGTTGGACCAGTTGCGCATCCAGGCCTTCTGGGCGACGTCGATGCCTCCGGCCCAGCGGAAGACATACCAGGGCACCAGGGAATCCCCCATGTCCCAGGAACCCTGGGTGGTGCCGTTGGCGTGGCCGCTGTCGTCACCGCCCCAGGGGCTGACGGCGTTGGCGGCCTGGGGCAGGCTGCCGGCGAGCCAGGTGCTGGCACTGGAAAGATCGCCGGCCAGGATGGTGGAGATGCCGCCCAGGATGGTGACGGTGAGGGCGCCGTGGGAGTCCCGGGGGGAGGTGGCGACCCGGGAGCGGGTACCGATCACGTCGTTGTACATGACCGCGGTCCGGGTCTGCAGGACGGTCAGTACCTGGCTCTTGGTGGTTGAATCGAGCTGGGGCCAGAGCCAGTCATAGACCAGGGCCATGGTCCAGGTGATCTGGCGGGCGCCCATGTCCATGCCGTAAACGGTATAGCTGGTGGTGCCGTTGGGGTCCCAGGAAGCCAGGTTCTTGAGGCGCAAGACGGCGTTGCTCAGATATTGGGTGTTCTTGCTGATTACCCAAGCCAGGGCCATGTTCAGGGTGCGCTTGCATTCGTCGCTGGCGGTATACCAGTTGGTCGATACCGAAGTGGACGAGGGCTGGGCTGCCGGGGCCACGCTCAGGTCGTTGGTGGCATTGGCCAGTACCGCCTTCACCCCGACCGGGCGCTGGGAAATCATGGTGGCCAGGGTCGTGGCGTCAGGCAGGGAACGAGGATGGGCCTTGGCCACGATCTTGCTGTAGAGGGTGGCGCCAGAGGGAACCAGGAAGGTGCTGGCGCTCGGATCTACCGTGAAGTGTCGGGCCAGACTGGTCTTGGTGCCGGTGGAGTTGGTCACCGTCACCGTCCAGGCGTAATAGCCCGCGGGCAGCACCTCGGGCCAGTTGATCCAGTTCTGCGGTGCCGTCTGGGTATTGGTGTGGCCATCGGGGTAGGTCAGGGTGACCTGATATTTGGCATCGGAACTGATGTCCGGCCAACCGAAGTCCGGCGGGGTCTGGGTGACCCAGGAGCAGTCCGTCGGCCGGATGGGCGCGGCCAGCTGATTGCTGGTCACCATCCAGTCCGCGGTGGTGACGGGCACACAGGATGCGGTGGTGGCGGCCAGGGAGGCGCCGGAGGTGGCGGCAGAAATGACCAGGATGCCGGCCAGGGTGCTAGCCGCGCGGCCGAATTTCCCCAGGAGCAGGGCAGGCAGTTGGCGGCAAATGGATATCAGGCAAATACGCGGCATGGTAACTACTCCTCTCGCTTCTTCCGGACTGGCCGGAACAACGCAGGGGACGCCATGCCACGGTGTGGACGGCCACCCAACCACCAATGCTCCGGGAGATATTGGGGGGCGGGATGGTCCGACAGTCCGCCGGGTAGGGCATCCGACGATTATCGAAATGGCAGGTGTTCAGCCATCAATTCAGCGCTCAACTCGTCTCCCAACATCTGTGTTCATAGTGGTCTGACCATAGCAAAGGCAGGCTGTCGTCCACCTAGTCCTGTCGGACTAGGCTTGGCCGGGCGTGGGCAGTTCAGGCAGGGGGAGTTGGGGCGCAGAGGATGCGGGGCGGGGAAGGAATGGCAGCGTGTGGAGCCGACTAAGGGTTTCCCGGTAGCACAAATACGGGAAGCCCTTTATTCCGATCGGCAGGAGCTTTCTCTAATATTTCACCATCATTCGGGGCAAGGTGAAAAACATGGCTCGTGCTTTACGAAGTACCCGAACACTCGAACGCAATCCCTTCCCGCAGGCCCTGTTGTCGTCAAATCTCTATACCGGCTTGCTGCGCCGCCCCTGGACTCCCCCGGCGGACCACTCTTCCAGCCTGATTACGGAAAACGAGCGCCTGCGCCGGGAATTGGTGAGGCAACGGCGCCTGGTGGAGGAATTGCGGCAGATGCAGGCCAAGGTGGAAGCCGAGCGGCGGCAGCAGGCGGAATTCCTGGCCCATGCCTGTCATGAGGTGCATGTGCCGGTCAATGGCATCATTGGCATGGCCGACCTGGCCCTGCAGACGGAAGTGACGCCGGAACAGCGGGAATACCTGGGGCTGCTCAAGATATCCGCCGACATGCTGCTCAGCGTGGCCAAGGATCTGCTCGATCTCTCCCGCATCGAGGCCGGTGGCCTGACCCTGGAACGCACCCCCTTTTCCCTGCGCGACTGCCTGGGTGACAAGATGAAGGTGCTGGCCCTGGCGGCCCAGCGCAAGGATATCGAACTCAACTGCCAGATTGATCCGGACATCCCGGATGTGCTCCTCGGCGACCCGGTGCGCCTGGGTCAGGTGTTGGTCAATCTGGTGGGAAATGCGGTCAAGTTCACTGAGCAGGGCGGAGTGCTATTGCAGGTGCGGCAGATCAGTCAGGGGCGGGGAATGGTGCGCCTGCATTTCGCGGTCAGTGATAGCGGCATCGGCATACGCCAGGAGCGGCTGGGTCAGATTTTTGCCCCCTTCGTCCAGGCCGAGGCCTCCACCACCCGCTTTTATGGCGGCACTGGCCTAGGCCTGGCCATCGCCGCCCGCCTGGTAGCCCAGATGGGGGCTACCATCCAGGTGGAAAGCGACCCGGGGGAGGGCAGCGTGTTCCAGTTCTGCCTGACCTTGCCCCTGGCCGAGACCCGTGGGCTGGTTCCCGCCAAACCAAATTTCGGGGGACGGCTGGCCCTGGTGGTTGAGCCTCATCCAGTCAGCCGTCGTAGCCTGGTCAAGCTCCTGCGCCAGTGGAATTTCAAGGTGGAGGAAGCCCGGGACGGGCGGGAGGCCATGACGGCCCTGGTGCGGCGCCGCCGTGAACAGCGGCCCTATCATCTGGTGCTCCTGGCCGAAGACCTGCCCCAGCTCAATAGCCAGGCCGTGGCGGCCCGGTTGCAGGGGCGCCCCGAACTCGGGGTCGAGCAGGTGGTGTTGCTTGGGGCCTGGCTGCGTCGGCCCCAGGTCCATGGTGATCGCCATCCCCATCCCCATCGCCTTTCCCCCACCGATCGCCGGACCAACAAGCTGGCCAGCCCTACTTCGGGCAGTACCCTGTGCCGCCTGTCCAAGCCCGTGAAAGATATGGAGCTGCTCGCAGCCCTGAGGGGCGAGGTCAGTCCGAGCGCTGCCCGTGCCGTCCAGCTGCCCCTCCAGGGAATCGGTAAGCTGCAGCAGCTCAATATCCTGGTGGTGGAGGACGACCCCATCGGCCGGCAATTGGCCCAGCACGTGCTCAGCCGGGTCGGCCATCGCGTTGCCACTGCCGACAGCGGTCCCGCCGCCCTGGCGGCCATCGCCGAAGGTCGCTTCGACCTGGTGCTCATGGATTTGCAGATGCCGGGCATGACCGGCATCGACACCACCCGGGCCATCCGCCGCCGGGAGGCGAGTACTGGCCGCCATCTGCCGGTAATTGCCCTGACCGCCCGGGCTATGGCCGAGGACGGCCGGCGCTGCCTGATGGCCGGTATGGATGCCTGCCTGATCAAGCCCATCCAGCCGGTGGATCTGATCCGCGCCATCGAGCGCCTGGGCCAGGAGCATCATCTGGCCGCCGGCCTCGACCTGGACGTGTCGGGCAATCGCTTACCTGTTGCCCCGCCGCTGGCTCCGGTACTCCAGCGGGAAAGCCTGCTGGAGCGGGTCGGCAACGACCGGCGCCTGTTGTCCGAGGTGGTGGCCCTGTTCCAGGCCCGGACGCCGGAGTTGCTGCGCAATGGCAAGGCCGCCCTAGCCCGGGGCGATGGGGACCAGTTCCGCTATGTGGTGCATACCCTGGCGGGAATGTTCCGTAGCCTCTCGGCTCCAGTCGCCCTGGAGGCAGCCGAATCCCTGGAAAGCGAAGGCGCCGCCGGAGCCGGCGGCATTGAGGGGCAGGAGTGCCTGGAAGGCGGCTATGCCCGCCTGGAGCAGGAGGTAGCGAGACTCAAGGGCGAATTGCAGGAATTGGCCGAGGCTGCCGGATGACCCGCTTGCGGGGCCGGGGCTCGTGACCCTGTTTTGTCGAGCGGAGACGGTGTGGAGGTGGTGTGGTGGAGCCGCAGTGATTTTCCGCCATGTTTGGATGGATTGCCGGGATATAAGGGAGGTATCGCCATGAGTGCCATGATTCTCGTTGTCGAGGATGAAGTGATTACCCAGCGCATGCTCGCCTCGGCCCTGGAGCGGGCGGGCTACCAGGTGGAAGTGGTCGGCAGCGTGGGCGAGGCCGATGCCCGGATTTGCGACCTGCGCCCGGACCTGATCCTCCTCGATTGGGTGCTGCCCGATGCCACCGGGGTGACCCTGCTGCGCCGCCTGCGAGCCGACCAGCACACCCGGGACCTGCCGATCCTGATGCTCACCTCCCGCATGCACGAGAGCGACAAGGTAGGCGGCCTGGAGGCTGGCGCCGACGACTACGTTACCAAGCCTTTCTCCCCCCGGGAGCTGCTGGCCCGCATCCATGCCCTGTTGCGCCGGCGGGCCCCGGAGGCCACCGAAGACCTGGTGGAAATCGGCAGCCTGCGCATCGATCCGGCCCTGCGCCGGGTGACCCTGGATGGCCGTCCCCTGGAACTGGGGGCTATCGAGTGCCGCATGCTGCATTTCTTCGCCACCCACGCCGGGCGGGTCTTCAGCCGGGCCCAGATTCTCGACAAGCTGTGGGGCGACCAGGTGTTTGTCCAGGATCGTACCGTGGATGCCCATATCCGGGCCCTGCGCCAGGCCCTGCGCCCCTGGGGCCAGGAAGAACTGATCGAGACCGTGCGCGGCAGCGGCTATTGCTTCCGGCGGGACCGGGTAAGCGATGCCGCCCTGGCCCTGGAGCATTCCCTGGCCTGAGTCATCGGCGGCGAATGGAAATAAGGGAACGGTGAAGGGGGGGCGCCAACTGCCCCCGGCGGGTGCTTGGTCGGGGGAAATGGCGTCAAAGTGGCATCATATTTCTTTGCCCGAATGGGGAGAACCGTTGGTCGGATTGGAGGCTGGAACGGGGCCAGTTTTGTAAAATAGCGTGATATATTTCACGAAAATTTTTACTGACTGGATCGTTTTCATGTTTTCCGCTTCCAAAAAGAATCTGATTTGTTGTGCCGTTGCCGCCCTTCCCGCCCTGGCTTTCGCCCAGTCCCAAACCACTGTCGGCGTCGGCCTGGACTACACCGAGGGCAAGTACGGCGAGTCCCAAAAGTCCACGACCTGGGCCATGCCGGTCACCGTCAAGCATGAGAATGGCCCCCTGACCCTCAAGCTCAGCGTTCCTTACGTCTATAGCAACGGCGTTGCCGCCGCCGGTGGCGACCGTTTTGTCAGCACCAAGCAGACCCAATCGGGCCTGGGCGACATTACCGCGACCGCCCTCTATAACGTCTATTACAACAGCACCGCCAAATTTGGCGTGGATCTGGGGGGCAAGATCAAGTTTGCGACGGCCGACCACTCCAAGGCCCTGCTGACTACCGGCAAGAACGACTATTCCCTGCAGGCCGACCTGTACAAGACCTTCGTCGATACCACCCTGTTCGGCTCCCTGGGCTGGACCGATAAGGGCGATCCGAATGGCGTCGATTTCCGCAATCCCTGGTATGCCAACATCGGCTTCAGCAACAAGCTGTCCGACGTGAATAGCTGGGGCGCCACCTACGATTACCGCGAGAAAGTCACGGCCCACGGTGATCCGATCAGCGAAATTTCCCTGTTCGCCATCCACAAGTACTCGAAGCAATGGAAAGTCCAGGGCTATGCCGTCACCGGCTTCTCCAAAGCCAGTCCGGATTTCGGCCTGGGCGCCATTGTCAGTTACGGCTTCTAATTTTCGGTTCTGTACAGACCAACAGGAGGTAGTACATGCAATTCCGATTTAAGCGTCGAATCCTTTCCCTCGCCCTGGTCGCAGCCATGGGGGCTGCTTCCACCATGGCAGTGGCCCAGACCAGCACCTCGTCGCCAACCACGACCGTCACCGTGACCCAGGCTGCGTCCACCTATGACCGGACCGCCAGCACCTCCCCGGGCCAGGCCACGACTAACATGGCCCAGGATTTTTCCACCCTGGTGGGCAGCCAGAGCGACGCCGAGAAGCTGATTGTCGGCTTGCGTAACGGTACCCCGGTGACCCTGGGCACCAGTAGCACGACGACCCAGGCCACGACCATCACCCCCACCGGGAAAATGGGCTACGGCAATGTGTTCATCACCCTGGCCCTGGCCCAGTCCACCCTGACCCAGGCAGGCATCACCGCCCCGACCTACGCCGATCTTTCCACGGCCCTCAACGGCGGCACTATCCTCATCAACGGCAAGCCGGTGAGCTTCCAGGGCATCCTTACCATGCGTTCTTCCGGCATGGGCTGGGGCCAGATCGCCAAGTCCCTGGGGGTTAACCTGGGACAGGTGATCAGCAGCATCAAGTCCGGCAACGACCGCCTGTCCAAGGCGATCAAGTCCGGTGACAGCCGCACCGACAAGTCTGCAGGCAAGGCCCAGGACAAAACCGATCATAGTGCCCGGACCGAAAGCCACGGCAAGGCCGATCGGGTCGAGAAGGCAGAGCGGGCGGAAAAAGCCGATCGCCCGGACCGGGTGGATCGTCCCGAGCGTCCTGACCGCCCCGAGCGGCCCGACCGTCCGGAGCGCCCTGATCGCCCGGAGCGTCCCGATCGTCCTGAAAGAGTGGAACGGCCTGGCCGGGGTTAAGTACGGGCTGCTAACGGCGTTGCCCAAGCCGCTGCTTGGGATGGCGCCTGTCCATGAGAAATCGCCCGGTCCCTTTGGCCGGGCGATTTTTTTGTCTGGAGCATGGCAGCCCTTGCCAGGGCATCAAATTGGCGCGGCCATCCCCTGATGTAAAAGCGCCAGACCCGGTGTCGGTCAGGCTGCTGGAAGGATTTGAGCGTAAAAAGCTGCACCTATCTAATTTGGGTGCGAATTGCTTTGACCTACTCTCCTCGCTTATTGATTACCGGCGGCAGCGGCTTTATCGGCGGCGCCCTGGCCGCCAGACTGATTCAAACCGACCGTTGGGATGACTGCCTGTTCCTCGCCCGGGTCGAACACCGGGAAGAAGGGCTGCTGCGGCTTGCCCACATCCTGCGCAACTTCGACGTGCCCGAGCATCTGCTGGACCGGTTGCACATGGACCAGATCCTTTGCGGCGGCCTGCATAACGTCGCCGATTGGCAAGACGATCCGCGCCTGGCTTCCATCGAAGATGTGGTCAGTTCCGCCGCGGTGGCTTCCTTCGGCAATCACCCCTCGATCTGGCCCACCAACGTGGATGGGGTGCTGGCCATGGCCCATGCCCTGACCAAGCGCTGCAAGCTGCGCCGCTTCCTGCATATCGGGACGGCCATGGCCTGCGGCCGGCAGGCGCCGATCCCCGTCCCGGAAGGCTATGACGCGGGGGAGGAAACGGAACACTTCCTGGAATACACGGCGAGCAAGTACGAAGCCGAGCATCGCCTGCGGGCGGAATTGCCCGACCTGCCCCTGATCGTGGCCCGGCCCTCCATCGTGGTGGGGCATACCCGCCTGGGCTGCCGACCCTCTGGCAGTATTTTCTGGGTCTTCCGTATTGCCCGGGCCCTCCAGGCATTCCCCTGCGAGCTCGACCAGCGCATCGACGTCATTCCTGTCGATTACTGCACCGAAGCCCTGCAGCTGCTCCTGGACAAACCGACCCTGCAGCATTCGATCTACCACATCACGGCGGGGGCGCAGCGCTCCTGCAGCTTCAGGGAAATCGATGCGGCCATCGCCCAGGCTACGGGGCAAACACCCATGGCCGAGACCTACCGGGCCTTGCCGATCACCGAAATCGCCAAGATGCAGGACCGCTTCAAGGAATTGCTGGGGCCGTGCAATCGCCGCATCGTCCTGCGGGCGATCCGTACCTATGGCGATTTCGCGTCCATGGAAATGCTGTTCGACAACCAGCGCCTGCTCGCCGAAGGCATTGCTCTGCCGCCGCTCCTGACCTCCTACGCCGGGCTCTGCGAGCAAACCAGTGCTGGCCACCTGATTTCGGAACAGATGAAGTTCGATTACAAGTAGCCAGGGCGTACTCCCGGGATGGCGCTCATTCGACGGTGACGCTCTTGGCCAGGTTGCGCGGCTTGTCCACGTCGTTCCCCCGCTTGGCAGCGGTATGGTAGGCCAGCAGTTGCAGGGGGACGGTGTGCAGGATTGGCGAGAGAAAGCCGGCATAGGCCGGGGTGCGGATGAGGTGGATGCCCTTGGCCGCTTCCACCTGGGCGTCCCGGTCCGCCAGCACGTGCAACTGGCCGCCCCGGGCCCGCACCTCCTGGAGATTGGACTTGAGCTTCTCGAACAGGCTATCCCCCGGGGCGATGGCGATCACCGGCATGTCCTGGTTCACCAGGGCCAGGGGGCCGTGCTTGAGTTCGCCGGCGGCGTAGGCCTCGGCGTGGATGTAGGAGATTTCCTTGAGCTTGAGGGCGCCTTCCTGGGCGATGGGGTAATGCGCGCCCCTTCCGAGAAAGAGGACGTGCTCGATCCCGGCGAAGCGCCCGGCCCACTGTTCGATCTGGGGCTCCAGTTGCAGCATGCGCTCCAGGGCCTGGGGCAGGGCTCTTAACTCCGCCACCAGGCGCTGTTCGGTCTCCGGCGCCAGGAGCTGGCGCAGCCGGGCCAGGGTCAGGGTGAGCAGGGCCAGGGCGGTGAGCTGAGTGGTGAAGGCCTTGGTTGAGGCGACGCCGATCTCGGGCCCGGCCCGGGTCAGGAATTGCAGGTCGGAGGCCCGCAGCAGGGAGGATTCGGGCACATTGCAGATGCCCAGGCTGGCCCGGTGTCCCCGGGACATGGCGTAGCGCAGGGCAGCCAGGGTGTCGGCGGTTTCCCCCGACTGGGAAATGGTGACCACCAGGCTGGCCGGGTGGGTGACGGGCTCCCGGTAGCGGTACTCGCTGGCGATTTCCACATTGCACGGGATGTTGGCGATGCTCTCCAGCCAGTAGCGGGCCACCATGGCGGCGTGATAGCTGGTGCCGCAGGCCAGGATCTGCACCGCCTCGATGTCGCGGAACAGGGCGTCGGCCCCGCTGCCGAAAATCTGGGGCAGCACCGACCCTTTGCCTATGCGCCCTTCCAGGGTCTGCAGCACGGCCTGGGGCTGCTCGAAGATTTCCTTCTGCATGTAGTGGCGGAAACTGCCCAGCTCCACCGATTCGGCGCTCAATTGGGATTGCCGCTCCGGCCGCTGCTGGGCCTGGCCATCGGCATTGACGATAAGCACCGCATGGGGGGTGATCTGGGCGCAGTCGCCGTCGTCCAGATAGACGAAGCGCCGGGTTACGGCCGCCAGGGCGGCGCCGTCGGAGGCGGCAAAATTCTCCCCGGCCCCCAATCCCAGCAACAGCGGGGCGCCGTTGCGCGCCACCACCATCTCGCTCGGGCAGCTTTCGTTGATCACGGCGATGGCGTAGGCACCGCTCAGCTCCCGGGCCGCCAGGCGCACCGCATCGAGCAGGGAGAGGCCTTCCTGGAGCTTGGCATGGACCAGGTGGGCGATGACCTCGGTGTCGGTGTCCGAGGTGAAGGTGTAGCCCATGGCCCGCAGGCGCTCGCACATGGACTGATGGTTCTCGATGATGCCGTTGTGCACCACGGCGATGCCGCCGGAGACATGGGGGTGGGCGTTGCGCTCCGAGGGCACGCCGTGGGTGGCCCAGCGGGTGTGGGCGATGCCCACCTGGCCGGCCAGGTGCCCGGCCTGGACCCGGGATTCCAGGTCGGCGACCCGGCCCACGGCCCGGATCCGGGACAGGGTACCGTTGATGACGGCGACGCCCGCCGAGTCGTAGCCCCGGTATTCGAGCTGCTTGATGCCCTGCAGCAGGGTCGGGACCACGTCCCGGCTCAAGGAGATGGCGCTGAAGATTCCACACATGATGTTTCTCCCTTGGCGATAGGGGGGGCGCCCCGGCGGGCCTTGAGCCATTGGCAGAGCAGCACCGCCAAAACGGCGGCCACGGCATCCGTCGCCCAGTCCTTCAGGTCGGTGGAGCGCCCTGGCAGGTAGGCCTGGTGCCATTCATCGGCGGCGCCGACGAGGCAGACCAGGGTGACCAGGCCCCAGGGATAGGCCCCCCTGGTGCCGAACCAGAGCAGGACGGTAATGCCGCCAAAGACCAGGAAATGGGCCAGCTTGTCCCAGGGCTCCGGGATCAGGCCGGCGGCAAAAGGCTGAGCCCCCAGGTAGAAGAGCAAGAAAACGGTAAGTGCTGCCAGGGCCAGGCAGAGACGGCAGAGGCGGCGGGAGAGGGGGAGCAGGGGGCACCGCAGGACCATGGCAATTTCCCGGAATTGAGGGGGGCGGGGGCTTATACCCGGTGGTAGGCGTCCTGCAGGCGCACGATGTCGTCTTCCTTCAGGTAGGCACCGGACTGGGTTTCGATCACTTCCAGGGGGATCTTCCCCGGGTTTTCCAGGCGATGGCTGATGCCGATGGGGATGTAGGTGGACTGGTTCTCGCACAGCAGCAGCACCTCGTTGCCCCGGGTCACCCGGGCCGTGCCCTTGACCACCACCCAGTGCTCGGCCCGGTGGTGGTGCAGTTGCAGGGAGAGCTTGGCGCCGGGATTGACGGTGATGCGCTTGACCCGGAAGCGCTCGCCGCTATCCACATCCTCGTAATGGCCCCAGGGGCGATGCACGCGGCGGGGAGCGTGGCATTCGTCCCGGCTCTGGGCCTTGAGCTGTTCCACCACTTCCTTGACCTTCTGGGATTGGTCCCGGGCGGCCACCAGCAGGGCATCGGCAGTCTCGATGATGACCAGGTCCTGGAGACCGATCCCAACTACCATGCGACGGGAGGAATGGACGTAGCAGTTGGAGACGGAATTGAGGTGCACGTCGCCGTGGCTGACGTTGCCGGCCTCGTTCTTCTCCGCCACCTCCCACAGGGCCTGCCAGGAGCCCAGGTCGCTCCAGGCGAAGTCGGCCGTGACCATGGCTGCCGCCGAGGTCTTCTCGATCACCGCGTGGTCGATGGAGGCGGTGCGGCAGGGGGCGAAGGTCTTTCCGTCGATGTGCAGCTGGTTGGCGTCCATCGCCAGGCTGGCCGCCGTCCGGGCGCAGATGTCGGCCAGTTCCGGCTCCAGGCGGGCGAATTCCGCCAGGAACTTGGCGGCACGGAAGAGAAAGATGCCACTGTTCCAGTAATGCTGGCCCGAGGCGATCAGGCTCTGGGCCACTTCCATTTCCGGCTTTTCGACAAAGCTCAGCACCTCGAAGCAACCCTCGTTGCCCGGCACGGGGGCGCCCCGCCGGATGTAGCCGAAGCCAGTTTCCGGGCGGCTCGCGGTGAGGCCGAAGAGCACCAGCCAATGCCGCTCCAGGGCATCCTTGCCGCGGACGATGGCATGGCAGAAGGCTTTCTGGTCCGGGATGTCGTGGTCCGCCGGCAGCACTAGCAGCCGGGCGTCGGGATCCTGGCGCAGCAGGTGGGCGGCGGCCACCGCGACTGCCGGCGCCGTGCCGCGCCCCATGGGCTCGATCAGCAATCCCGGCGGCGCCAGGCCCAGGGCGTCGCTCTGCTCCATGACCGTGGGCAGGTGCTCCTGGTTGGTGACGATCAGGGGCGGCTGGATGCCGGGAATGGCCTGGAGGCGCTGCAGGGTCTCCTGGAAGGGGCTGCGCCCCCGCAGCAGGGGCAGGAACTGCTTGGGCTCGATTTCCCGGGACAGGGGCCACAGCCGGGTGCCGGAGCCGCCGCAGAGGATGACGGGATGGATGTTCATGGCGGTATGTCTCCGGCTGGCAGGGTTGGCAGGGGGGGGGAGGGGCCCAGGACCCGCTCAGTACGCGTTCTCTCGTTTGAGGACGACCATGGGGGTCTTGCAGATGATTTTCAGGTCGAGCAGCAGGGACCAGTTGCGCAGGTAGGCCAGGTCGTACTCGATGCGGGCGCTCATCCTTTCCACCGAGGTGGTTTCGCCGCGCAGGCCGTTGATCTGGGCCCAGCCGGTGATGCCCGGCTTGACCTTGTGGCGGATCATGTAGCCGTTGATCAGCTTGCGGTACAGCTCGTTGTGGGCCACCGCGTGGGGGCGGGGGCCGACCACGCTCATGCGTCCCTGCAGCACGTTGATGAACTGGGGCAGTTCGTCCAGGGAGGTGGCGCGCAGGAAGGCACCGAGCTTGGTGACGCGGCAATCGTCCCGGCTGGCCTGGCGGATCTCGCCCCCGTCTTCGCACACGGTCATGCTGCGGAACTTGTAGATGATGATTTCCCGCCCATCCAGGCCGTAGCGGCGCTGCTTGAAAATCACCGGGCCGGGGGAGTCACGCTTGATGGCGATGGCGATGGCCAGCATTACCGGGGCGATGAGGAGCAGGATGGCGCCGGCCAGCACCAGGTCGCTGCTGCGCTTGATCAGGGCATTGACGCCGTAATAGGGGGTCTCGCACACCGCCACCACCGGCAATCCGCCCAGGGTATCCATGCGCGCCTGGATCAGGTCGAAGAGGAAAATGTCGGGGACGAAGTAGATGGAGGCCGTGGTGTCCCGCAGTTCATCCACCAGCTTGAGGATCCTGGGCTGGGAGGTCATGGGCAGGGTGATGTAGATGAGATCCACGTGGTGCTGCTTGGCGTAGGCAGCGATGTCGCTCAGCCCCCCCAGGATGTCCCCCCGGGAGCCGGAAGGAAGGCGTTCGGCGGCCCGGTCGTCGAAGAAGCCGGCCACCTGGATGCCGTTCTGGGGCGATTCGGCAATGCCATCGGCGAGCTTGCGTGCCAGCTCGCAGCCGCCGGCGATGATCGCTACCCGCTGCATCCCGGTGGCGGCCATGAGCCGGGGCATTAAGCGGTTGATGAGCAGATTGCCCCCGGTCAGTACCGCCGGGGTCAGCAGTACCCAGGCGCCGATGACCCGGGAATCGAACACATTCAGGGTATGGGTAGCCCAGCCCAGGAGCAGGAGCAGGGCGGTGACCAGGAGCCATTGGCTCATCACTTCCACGGCCACCGGGCGCCGGCGTACCCCGGGTTCCGGAGTGTCGCTGTGGAAGGTGAGGGCGAAGACCAGCAGGGCCAGAATCAGGTAGGGCCCGGCGAACGGCTCGGCAAAGGCGTGGCAGCTGAGAAACAGGGCGCCGGTGGCGATCACCGGGGTGCTGAGCAAGCGCAACAGGGCCCCGGTGCTCAGGGTATGGCCGGGAAGGTACTGCCCGGGGGGAGCGAGGGGCATCATGGCCGGGTCCTCCCACCTCCGCCGTGATGCTGCAGTGGTGACCGATGGGTATGGTTCAGCGTGTTCATGCCCGGCTCCTGCCTGTTCATTGCCATGGCCCTAGCCTAGGACAGGTAGGGTGGCCGCCAGATGAACCATTCCCTAGTTCGTTTGGCGTGGGGCACCCAGGCCGTCAGTGCGGCCGGCGGCACTGGTTAGGTCCATGTCATGGTCATTGGGTGGCGGAACTTTGCGGCCCTGTCTATGATCGAATGACAAGAAGTCATTGGATAGAACAACAGGGGAGGCGCCATGACTCTCAGGATTCTGCTTGCCGATGACCACCAGATATTCCGCGACGCCCTGCGGGCCCTGCTGGAAAAGGAGCCGGACCTGGAGGTGGTGGCCGAAACCGGCAATGGCCTGGAAATCCACCGCCTGGCCAGCGAACATGCGGCGGATATCGTCTGTATGGACATCAACATGCCGGGCATGAATGGCATTGAGGCGACCCGCCGGGTCCTGGCGGCCTGTCCCACGGCCAAGGTGATCGCCCTCTCCGCCTTTCCCGACCACCGCTATGTGCAGGACATGCTGGTTGCCGGTGCCTCCGGCTATGTCACCAAGGCCGAAGCCGGGGATGAACTGCTCCGGGCCATCCGCGCCGTCCGCCGCAACCGCCTTTATCTCTGCCCTGACGTCATGGGGGCCGTGGCCGGAAGCCTGGGGAGCGAGGCCGACAATGGCGCCGGCGGCTCCCATACACCGAACCGGCTGGGTCCGAGGGAGCGGCAGGTGCTGCAACTGGTGGCCGAGGGCTGCAGTTCCACCGCCATCGCCGAGCGCCTGCATATTTCCCCGGCCACGGTGGAGGTGCATCGCCGCAACATCATGCACAAGCTGGACTTGCACAACGTCGCCGACCTGACCCGCTTTGCTATCCGCGCCGGACTGATTTCCGCCTGAGCCCTCCGGCCTACGAGGGGACTGCCTCCCCTTTCGGGAGTTGGCCGTCATTTATTTTGCCCCTCGCGTTTTGTCTGCCCCGGCGCCCTTTGGCGAAGGCTCCTGTCATCACGCCCCGGTCGGGGCGGGGGGGCTTCACGATAATTCACACAGGGGCTGCTAGCGTGAGTCCATATGCTGCCCACCGAGCCTGTCATGGAACTCTATGCCTATCCAGTGAAATTCCTCGCCCCAGGGATCGCCCCGGTGGCGGGGAGGCGCTGTGGGCAATCCCTGAGGGCCAGCAACCGCATTGGCCGTTCCTCCGTTCCTGGATGGGGGCGGCGTTCTCCCGCACCCTTGCCGACAGGCGAGCCCCGGTTTTTCTACCCAGGCAGTGAGAGGGGCTGATGATGGGCAATCTGGAAAGAACCAGGCTGATGTTGGTGGAGGACGAGCGTATCGTCGCCTTCGACCTGCAGCTGCAACTGCAGGAGTTGGGATACGAAGTCGTGGCGGCCGTCGCCGATGGAGAAGCGGCCGTGCGGCAGGCGGAGGCGCTGCTGCCGGATCTGGTGCTGATGGATATCCATCTGGCCGGGGGGATGGATGGCATCGAAGTGGCCATCGAAATCCAGTCCCGCCTCCAGATCCCGGTGATCTTCCTCACGGCCTTTGCCGAGGATGAAACCCTGGTGCGGGCCCTGGACAGCCGACCCTTCGGCTACCTGATCAAGCCCTGCGAAACCCGGGAATTGCACGCCATGATCCAGATGGCCCTGGCCCGGCACGAGGTGGAAATGGCCGTGGAGCAGAGCGAGCTGCGCCTGCGCCTGGCCCTGGATGCCGCCGACCTGGCGGTGCTGGAACTGGATCTGCCCGCCAACCAGCTGTACGGGGATGGCCGGCTATCCTCCCTGCTCAACCGCAACTGCATTCCCATCGACGAAAGCTGGGATGAATTCATCGGCCGCATCGCCCCGGAAGATCGGGAGCGGGTGGTGCAGAAACTGGAGGAGGCAGCCACCAGCGGCAGGGCGGTCAGTATCGAGTTCCGCACCCTGGCCGGCCGCGGCCGGCCGCGCATTCTCCAGGCCCACGCCAAGGCCTACCGGGGCAAGGCCGGGGGGGAGCGGATCATCAGCATCGTCCAGGACATCACCCAGCGGCGGCGGGACGAGGAGCGGCTGCGCCAGTCCAGCGTGGTGTTCCACACCGCCGCCGAGGCCATCATCATCGCCGATGCCAATTGCCATATCGTCGCCGTCAATGCGGCCTTTACCCGGATCACCGGCTATGAGGAGGAGGCGGTGCTGGGGGCGGACATGGACCAGCTGCTGCGCAGCCGCTACAGCGCCGACAGCGACCTGGAGAAGCTGCTCTCCAGCACCTCTGGCTACTGGCAGGGCGAGGTTTTCTACCACCGCAGCAACGGCGAGTCCTTTCCGGCCTGGCAGAATCTGAATGTGGTGCGGGATGAGACGGGGAGCGTCACCCACGTGGTCAATGCCTTCTCCGACGTTACCGACATGCACCGGGCCAAGGCACGCCTGGATCGCCTGGCCCATCACGACCCCCTGACTGGCCTGCCCAACCGGGTGCTGCTCAACGACCGCCTGGACCGGACCATCGCCCAGGCCCATCGCACCGGCGACCACTGCCTGCTGCTGTTTCTCGACCTGGACCGCTTCAAGGCCGTCAATGACACCCTGGGCCACGCCATGGGCGACCAGTTGCTCTGCCAGGTGGCGGACCGTCTGTCCCACATACTGCGCCAGAGCGATACCATCGCCCGCCTCGGCGGCGACGAATTCGTCATCCTGACCGGAGATTCCTCCCCGGAATATGGGGCCAACGTGGCGCAGAAGGTGCTGGATGTGCTGCAGGAGCCCTTCACTCTGGGGGATGATGAAATCCGGATTTCCGGCAGTATCGGCATCGCCATTTTCCCCGAGGACGGCGTTGATGGCCCCCAGTTGATGCGGGCCGCCGATATCGCCATGTATTCGATCAAGAGCCAGGGGCGCAACGGCTTCAGCTTCTTTTCGCCGGTCATGTCGGAGCGGGCCGGGGAACGCATGTTCATCGAACAGGGCCTGCGCCGGGCCATGGAATTTGGCACCCTGGAGGTCCATTACCAGCCCAAGATCGATCTCAATAATGGCGTCATCACCGGCGTCGAGGCCCTGGTGCGCTGGCGGCATCCGGAGCAGGGGCTGATCGAGCCGGATCGCTTCATCAGCATCGCCGAGGAGAGCGGCATTATCGACCGCCTTGGCA
This sequence comes from Azospira sp., assembly GCA_035255085.1. GTDB lineage: Bacteria > Pseudomonadota > Gammaproteobacteria > Burkholderiales > Rhodocyclaceae > Azospira. The sequence continues at coordinate 16,073 of DATEZY010000004.1, read as the reverse complement.
TCTGGGTATTGCGCCAGGCCTGCCTCGATACCCTGGGGTTGCTCGATGCGGAAAACAAGCAGCTGCGCCTGGCGGTCAATGTGTCGGTGGGCCAGTTTCTGCACACGGACTTTCCCGAGGCGGTGCGGGAGGTGTTGGAGGAGGTGGGTTTCCCCGCCGAGGCCCTGGAGTTGGAAATCACCGAGAGCACCCTGCAGGTGATCGAGCAGAGCGTCAGCATCCTCTATGCCCTGAAGGAGTTGGGGGTGACCGTCAGCCTGGACGATTTCGGCACCGGCTATTCGTCCCTCAGCATGTTGCGCCACCTGCCCCTGGACCGGATCAAGATCGACCGCTCCTTCATTGTCGAATTGCATAAGCCCCTGGGCGGCCAGGCTATCGTGCAGGCGGTGGTGGATTTGAGCCATGCCCTGAAAATGGGCATCGTCGTCGAAGGCATCGAGCGCACCGAGCAGGCGGAGATGCTGCAAGAGCTGGGGTGCGAGGAAGGGCAGGGCTACCTGTTCAGCCGGCCCTTACCCCATGGGGAACTGGTCGAATTGCTGGCCCAGTCCGCCGGCCAGCTCGGTAATCCCAGCCGGCCGACCCTGCATTGAGCTGCCCGGGGCTTCTCTCCGGAGCCCCTTAATTTGCCGCTTACAACGCTGGAATATCCAACTATATTGAAGTGATAGCGCCGCCAGAGCGCGGTGTCGGACATCGGTATGTGAACCCTTGTCGGAGTTGGATTGCCGTGCCGCCTTTATTGCATCTCCGTCCTCGCCTCGATGTTCCGGCCTGGCAGCGTTTCCTGCTGGCGGGAGCCTTGTTTGTGGCGGCGGCAGCGGCCCGTTTCACCGTCGTTCCAGCCGACCTGGGCCTCCCCTATCTGGCCTTCTATCCAGGGCTGGCCCTGGCGATCTTCCTCTGCGGCAGCGGCCCGGCCCTGCTATTCATCGTTCTCTCGGTCCTGGGGGGCATGATCTTCGATGTCTATCCCCTGCTGGCTTCAGGCGGGCTCTTTCCGGCCATGGCCGGGGCGACCCACTTCCTGGTGGCCTCCGTGGCGCTGCTGATCTCGGTCGCCTTCTTCCAGTACCACGGGATGTGGTGGCGGGAGGGGGCGGCGGCATCGCCGGAAACGGTGGCCCAGGGGGACAGCTGGCTGGCCGGGGTGGTCAATTCGGCCATGGATGCCATCGTTTCCGTCGATGAGCGCCAGCGTATCGTCGTTTTCAACCCGGCGGCGGAGCGGATGTTCGGCTACCCGGCGGCCGAGGTGGTCGGCCAGGGCTTCGAGCGCCTCATTGGCGAGGAGGGCGGGGCTGGCAACGCCCTCTGGGGCGATGGCTTTGGCAAGGGGGAACTCCCTCGGCAGTCTTCGGGGGGCCTGGGCCTGCTCAGCGCCAGGCGCCGGGACGGTAGCGAGTTTCCCATCGAGGCCTCGATTTCCCAGGGGGTAGTCAATGGGGTGCGGATCTTCACCGTCATCATGCGCGACATCAGCGAACGCACCCAGGTGCGCCAGGCCCTGGCGGAGCAGGAGGAACGCTTTCGCGCCTTCATGACTCACAGCCCCCTGGCATCCTGGCTGGTGGACGGCAAGGGCTGCTTCCAGTACGTCAATCCGGTGTTCTACACCATGTTCGGCGTGGGCACCGATGAGGTCCTGGGCAAATGCATCGGCGATATCTATCCGGCGGAGCTGGCGGCACAGCAGCTCCACAACAACCAGGTCGCCATCGACAGCGGCCAGGCCCTGGAGGTGATCGAGCCCGGGGTGCGGGCCGACGGCTCGCCCGGGACCTTCCTGGTGTTCAAGTTTTCCATCCGCAATGCCGCCGGCGCGGCCCTGGTATGCGCCAATGCCCTGGACATCACCGAACGCCAGCGTATCGAGGCCCTACTGGTGGATACCAACAAGCGCCTCTCCATGGTGGCCGAGGAACAGGCGGATCACCTGCGGGCCCTGGCGGCGGAGCTGACCCGGGTGGAGCAGAACGAGCGGGACGAACTGTCGGAGATGCTGCACGACCATGTCCAGCCCTTGCTGATCGCCGCCCGTCTTTCCCTTTCCGGCCTCAATCCGGAGGTGCCCCTGGCCACCTGGGAAAAGGTGGTGCATGAGGCCTGTGGCCACATCAGTTCGGCCATCGACATTGCCCGGGGCCTGAGCGTTGAACTCAATCCTCCCCTGGTGCGGGAAAAGGGCCTGGGCGCGGCCCTGGAGTGGCAGGGGCGGCAGATGGCGGCTGCCCACGGTATTTCCATAGGTGTCTTCTGCGACCCCGCGGCCGAGCCGGAGGATGCGGAAACCAGGTTGCTCTGCTTCAAGGGTGTGCGGGAACTGCTGATGAACAGCATCAAGCACTCGGGGGCCGATCGGGTCGAAGTGGATATGATGCTCGATGGTGAAGACACCCTGCGTATCGCCGTCACCGATTACGGCCAGGGCTTTGACCCCCAGGCCCTGCACCAGATGGCCCCGGCCAGTCTGGGCTCCGGTTTGGCCGGGATCGAGCGGCGCCTGGGCATGATCGGCGGCCGCCTGCTTATCGACAGCGCCCCGGGGGCGGGCTGCAGCATGACCCTGGTGGTGCCCCTACGGAAACGCCAGGAGGGGGAGCTTCCCCAATTGCCGCGCCAGGGTGGGGCGGGGCTAACGCCACCGGCCTAGTTAGTCCACATTAGCGGTAGGACGGCTGGGGTTTTGCTGGGATTGTTGGGAAAACAGGGCGATTTCGAAAGAAATGGCATTACGGCTGGAAAAGACGCTATGGAACGAGGGGCCATGAAAAGCAGAAAGGCCAATCCGAAGATTGGCCTTTCTGCTTGCATCTTTTGGTGCGCCCGGAGCGATTCGAACGCCCGACCCCTTGGTTCGTAGCCAAGTACTCTATCCAGCTGAGCTACGGGCGCACACTTGAGAAACAACATTATAACTGCCTCCGCCAAGGGAGGCAAGATGGGTGTTGAGTTGTTAAAACAGGATGATTTCCCGTTGGAACGCCATAACACCCTAAAAATCTAAAATACAAAGCAAAAAGGCCAATCCGAAGATTGACCTTTTGCCTGAATCTTTTGGTGCGCCCGGAGCGATTCGAACGCCCGACCCCTTGGTTCGTAGCCAAGTACTCTATCCAGCTGAGCTACGGGCGCACACTTGAGAAGCAGAATTATAACTACACTTTGCTACCTTGCCAACTCTTTTCGCTACTTTTCGTAACAATTGTTGTTGGCGGAGACGGAGGGATTCGAACCCTCGATACACGTTTTAGCGCGTATGCTCCCTTAGCAGGGGAGTGCCTTCGACCTCTCGGCCACGTCTCCGTGAGGCCGGCATATTAGCTGTTCCGCCGGCCTCGGTCAAACGATATCAAGCGATATCCGCGATATTTTTAGCGATCGCTTAGGCAGCCTGATCCAGACCGAAGGTCTTGTGCAGGATGCGCACGGCCAGTTCCAGATACTTTTCGTCGATGACGACGGAGATCTTGATTTCGGAGGTGGAAATCATCTGGAGGTTGATGCCTTCCTCGGCCAGGGTGCGGAACATCTGGCTGGCCACGCCCGGGTGGGAGCGCATGCCGACGCCAACGGCGGAAACCTTGCAGATCTTGTTGTCGCTGGCGATCTCGCGGGCGCCGATGTGACCCTTGACGTTTTCCAGCACGGACAGGGCCTTGTTGAAGTCGCTGCGGTTCACCGTGAAGGAGAAGTCGGTGGTGCCGTCATTGCCCACGTTCTGGATGATCATGTCCACGTCGATATTGGCATCGGCGATGGGGCCCAGGATCTGGTAGGCGATGCCGGGACGATCGGGAACGCCCAGGACGGTGAGCTTGGCTTCGTCGCGGTTGAAGGCGATGCCGGAGATGATGGGTTGTTCCATGTTCTTGTCTTCCTCAACAGTGATCAGGGTGCCTTCGCCTCCTTCCTGGAAGCTGGAGAGCACGCGCAGTTTGACCTTGTACTTGCCGGCGAACTCGACGGAGCGGATCTGCAGCACCTTGGAGCCGAGGCTGGCCATTTCCAGCATTTCCTCGAAGGTGATGGTGTCGAGCTTGCGTGCTTCGGGCACGACGCGGGGGTCGGTGGTATAGACACCGTCCACGTCGGTATAGATCTGGCATTCGTCGGCCTTGAGGGCTGCTGCCAGGGCAACGCCGGTGGTATCGGAACCGCCACGGCCCAGGGTGGTGATGTTGCCCAGTTCGTCTTCGCCCTGGAAACCGGCCACCACGACCACGTTGCCTTCATCCAGATCGCGACGCATGTTGGCTTCGTCGATGCTGAGGATGCGGGCCTTGGTATGGGAGTCATCGGTGAGGATGCGCACCTGGCCGCCGGTGTAGCTCTTGGCCTTGAGACCCTCTTCCTTCAGGGCCATGCACAGCAGACCAATGGTGACCTGTTCGCCGGTGGAGATAACCACATCCAGTTCCCGGGGATCCGGGACGGCCTGCATTTCCTTGGCCAGGGCGATCAGGCGGTTGGTTTCGCCGCTCATGGCGGAGAGGACGATGACCAGCTGATGGCCTTCGGCCTTGCATTTGGCAATGCGCTTGGCAACGTTTTTGATCCGCTCCGTGGTGCCGACCGAGGTGCCGCCGTACTTCTGAACTATCAACGCCATTCGTTATCCAATCGAGTGGAGTGAGAAAAACCGGGATTTTAACCGAAGCTTGCTTGCAACAGTAGGGTTGGCAGTGGAATCAAAAAAGGGGTGGCATAGCAATTGTGGATAATGCCGCTTGCAAATTTATGTGAATGGTCTATACTCCATAGTATGACTTTGGTCATAGTCGTTAGGTCATACAAGATCGCGGGATTTTGAGGGTGTCAGAAAACGATCCAAGCGCCAGGACCAGAGCCAATGTCAGAGAATCGTCCCCAATGACTGCATGCTATTTGAAAGGCTAAATCCATGAGCAATGTGAAGCTGGTCGAAAAGATCGATCCCCGTGAAATCCGCCGCAAGCTGGGTCTGAACCAGCAACAATTCTGGTCCAAGATCGGCGTGACCCAGAGTGGTGGTTCCCGTTATGAAAGCGGCCGCAACATGCCCAAGCCGGTGCGCGAACTGCTGCGCCTGGTTCACGTTGAGCAGGTCGATATCCAGCGCATCAAGCGCGAAGATGTGGAAGTCATCGAGTTCCTGAAGGCTTCCGAGCCCGAGCTGTACAAGACCCTGAAGAAGAACGCTCGCGCCAAGCACAAGAAAGTCGCCTGATTTTTCAGGCTGCAGCAAGGCGTCGCCGCCTTGGCCCTAGGGGTTGATTTCCACCCTCAGGCCGAGGTCGGCGATGCGTTTTCCCAGTGCCCGCAGGGTTTCTTCCGGCAGGCGCGACAGGTGTTCCCCTCCCGGCTGCAGCGTCGGCCGCGCCAGTCCATAGAGATGGACCCCTCGTATTTCCCCCCGCACCGCCTTCAGCTGTTCCAGATAGGCTGAAACTTCCGCCTCCTCCGGCGCCTTGCCATCCCGCGCAAAAAAGCAGCTCTGCACCCAGGTCGGTGCCAGGGCACAGCAGCGCCGCAAATCCGTCACGGCTTTTTCCGGTGCCAGGGCGACGCCATTGACCCGTTCCACGTCCGCCCGGGTGCCCCGATCCAGCTTGAACCAGACTTCGCCGCCCAGTTGCCCCAGGGCAGCGATGCCGGCCTGCACCGCCGGCCGGTGCAGGAGGCTGCCGTTGGTGATCAGGCGCACCATGAGCCGGCCCTTGAGGCCAAGGCGTTCGAGCACCGCGCCTACCCGCGCCACGGCGTCGAGGAATTCCGCGGCGCTGGTGGGTTCGCCGTTGCCGGAAAAAGCCACATCCATGAGGCGACGGGCTTCGGGCGGCACGGCCCGGGCCATGAAATCGCCGCGGGTTGCATCCACCAGAAAGCCTTCCAGTTCCCGCTCCAGCAGGTCCAGATCGATGGGCGGCGGCCCGCCCCGGGTCAGGTTGGGCACCTGGCAATAGGCGCAGGCCCAGTTGCAGGCATTGTTGATATTGAGGTTGATGCCGACCGAAACACCGCCTGCCCGGCGGGAAATGACCGGGTAGATATAGGTGAGTCCGGCGCTGTCCCGCCGGTGGTCGGCGACGCTGAGTTTTACCGGTTTAGGGTCCATGGCACCATCGATAGGGGGAAAGAGGAAAGGAAAGAGGGGAGGTTGAAAGCGGGGCGGTCCATTGGGCAATGATATAATCTGCGGCCCTGCAAGACATCCATCGGCAAAGTTTTTTCCATGCTCATCACCCGTCGCCTCGAGTTCGATGCCGGTCATCGCATTCCCGATCACCGCAGCCAGTGCCGCCACCTGCACGGGCACCGCTATGCCCTCGAGATTACCCTCTCCGGCGATGTCATCCGCCGCGACGGGGATGCCGCCAACGGCATGGTCATGGATTTTTCCGAGGTCAAGGCCCTGGCCAAGACCCATGTGGTGGATGTGTGGGACCACGCTTTCCTGGTCTATGCCGGCGACCAGCCGGTGGTGAACTTCCTCCGCTCTATGCCCGAGCACAAGACGGTGGAACTGGACTGCGTCCCGACGGCAGAGAACCTGGCCAGCCTGGCCTTCCGCATCCTCGATGCCGTCTATCAGGATACCTACGCCAACCACCTGCGCCTCGAGCAGGTGCGCCTCTACGAAACGCCCAACTGCTGGGCTGACGCGGTTCGGCCCGAATAAGGGCTGTCGGCTGCCATCACCCTGCCCCAGGGGGCTGACATGATCGCCTAGGGCCGGGAACGAAAGTCCTCGGCGGCGATGGCGAAGCGGGCGAGCTTGTCGTACAGGGTTTTCTTCGGCAGCTGCAGCAACTCCGCCGCCTGGGCCACATTGCCCGCGCTCTGCCCCAGGGCCTCCTCGATGTAGCGTCTTTCCACCTGATCCACGCGCTGGGCCAGGGACAGGTGCGGCTCGTGGTCGCCGGCCAGGGGGCGCTGGTGGCCCAGCCCCAGGCAGAAGCGCTCTGCCGCATTCTTCAATTCCCGTACATTGCCCGGCCAGTCCTGGGCCTGCCAATGTTCCAGATCGGCGGCGCTCCAGGCCGGCACTTCCCGGCCGAAGCGGGCGGCCGCTTCCCTCAGAAAATGGGCCATCAGCAGGGGGATGTCCTCCCGTCGCTGGCGCAGGGGCGGCAGGTCGATGCTGACCACGTTGAGCCGGTAATAGAGGTCGGCGCGGAAGCCGCCGGCATCGGCGAGGGCTTTAAGATCGGCCTTGGAGGCCGCCACCACGCGGCAATCCACGGCCACCGGGGTATTGCCGCCGAGGCGCTCGATGCTGCGCTCCTGCAGGGCCCGCAGCAGCTTGACCTGCAGGTTCAGCGGCATGGACTCGATTTCATCGAGGAACAGGGTGCCGCCGTGGGCGTATTCGATCTTACCGATGCGCCGCTTGCCAGCGCCGGTGAAGGCTCCAGCCTCGTGGCCGAACATCTCGCTCTCGAAAACACTCTCCGGCAGGGCGGCGCAGTTGATGGCGACGAAGGGGCCGCGCCGGCCGCTGGCACTGTGGATGGCCCGAGCCACTACTTCCTTGCCGCAGCCGGTCTCGCCGTTGATGAGGATATCCACATCGGTGGGGGCCAGGGCGGCGATGAGGCGGCGCACCTCCTGCATGGCCCGGCTCTGGCCGATTACCGGCAGGCCATCCTGGCTCGGCAGGACTTCCTTGAGGCGCCGGTTCTCCACTAGCAGGGCGCGCTTTTCTAGGGCCTGGCGGGTGACCCGCACCAGCTGCTCGGAGCTGAAGGGCTTCTCGATGAAGTCGTGGGCCCCGTCGCGCATGGCCTGCACCGCCATAGCCACGTCGCCGTGGCCGGTGACCAGGATTACTGGCAGTTCCCGATCCAGTTGGCGCAGCTCGTGCAGCAGGGCGATGCCATCCTTGCCCGGCAGGCGCACGTCGCTGACCACGGCCCCGGGGTGTTCCCGGGCCAGGGCCGCCAGGGCGCTCTCGGCATCGGCGAAGGACTGCACCGGCAGCCCGGCCAGGCTCAGGGCCTGGGCGCTGCCCATGCGCACCGCCGGGTCGTCCTCGACGAGAAAGACGGGCAGGGAGAAGGCTTCAGATACCGCTCCGGATAAGGCCTCAGACATCCCGGTTCTCCTTGGCGTAGGTGCTCTTATCGATTTCGAACAGTTCGACGCACAGTTGCAGCTCGGTGCCCGGCGCTGCTTGGATCCGGGGCGAGAGGGCGGCCAGCAGGCTGGCCGACAGCTGCTGCCTGGCTTCTAGACTGCGTCCCGGCATCAGGCTGACCTTGGCGTGCACGAAAGCCCGGGGCGTGGCGGCGGTACCGATGCGGAAGGCATCCAGACGCAAAGCCCGGCTCTTGATGTCCGCTTCCTCGAACAGGCCCGAGTCGGCCATGGTCCGGTTGAGGACTTCCAGAATGCCGATTGGATCAAAGTCGTTCAGGTTGGCGGTGTATTCCAGGGTCAGGTGGGGCATGGCTTGTTCCGTGAGTATGTTCAGGCCTGGGGCAGGCTGCTGGCGGCATCCAGGATGATAGCGAATTCGGCGCCGCCCGCCGGGGCGTTGCCCCCTTCCAGGCGACCGCCGAAACCTTCGACGATGGCCAGGGATATGGCCAGGCCCAGGCCCAGCCCTTCGCCCACCGGCTTGGTGGTGTAGAAGGGCTCGAACAGGTGGGCCAGAGCCTCGGGCGGGATGCCCGGGCCCTCGTCCCGGATGGCGATGCGCACCCGGCCGGCTTCTTGCCCGGCGCTGAGGTGCAGGTGGGGCGAGGGCAGACCCTGCATGGCGTCCAGGCCGTTGCGCAGCAGGTTCACCAGTACCTGCTCTAGGCGGGTGGCATCGGCCACTACCGCCAGATCCGCGGGGATGGGAGGCACCTCGATGCTGGCTTGGAGTTCCCGGCGTCGGGGTTCGACGATGAGCAGGGCGTTGTCCACCGCCCGGGCCACGGGAACGGCGCTCTTCTCCGCCGGGCCCTTGCGGGCGAAGGACTTCAACTGGGTGACGATGCGCCCCAGGCGGGCGGTGAGCTGGCTGATCATGGCCAGGTTTTCCCGCACTTCCTGCAGGCGGCCCAGGTCGAGCAGGGCCACGGCGTTGTCGGAAAAGGTCTGTAGGGCAGCCAGGGGCTGGTTCAGCTCGTGGCTCATGCCGGCGGACATCTGGCCCAGCACCGCCAGCTTGCCGGCCTGGACCGCCGTGTCCCGGGTCTGGCGCAGGATGGCTTCAGTCTGCTTGAGGGCCTCCACCTTTTGCGTCAGATCGGCGGTGCGCTCGGCAATGGCTGCCTCCAGTTCGGCGTGGGCCTGGTGCAGTTCGGCCCGGCGCTTGCGGCGCAGGTTCTGGTGGGCGACCAGGGCGATGATGAAGGCCAGGGCGAAGGCGGCGGCAAAGCCGGCCCCAAGGGCGCTGCGCCGGGCTTCGGCCGGATCGGTGAGCAGCACCACGCGCCAGCCCTGGTGGCCCACGGCCTGGCTTTCCATGAGCAGATCCCGGGGGTGCCGGTCCGCTACCGCCAGGCGCACGCCACCGTCTGCCAGGGCCTGGTCGCCGAGCAGGGGGGCCAGGGGACTGTCGCCGTACTTGCGACTGGCCGCCAGCCTTTCCCGGGCCGCGGGCGACAGGGAGGCCAGGGTGCGGTAGCGCCACTCGGGTTTGGGAGCGAGGAAGATGACGCCTTCGTCGTCGGCCAGCAGTACCGTGTCGCCGCTCTTGGCCAGGGCGGCTTCGAAGGGGGCCAGATTGACCTTGATGGTCACCACTCCCTGGATCGGGCCATGGCTGTTTTCCCGCACCGGCGCGGCGAGGAAATAGCCGGGCTCGCCGGTGGTGGCGCCGATGCCGTAGAAGCGGCCCAGGCCGCCCCTGATTGCTTCCCGGAAGTAGGGGCGGAAGGCGTAGTTCTGGCCGACGAAGCTGCCCGGCTGGTCCCAGTTGCTGGCGGCCAGGGTGTGGCCCTTGCGGTCGATGAGGTAGGCGGCGCTGATTTCGGCGCCGCCCTGGGCTGTCTGTAGATAGGTATTGCTGGCCTGGGTCAGGGCGTTGTTGGCCGGTTGCTGCAGCAGTTCGTGGAGCCGGGTTTCCAGGGCGAGGAGCCCGGGCAGGGCTTCATAGCGGGCCAGGGTGGCGTCCAGGGAGAGGGCGTAGAACTCCAGGCGGCGGGTGGCATGCTGCCGTTCGCCGTCGAGGAAAATGGTCAGGGCGACCCGGTAGGTCAGCCAGCCGAAGAGGAGGCAGGCCCCAAGCAGGGCAGCGCCCAGGAGCAGCCGACGGCGCCTGGCGGTCGGCGTGGGAGCGAGCGGAGGAAGGGGGGGGAAGGGCACGGAGATCACCCGTCTATGCTAATGCCCGCGCCCCCAGGGGGCCAGACGGAATGTGATGAAGTCCAGGGAAATGATGGTTGGTGCCCCGGGGAGCGGATTCCCCGGGGAATGATGGGCGTTGCCGGGAAGCGGGCTCCCCGGCAATGGGGCTCAATCGACCGCCGCCAGTTTCATTTCGGCGGCGGCGTGGCGTTCCTGCTCTTCCATCACCAGCCGGCCCAGCTCCCGCTTCAGCTCGTTGAACTCGCTGCTGGAGGGGTCCCGGGAGCGGGGCATGGTGACCCGCTGGTCCCGCTTGATGGTGCCGGGGCGATAGGTCATGACGACGATGCGGTCCGCCAGGTAGATAGATTCCTCGATGGAGTGGGTGACGAAGATGATGGTCTTCTGCAGCTTTTCCCAGATGCGCAGCAACTCGTCCTGGAGGTTGCGGCGGGTCAGGGCATCCAGGGCGCCGAAGGGCTCGTCCATGAGCATGATCGGCGAATCCAGGGCCAGCACCCGGGCGATGGCCACCCGCTGGCGCATGCCGCCGGACAGGTCTTTCGGGAAACGGTCGCGGAAGTCCTTGAGATGCAGGAGATCCAGGAGCTGGTTCACTGTGGCAGTGATTTCATCCTTGGCCTTGTGCTGCACCTCCATGCCGAAGGCGATGTTCTGGGCCACGGTCATCCAGGGGAAGAGGGCGTATTCCTGGAATACCATGCCCCGGTCCGGGCCGGGGGCCAGGATTTTCTTACCCTCGATGACGATTTCGCCGGCGGAGGGCGGCTGGAAGCCGGCCACGGCGTTGAGCAGGGTGGATTTGCCGCAACCCGAGGGGCCGAGCAGGCAGACGAACTCGCCCTTCTCGATTTCCAGGTTGATGTCCTTTAGGGCGACGACCTTGCCGCCCGGGGTTTGGAAGACCTTCTGCACATTGCTGACGACGATCTGTGCCATGTTTAGTGCTCCAGGCCGCGGTGCCAGCGCAGCAGGTGGTTGTTGAGGCGGCTGACACCGGTGTCCAGGGCCAGGCCCAGGAGGCCGATGGTGATCATGCCGGCGATGATCTTGTCGGACCACATGAATTCCCGGGCTTCCAGGATGCGGAAGCCGAGGCCGTCATTGACGGCGATCATCTCGGAGACGATCACTACGATGAAGGCGGTACCGATGCCGATGCGCACCCCGGCCAGGATGTAGGGGGTGGAGGCGGGCAGGATCACCCGGGTGAACATGGTCCAGTAATTCACCCCCAGGTTACGGGCGGCCCGCAGGTAGATGCCGTCCACCTGGCGCACCCCGGCGATGGTGTTCATCAGCACCGGGAAGAAGGCGCCGATGGCGATGAGGAAGAAGGACGGCGGGTTGCCCAGGCCGAACCACAGGATCGCCAGGGGAATGTAGGCGATGGGGGGAATCGGCCGCAGGATCTGCATCAGGGGGTTGAACAGGGCGTAGATGCGATTGCTGGCGCCCATCACCAGCCCCAGGGGCAAGGCCAGGCCGGCGCCGATGAGGAAGCCGACGATGACCCGGTAGAGGCTGGAATAGGCATCGTGCAGCAGCTCACCGGAAATGAGCCAGTTCAGATAGCTGCCGGCACTGGGGTCATAGGCCTGGGTCGGCAGCAGGTAGGCCCACCATTTCACCGCCACGGCGGAGGGGGAGGGCAGCAATACCTCGGAGAAGAGGCCGGCCCGGGAGCAGGCCTCCCACAGGATGAGCACCAGCACCGGCACCAGGAGGCCGAGGGCGAAGGCTTGGATTTTCTTCAGCATGGCCTTACTTCACCTTCAGCTCGGCCTTGGCCTTCTGCAGCAGATCCAGCTTGACCCACTCGGCGGCCTTGGGCGGCTTGGCCATGCGGCCGACGCCGTACTTCTGCATGAAGCTGGTGGTGATATCCACGTGTTCCGGGCTGACGTCGTAGGTGTAGTCGGCGTTGTCCATGGCGTCCTTGAAGTCCTGGGCGGTGATCTGGCCCTTGAACATCTGCTCGCGCACGTACTTCTCGGCCAGGCCCATGTCCTTGTTGAACAGGGCGGTGGATTCGACGAAGCACTTCATCACCCGCTGGGCCACGTCCTTCTTCTCGTTGTAAAGCTTCTCGGTCATCACCAGCAGGCGCACCGGCTCGCCCATGGCGGTGTTGTAGGGCTTCATGATCTCGACCCCGAATTTCTTGTTGATGGCCTGGGAAGACTGGGGCTCGGACTGGCACATGGCGTCGATCTGCTTGGCGGCCATGGCCTGGTTCAGGTCGGCGAAGGCGAGGAAGACGATCTGCACGTCCTTGCCCGGCTTGTCGGACCAGGTCAGGCCGGCTTTCTCCAGCTCGGCGTAGAGCAGCAGCTCGTGGGCGCCACCGCGGGTGACGCCGACCTTCTTGCCCTTCAGGTCCTGCACGGTCTTGATGCCGGTATCGACCCCCGCCACCAGGCGGGCGCCACCCTTGGCGAAGCCGGCCACGGTATAGATGGGCACGCCGTTGGCCCGGCCGGAGATGGCGCCGTCGGAAGCCAGGGCGGCGATGTCCACCTCACCGGCGACGATGGCCGGCATGATGTCCGGCCCCTTGGGGAACATGCGCTCTTCCAGCTTGATGCCGTACTTGGGGCAGACTTCCTTCATGTAGGAAACAGCCCCGTAGTGGGCGAACTTGAGGTTGCCCAGGCGCACCAGGTCGTCCGCCTGGGCCGGGGCGGCGGCCAGCAGGCTACAGGTGCTCAGGGTAAGGGCGGCGGCCAGCAGTTTGCGCTGATGCATGAGTGTCTCCTCGCAGGATGGAATACACCGGCCGGGAGGCCGGATTGTCCCACTCCTTTGCAGGCATCGTGCCAGCCTGGCAAGGCCGTCGAATCTATTGCATAAGCAGTTGTTTCTATTTGTATTTAAGCTGGACTGTGGGGCGCTGGCCAGGGGTGCGTTCTGAAAAATCAGAAAATGGCCCTGGCCAATTCCGGATTTCCGTCCAGGGTCTCGGGAAAGGGGCTTAGTCCGCCCGCACCGCCTTGGCCGTTCCCTTCATCTTGCGGCTCTCGAAATGTTTCAGGGCCACATAGGTGCCCCAGCCGACCAGGCCCATGCCGACGATGAAGGCGCCATAGGCCAGGGGCCAGGGAACGCCTTCGGTCATCATGGAAAATTCCGACATGCCACCGATGCCGGCGATGATGTTGATGGGCATGAACACCACACCGAACACCGTCAGCTGATTCACCCGCTTGTTCTGGTTGATGTTGATGAAGCCGATGGTGGCATCCATCAGGAAGTTGATCTTGTCGAACAGGAACGAGGTGTGGCTGTTGAGGGAGTCGATGTCGCGCAGGATCTGCTTGGCATCGTCGAACTGGCTCGGCGAGAACACCTTGCCCCGCATCAGGAACGACAGGGCGCGCTGGGTATCGAGGATGTTGCTGCGGATGCGGCCGTTGAGGTTTTCCTCTTCGGCGATATTGGCCAGGATGGCGGCCGCCTCCTCGTCGCTGATGGTCTCGCTCAGCACCTGCCGTCCCACCTTGCCCAGGGTGGCATAGATGTCCTCCAGGGAGTCTGCCGAATATTCGACATCGGCGCCGTACAGGTCGAGCAGCAGATCGTGGCAATCGGACACATAGTCCTTTTGCGTTCTCGCCCTTAGCCGTTGCAGGCGAAATACCGGCAGTTCCTCGTTGCGCACCGAGAACAGGATGCCACCGTGCAGAATGAAGGCCACCGGAACGCTGCGCGAGTTGCCTTCCCGATCCAGCAGGAAATTCGAGTGCAGGTGGATTTCGTCATTCTCATCGACATGGAAGCGGGCACTGACCTCCAGATCGGTGGTGTCTTCCGGGTCGGGCAAGGCCAGGCCGAAATGCTCGCTGACATAGGTCCGCTCGGCCTTGGTGGCGCAGAGCAGATCGATCCAGATCGGGCGGATGTTCTCCAGGTCGTTGCGGCAGGTAATGGCCACCTGGCGCAGGCGCCCGTCCACCAGTTCGAAGGCATTCATCTGGCTTTCCGAGAACCCCGGCTCTCTGATTCCTGCCAGCTGTTCCCGCAGCGCGTCGGGAACCTCCCAGAGAATTTCGTTTTCCCGCTCTTCCGGAATCTGCTTCCACAGGATCTTGGCGTCTTCCAGGGACAGGGCCTGGAGAATGCCGCCAATTTCCCCCGCCGGCAATTTGGCCATCAGCTTCCGCAATTCGGCCAGGTGCTGGCGGTGCACGATGGTTTCCACCAGATCCTGCCGCGGCATGTTCTGACTATGGACGACGCCTTCCACCAGCTTTTGCTTGTTCAGCAGTTCCGTGATTTTTTCGAAAGACATTGGGCGCTTCCTCGTGCTTCCTAGTTCGCGTTGGGGGTGACGGGATCCACGTGGGTCATCAGGTAGAGGACCGGGTGGCGGCTCATGACATTGATCTTGGCCTGGCGGGCGATTTCATGGCCTTCGGCCACCGTCAGGCTGCCGTCGATTTCCAGGTGCACATCGGCCAGGATCATGTCGCCCGTCTTGCGGGTCTTGAGCTCGTGCAGCCCCAGGATGCCAGGGGTCGCCAGGATTTCCGCGGTGATGTTGGCCACCTGCTCCTGGGTGGCGGCCCGGTCCGTCAGGTCATGCAGGGCATCCCAGGCGAAACTCCAGCCCATCTTGGCCACCATGAAGCCGACAATCAGGGCAGCAATCGGGTCGAGCAGGGGGAATCCCAGCAGGTTGCCGCCAATGCCGATGGCGACGACCAGGGATGAAGCGGCGTCGGACCGGGCATGCCAGGCATTGGCTACCAGCATGCTGGAGCGCACCCGTTCGGCCACCGCCAGCATGTAGCGGAACAGCACCTCCTTGGCGGTGAGGGCGGCCAAGGCCACCCACAGGGCGAGCAGATGCACGGTGGGAATGGTCTCCGGCGCCTGCAGCTTGTGGGCGGCGGCCCAGATCATGCCTAGTCCCACCGCCAGCAACAGCCCGCCGAGAACCAGGGAGGCTGCATTCTCGTAGCGTTGGTGGCCGTAATGGTGGTCGTCGTCCGGCCCCTTCTTGCTGTGGTGCACCGCCAGAAGCACGACGAAATCGGCCACCAGGTCCGACAGGGAGTGCACGCCATCGGCGATCAAGCCCTGAGAGCCGGAGATGACGCCGGCGATCACCTGGGTCACCGTCAGGGAAATATTGACGGCGACACTGATCCAGGTGCTGCGCTTGGTGGCGGCTTCTCGTTCAGGCGACTCGTTTTCGCTGTCGAGTTCCGCCATGTCCTGCAAATCACTCATGTACCGCTCCTTCTTGACCGTCGAGGCGCTTGGTCATAGCCGCTGCGGCACCCTGGATCGGGAGTCCGCCAGGGACCGCAGGTTGGGTCGGGGCAAATCGGGCAGGGATAAATGCCCTGCCCGAAGGGCAAGGAAACTGAAATTCCATGGCCGGCCTCCTGAAAATATGAAGGCGAAGCCCCGGAGCGAGCTCAGGTGAGGACGAGGTGGTAGGAGCATGGCGGCTACGGCCCGGCTTGGGCCAAAGACACGCCATGGCGCACCGGCCAAGCCGGGATTCAGATCGACCCGGGCTTAACCTTGCACCCTACCAATACCAGGAGAAGTAAGGAGGAAAGCCTAAAAGTCGGAAATTCAGACTTCGGCCTTGGACACCGCTTCTCGCTCAAGGCGAGACAGCGGCAGGGGACCTGCGCGTTATCTTGCCGAGAGTTTGTCAGTCGCCAGAATCTGGCGCCAACTGTCACTCGAACATGGGCCCACGAGGGGTCTCCGCGAAAAGAAAACGGAGCGGATTCTGGGCCGAAATAATATGAAAGTAAAGTGACGCG
>DATEZY010000003.1:0-2402 GCA_035255085.1 Azospira sp. | reverse complement strand
TGAACCGCTTGCACAGGGCGCCCAGGAAAAAAAGGGCGGCCACCATAAACGTGACACGACCAAAGGAACCCAAGGTGAAACTCAGCAAACGCATTTCCGCCCGATTGATCGCCGCCGCCCTGGCGGGCCTCGTCTCCTCCGCCGCTTTTTCCCACGGCGACGTCGTTCCCCAGGCCGTGAATACCGACGGCCTCAAGGCCGTCGGTAGCGACTGGCTGCCGAGCAACCCCTACCGGGGCAACAAGAAGGCCATCGCCATCGGCGAATCCGCCTTCACCCAGAACTGCGCCCGCTGCCACGGCCTGGAAGCCATTTCCGGCGGCATCGCCCCGGACCTGCGCTACCTGCCTACCGGGGACGAAGGCGACGAAATCTTCCTCAACCGCATTCGCCACGGCTCCACCCGGGATGGTCGCGTCTATATGCCGGCCTTCGAAGGCATCTTCTCCCAGGAAGCCATGTGGTCGATCCGCACCTGGCTGGAGACCGTCCATGTGGAATAAGCGCCGCCTGTTGGCCGGCATCGGCGCCCTGCTGCTGAGCGCCACCCTGCCCGTGTGGGCCGACAACCTGGAGGAGGTGCAGCAGAAGAAGCAACTGCGCATCGCCGTGTACAATAACTTCCCCCCCTATTCCTTCCAGGGCAAGGGCATCGATGTGGACCTGGGCCTGGCCCTGGCCGAGCGCCTGGGCGTGCGCCCGGAGGTGGTCTGGTTCAGCGCCGACGAGGACATGAACGATGACCTACGCAACATGGTGTGGAAAGGCCATTACCTGGGCACCAAGCCCGCCGACGTGATGATGCATGTGCCGGTGGATAGCCACCTGGCCAGCCAAAACGACAAGGTGCGCATCTTCGCCCCCTATCACATGGAAGCCGTGGCGGTGGCCCGCAACCCGGCCCGGGTCCAGGCCATGACCGGCTCCGCCGCGGTCGCCCTGGAAGTCTTCACCCGGGAAAAAGTGGGCGTGGAACGCACCACCCTGGCCGACGCCTTCCTCCTTGGCGCCCTCAACGGCCGCCTGCGGGAGAACGTGGTGCACTACGGCAGCGTCAGCGAAGCCGCGGCCGGCCTCAAGAAGGGCGAAGTGGCGGCAGTGATGGCCCCCCGCACCGAGCTGGAAGCCGCCCTGGGCAACAACAGCCCCTTCACCCTGGGGCCGGTGAAAATGCCCGAACTGAAGATCGACAGCTGGGCCCTCGGCATGGCGGTGAAGGCCGACAGCCCGGAACTGGCCGACGCCCTGGGCAAGGCCCTGGCGGACCTGGAAAAGGACGGCACGGTGGACAAGATCTTTGCCCGCTACGGCGTCAGCCACCAGGCCCCGGGGAGCTGACATGGGCCGCCCCGCCGCCGGTGCTCCCGCTGCCCGCTCCCGGCTCCTGGCCTGGCTCGCCGTGCTGGGCCTGGCCGGCCTTGCCATGGCAGGCCAGGCCCAAGCCGCCCCCTTCGCCTACGTGCCCAACGAGAAGTCCGGCAACATCAGCATCATCGACACCGCCACCGACCAGGTCAGCGGCACCCTGCCCGGCGGCATCCGCCCCCGGGGCATCGCCGCCGACCCGGCGGGGCGCCAGCTCTACGTCACCGATGCCAAGGCCGGCGCCCTGCTGGTGATCGACCTGGCGACAGGCCGCATCGAGCGCCAGCTGCCCCTGGGCGACTCCCCGGAAGGAGTCTATGTCTCTGCCGATGGCCAGCGCCTCGCTGCCGCCGTGGAGGACAACAACAGCGTCGTCCTGCTGCGCCCGGGCCAGGCCGACGGGGCATCGGTGAACGTACCGGTCCAGGGCAAGAACCCGGAACACGCGGTGTTCAGCCCGGATGGCCGCTGGCTCTACGTCAGTGCCGAGGAGGCGGAACAGGTGGATGTGATCGACGTGGCCGCCGCCAAAGTAGTGGGCAGCATCGCCGTGGGGCGCCGCCCCCGGGGCATCGGCTTCCTGCCGGACGGCCACCGGGCCTACGTGGCCTGCGAAATGGCGGGCAAGGTCTACGCCGTCGATGTGGACCGCCGCCAGGTGGTGGCGGAAATCAAGATCGGCCAGAATCCCGCCGGCGTCGCCGTCAGCCCCGACGGCAAGCGCGTCTTCGTCAGCAACGGCAAGGACGGTACGGTCAGCGTCATCGACACGGCGAGCAATGCCGTGCTGGCCACGCTGGAAGTAGGCAAGCGCCCCTGGAACATGGCCCTGACCCCCGACGGGACCAAGCTCTACGTGGCCAACGGCCGTTCCAACAGCGTCTCGGTGATCGACACGGGGCGCCTGGTGAAACTCCAGGACATCAGCGTCGGCGAACTGCCCTGGGGCGTGGTGATCCGATGAGCGCCCTCCCCCCCAACCACCCCACCCGCTACACCCTGCCGGCGGTGCTGCTGCACTGGCTCCACGCCCTGCT
>DATEZY010000002.1:0-3132 GCA_035255085.1 Azospira sp. | reverse complement strand
GGAACATGGAGGATGTGGTCATAAACATGATCACGATCATGGTCACGGCCACTGCCATGGCCACAATCACTCCCACGATCATCACACTCACGGGTAAGCCATGAACCAGAATACCAACGTCGTCACCGAACAACTGACCGCCGCCGGCCGCGCCATCGAGCACGATTCCTTCGCCATCATCGACGCCGAAGCCGGTCCCCACGCCTACACCGACGAGCAGTGGCCCCTGGTGCGGCGCATGATCCACGCCAACGCCGACTTCGAATTCAACGGTCTCACCGCCTTCCACCCGGACGCCATGCAGGCCGGCTTCAAGGCGGTACTGAAGGGCGGCACCCCCATCGTGGCGGACGTGGAAATGATCTGCGTCGGCCTTTCCAAGCCGCGCCTGAAGCACTTCGGCCTCACCACCCACCACTACATTTCCGATCCGGACGTCATCGCCGACGCCCAGGCCCAGGACACCACCCGGGCCGTGCAATCCATGCGCAAGGCCCAGCGGGAAGGCAAGCTGGACGGCGCCATCGTCGGCATCGGCAACGCCCCCACGGCGCTGATCGAGCTGATCCGCCTGATCAAGGAAGAAGGCGTGCGTCCCGCCCTGGTCATCGGCATGCCGGTGGGCTTCGTCTCCGCCGCCGAATCCAAGGACCTGCTGATGACCGTCAGCGAAGTGCCCTGGGTCGCCATCAAGGGCCGCAAGGGCGGCTCCACCCTGGTGGTGGCGGCCATCCACGCCCTGCTCTCCCTGGCTGAAGCCGAGCAGAAAAAAGCCGCGGCGTGAGTCTGGCATGAGCACTGATTCACCCAAGGCCGAGAAGGTCCGCAAGGGCACGGCCAAGCGGGAGCGGGGCAACCGCTCCGGCTTCACCACCGGCGCCAACTCGGCCGCCGCCGCCGTGGCCGCCACCCTGGGCCTCATCCAGGGCCAGGTGCCGGAGAAGATCGTTTGCCGCCTGCCCAACGGCCATGATCAGGAATTCGTCATCAACGACGGTGCCGTGGATGGCAACCATGGCCACGCCGTCAGCATCAAGGACGCCGGCGACGATCCGGACGCCACCCATGGCGCCCACATGACCGCCGACGTGGTGCGCATCCCCGACGGCCAGGGCAAGGTCATCCTCAAGGGCGGCCCCGGCGTCGGCGTCGTCACCAAGGAAGGCCTGGGCCTGGAAGTGGGCGGCCCCGCCATCAACCCGGTGCCCCGGCGCAACATCAGCGACAACGTGGCCCGGGCCGGCGCCCCCATTCTCGAAGCCGGCGACAGCCTGGAAGTGACCATCTCCGTGCCCGGTGGCGAGGAAATGGCGAAGAAGACCCTCAATGCCCGCCTCGGCATCCTGGGCGGCATTTCCATCCTCGGCACCACCGGCATCGTCCGCCCCTATTCCACCGCCGCCTTCCGCGCCAGCGTGGTCCAGGCGGTGGACGTGGCGGCGCGCCAGGGCCAGACCAGCGTGGTATTCACCACCGGCGGGCGCACCGAAAAGTTCGCCATGAAGCAGCTACCCCAGCTGGAGGAAGCCTGCTTCGTGCAGATGGGTGACTTCGTCAAGGCCGCCTTCCAGAGCGCCATCAAGCGCCAGATGCAGCACGTCTACATCGGCGCCATGGTGGGCAAGCTGACCAAGATGGGCCAGGGCCTGGCCGTGACCCACGCCTGGAAGCAGGAGATCGACCGGGACCTGCTGGCCGCCTGCGCCACCGAAGTGGGCGCCCCCGCCGATCTGGTGGAGGAAATCCGCAGCGCCGAAACCGCCCGCTTTGCCGCCGAGCGCCTGGCGGCCCTGGACCTCACCGTACCCTTCCACCGGGCCCTGGCGATCCACGCCATGCAGAGCCTGCGCGCCTGCCATCCGGGGCCCTACCAACTCACCGTGCTGGTCTGCGATTTCGAAGGCCAGTTCATCTGCCGCGTCGAAGAGAGTGAAATTGTCTAAACAGAACTGCACCGTCCTCGGCATCCTGGACGACGGCTGGGCCGGCCTGCCCGACTCCGCCCGCCAATGCCTGCAATCCGCCGGCCTCATCGTCGGCGCCGGCCGCACCCTGGCCCTGGTGCAAGCCCACCTGGCCGCCAGCGCCTCCTTGAAGGACATGGACGGCAAGCTGGGCCAGGTGCCGGGCTGGATTCAAGAAGCCGCTGCCGACGGCATGCCCGCCGTGGTCCTCGCCACCGGCGACCCCCTCTGCCATGGCATGGCCAGCTATCTGGTGGGCAAGCTGGGGGCCGAATCGGTCACCGTGCTGCCCGCCCCCTCCACCCTGCAACTGGCCTTCGCCCGCTTCCAGCGGCCCTGGCAGGACTACCGCATCTCCACCTGCCACACCGCCGATGCCGGCGAGTGGCAGGCCGGCACCACGCCGGAAAACGGCCTCTACAAGCTGATCCGGGCCATCGCCGAATATCCCAAGGTGGCGGCCTTCACCGGCCCGGACAACAACCCGGCCCGCCTGGCCCGGGCGCTGCTGGCGGCCGGCTATGGTGAGGAGATCCGCCTGTCGGTGGCCGCCAAGCTGGCCCTGCCGGACGAACAACTGTTCCCCGACCTGTCCCTGGAACAGGCCGCCAACCTGAGCTTCCCCGACCCCAATGTGGTACTGGTGGAACGCAGCGTGGCCGACCCGCGCGCCATCTTCGGTTTCGACGACCTGGATTTCGTCCAGCGCCAGCCCGAGAAAGGCCTCATCACCAAGCTGGAAGCCCGGGCTCTATCCCTGGCCAAGCTGGGTCTCAAGCCCGACAGCGTGGTCTGGGACATCGGCGCCGGTTCCGGCTCCGTGGGTCTGGAGGCTAGCCGCCTGTGCCGCCACGGCCACGTGTACGCCATCGAGAAAAACGAGGGCGATGCCGCCAACGCCCGGGAAAACGCCCTGCGTTTCCAGGCCACCAACTACACCCTGCGCCACGGCAAGGCCCCGGAAGGGCTGGAGACCTGGCCCGACCCGGATGCGGTGTTCGTCGGCGGCTCCGGCGGCGAACTGGCCGGTCTCATCGACCTGATCCTGGGGCGCCTCAAGCCTAATGGCCGCCTGGTGATGAACTTCGTCACCCTGGAAAACCTGGCCACCGCCACCACGGCTTTGGCCGCTGCCGGAGCGAACTGGGACGTGACCCAGCTCCAGGCC
>DATEZY010000001.1:0-4338 GCA_035255085.1 Azospira sp. | reverse complement strand
ATCGATCTGGTCGTAAGCCTTGGCTTCGCCGCCAAACTTACGGGACAGAACGGTGGTGATCGCAGCGGTCAGGGTGGTCTTACCATGGTCAACGTGACCAATCGTACCCACGTTTACGTGCGGCTTCGTACGTTCAAATTTTCCCTTGGCCATTCCGGTACCTCGAAATTTAGAAAAATTAACAAAACCTTCGGTGCGATTGGTGGTGCTCATGGGCAGGATTGAACTGCCGACCTCTCCCTTACCAAGGGAGTGCTCTACCACTGAGCTACATGAGCATTCCGTTTTGCAACCTACTGTCGCGGAGTGGAGCGGGTGAAGGGAATCGAACCCTCGTCTTAAGCTTGGAAGGCTTCAGCTCTACCATTGAGCTACACCCGCATCAACCTTCACCCGCGGCGCATCAGCATTGACGCACCGCACTGCCGCTATTAAATCTGGTGGAGGGGGAAGGATTCGAACCTTCGAAGGCAGAGCCGTCAGATTTACAGTCTGATCCCTTTGACCGCTCGGGAACCCCTCCGGGCTGAACCGCGAATTATGGCTAGACATCTTATTGCCGTCAAGGCCATGTCGCGAAGACAGGCGGCATTATAGCAAGACTTGCGCCGCCGTCCAGTAGTTTCTGCAAATGATTTTTTAGAGCAGCTTCCCCCCCCCTCCCTTGCCCCACTCTCGCCAGCACATTTCGCACGGACCTACGCAACATTCCAGCCTAGGCATTGTCTACTTTTGCGAGTGTCACACCCCCACGCGATCGAGTTATGACCGACCCCGCCCACGAGGCGGACGTCGGGACGCCAAGCCAGCGCGCAGCCCAACAGGGAGGCAAGCAGGGCCTAACTAAATACCGGAGGAGGGCATCCCATGAGCGATCTCTCACAGCCAAAAAACCTGGTGACGCTCGAGGATAAGTACAGCACCACGTCAGGCCGGGTATTTCTCACCGGCATTCAAGCCCTCGTCCGCCTGCCCATGCTGCAGCGGCTGCGCGACCAGGCCCAGGGGCTCAACACCGCAGGCTTTGTCTCCGGCTATCGCGGCAGCCCGCTGGGGGCACTCGACCTGGCCCTATGGAACGCCAAGCCGCATCTGGACGCCCACCACGTGGTTTTCCAGCCCGGCATCAACGAGGATCTCGCTGCCACCGCCGTGTGGGGCAGCCAGCAACTCAACCTATTCCCCGGCGCCAGGTACGACGGTGTCTTCGGTCTCTGGTATGGCAAGGGCCCCGGCGTGGATCGTTGTGGCGACATCTTCCGCCACGCCAATGCAGCCGGCTCGTCCCGCCATGGCGGGGTACTGGTGGTGGCGGGGGACGATCATGCCGCCAAATCATCCACCCTGCCGCATCAGACCGAGCACCTGTTCAAGGCAGTGATGATGCCGGTGCTCTACCCTGCCAATGTGCAGGAATATCTGGACCTGGGCTTGCACGGCTGGGCCATGAGCCGTTACTCCGGTTGCTGGGTCGCCTTTAAGGCCCTGGCCGACACCGTTGAAACCTCGGCTTCGGTGCTGATTGATCCACTCCTACCCCAGATCAGGCTGCCTGAAGATTTTGCACTCCCCCCTGACGGCCTCAACATCCGCTGGCCCGATCCGCCGCTGCAGCAGGAAGCCCGGCTGACCCACTTCAAGCTCTACGCTGCCCTGGCCTACGCCCGAGCCAACCATCTCAACCGGGTTCTGATCGACGCTGCCGATTCCGGGAAATCTGCTCGCCTTGGCATCATTACCGCCGGGAAGTCTTATCTGGACGTAATGCAGACACTGGACGAACTGGGGATCGATGCGCAGCTGGCCGCCCAGATTGGCATCCGGCTGTACAAGGTGGGCATGGTCTGGCCCCTGGAGTCGGAGGGTGTTCGGCAGTTCGCCGCGGGCCTGGAAGAAATTTTAGTAGTGGAAGAAAAACGCCAGATGCTCGAGTACCAGCTCAAGGAAGAGCTCTACAACTGGCGCGAGGACGTCCGCCCCCGGGTCATCGGCAAGTTCGATGAAAAGGGAGAGTGGAGTCTGCCCCACGGCGAATGGCTGCTGCCCGCGGCAGGGGAGCTGTCCGTGGCCCAGATAGCCCGGGTTATCGCCGCACGCATCGAGCGATTTTTCACCAGCTCTGCCATCAAGGCCAGACTGGCCATCATCGAGGCCAAGCAGAGGGCTGGACTGCCGCCCACCATCCTCTTGAGCCAAAGTGCCGCCGCTCCGATTCAGCGTACACCCCACTTCTGCTCCGGCTGCCCCCACAACACCTCCACCCGGGTACCGGACGGCTCCCGGGCCGTGGCTGGCATTGGCTGCCATTACATGGCCACCTGGATGAACCGCAACACCGCCACCTTCTCCCACATGGGAGGAGAGGGAGTCGCCTGGGTCGGACAGGCTCCGTTCTGTGAAGACCGGCACATCTTCGCCAACCTGGGAGATGGCACCTACTTCCACTCCGGCCTACTCGCCATACGGCAGGCTGTAGCCGCCTTCAACAAGGACGTACCCGAAGCATGGCTGAGCGGCGCCAGCGACAAGGCTGGCGGCACCACCATGCCGCCCGGCATCACCTACAAGATCCTCTATAACGACGCCGTGGCCATGACCGGTGGCCAGCCGCTGGATGGCACCCTCACTGTCCCCCAGCTGACTCGCCAACTCGAAGCGGAGGGGGTGAAGAAGATGGTCATCCTCACCGACGAACCGGAGAAATACGCAGGCGTCGCCGATCTCGCCCCCAATGTGCCGGTGCGCCATCGGGATGAATTGGACGCTGTACAACGGGAACTGCGGGAAATCCCCGGTGTTTCCATCCTGATCTACGATCAGACCTGTGCCACGGAAAAAAGGCGCCGCCGCAAGCGGGGCAAGCTGGCCGACCCGGCCCGGCGCGTATTCATCAACGAACTGGTCTGCGAAGGCTGCGGCGACTGCTCGGTGCAATCCAACTGCCTCTCCGTCATACCAGTGGAGACCGAATTCGGGCGCAAGCGGGCCATCGACCAATCCAACTGCAACAAGGACTATTCTTGCCTCAAGGGCTTTTGCCCGTCCTTTGTCACCGTCGAGGGCGGAAACCTGAAGCCAGGCAAGGCTCTGGCCGCCCCCCGGAGCGGGGAATCCCCGGAAAGCGCGACCCTCTTCGCCGACCTGCCGCCCCCCATCCTCCCCAGCACAGCCAAGCCGTTCAATTTACTGATCACCGGGGTCGGCGGCACCGGGGTAATCACTCTGGGGGCCATCATCGGCATGGCGGCGCACCTCGACAACAAGGGAGTATCGGTACTGGACATGACCGGGCTGGCGCAAAAATACGGCGCCGTTTTCTCCCACCTGCGCATTGCCGACACCCCGACCGACATCCACGCGGCCCGCGTCGCCACCGGCGACGCTGACACTGTGCTGGGCGGGGACCTGGTCGTTACTGCCAGCACCGAAGCCCTGGCCAAGATGCTTGAGGGCCGCACCCGGGTCGTGGTCAATTGCAGCGAAACCCCCACCGCCGAATTTACCCGCAATCCGGACTGGTTGTTCCCATTGGATCGAATGCAGACCGCCATCAGCGACGCAGCCGGGAAAGAAGGCTGCAGCTTCCTCGACGCCCAGGATTTGGCCGCCGAGCTCATGGGGGACGCGCTCTACACCAACATGCTCCTGCTTGGCTTCGCCTGGCAAAAGGGCATGATCCCAATCGCCCTGGCGGCTATCACCCGGGCCATCGAGCTCAATGGCTCCACGGTCGCCGCCAACCTGCAAGCCTTCCTTTGGGGGCGTCGCGCCGCCCACGACCTGGAGGCGGTGCAACGCTATGCTGCCCCGCCTCTGACACAACCTCTACACCAGTTTTCCCGTAGCCTGACAGAAACCGTAACCCGACGGAGCGACTTTCTGCGCGCCTACCAAAACGAAGCCTACGCTCGCCGCTACCAGGACCGGGTGGAACAGGTACGCCAAGCCGAAGCCGACTCGGGCTGCACCACTAGCGCCCTGGCGGAAGCCGTGGCCAGGAGCTACTTCAAGCTCCTGGCCATCAAGGACGAATACGAGGTCGCCCGCCTCTACACGGAAACAGACTTCCTAGCCCAGGTCGCGGCGCAGTTCGAAGGCGACTACCAGTTCCACTTTCACCTGGCTCCGCCGCTTCTCGCCAAACCGGACCCAAGCAGCGGACGCATTTCCAAACGGCAATACGGCCCCTGGATGCTGCGGGTATTGTGGCTCCTGGCGCATCTGCGCTTCCTGCGCGGATCGCCCTTCGACATCTTTGCCCATAGCGAGGAGCGGCGATTGGAGCAGGCATTGATTAGGGAGTACGAGGACGACATTGACCTGTTACTGCGGCAACTT